>NZ_JBNNWO010000029.1:0-47970 GCF_050281105.1 Methylobacterium sp. NPDC080182
GTGCTAACCTCACCCATGGACGCCTCCTGCAGTGGTGTTGCAACACCTCCACTCTGGCACATCGATGCCGTCAGGGGGCGTCCACCCCTACGCTTGTGGGATGCTCTGGTCGTCACCGGGGCGACCGGGTTGGGTTGGGCACGGAAGGTCCGCTTCCGATTTAAGCGCCAAGTATTGATTGTTACTTACTGATCATTTGCGCGGCGCACAGTTGTTACATTGATCGCTTCTTCAGCCGCCCAATCAAAAGCTGACCGGTATCCCAGATATGCTCGTGCAGGAGCTCGGTCGCCTGTTTGCTTGCTCCGACACGGCAGAGGCGTAGGATCTCATGATGTTGCTGCTGGGATTGCGACAGATGTGCGGTCTCCTCCCATGTCAGGCGGAGATAACGCTCGAAATTCAGGCGCAAGTTCTCAATCAAAGCCAGCGTCCGGGAGCGAGCCGCAGGCTCGTACAGAGTGCGATGAAACGCGGCATTCAGTGCAATAATCGTGTTGACTGTCCTGGCATCGTCGAGTTGCGTTAGGATCCTTTGAGCAGCATCGAAGCTAGATGGCTCAGGTGCAGAGAGCGCCCAGCCTAAAGCTTGTACTTCTAAAAGGGCACGTAGCTCCGTAATCTCGCGAGCTTCCTCAGCCGAAAGAGGCGCGACGCTGACGCCCCGGCGCGGCTCGGAGCGGAGAAATCCCTCTGCTTCCAGCTGCTTGAACGCCTCGCGTGCTGTGTTCTGGCTGACGCCGAACCGCGTCGCCACGGCGTCTTGTCTCATGCGACTGCCGCCTTCGATCACCCCGTGAACGATGTCGCTACGGAGCTGCGCGGCGATCGCTGCCGGTGCGGGTTGACCCGCGTGTAAAGCGGTTTCGGCAAGAAGCTCGTCTGAGCCGATGCGTCCGGTGTCGGTCGCCATACTCATTCCCATTCCTACGCTGTCTGCACTGCCGCAGGGCAGCACAGAACGCTACCCCTGACGGCATCAGAGCCCCGCGAACCGGGCTGCTCCGGCCGCCAGTTGACGGTTGTCATATTTTACTGATAATCGATAATCAGTTGAAACGAGCAGGACCGAGATGATGCAAGGCCTCAACCTCGACGATTTCGATGCCGTCACCTTCGACGTCTACGGGACGCTCATCGACTGGGAACCGTCGATCATCGCCTTTCTGAACGCCTGGGCCGATCGTCACGGCATCGCGGTGGAAGGACACGCGCTGCTAATGGCCTTCGACCGCGCCCGCGCTGCCATTCAGAAGGAGCGGCCCGCTCACCTCTACCCAGACGTGCTGCGCCGCTGCTTCGACCAGATCTGCGCCGAGTACGGTGTCGAGCCCGACGCACAGACCAGGGAGGCATTCGCCGAGAGCCCGAAGACATGGCCTGCCTACCAGGATAGCCACGAGGGCCTCATTGCCTTGCAGGCCCGGGCGAAGGTCGGGGCACTCAGCAACATCGACGAGGCATCCCTACGCGCCTCATCGGCAAAGATTGGGTTCACGTTCGATATCGTGGTCACCGCCGAACGCGTCGGCGCCTACAAGCCGGACTGGCTTCACTTTCACACCGCCATCGATGAGCTCGCTGCCCTGGGCATCGCCAAAGAGCGCATCTTGCACGTCGGCCAGAGCCTGCGCGCCGACGTAGTGCCCGCGAATAAGCTCGGTCTCACGAGCGCCTGGGTCCATCGTCCGGGACGCGAGCTCGGTCTGTCCGGCGATGGCGTGGAGGCGGCGAAACCCGATCTCACCGTGACGAGCCTCGCCGAATTGGTCGCCGCCCTGAGCGGCACGAACCCACGGTCCGCAGCCTGAGTCCGGTCGAGGAGAGCGCCATGATAAGCCCCCCCCGCTCTATCTTCGCCGCCCTGGTTCTCGCTTTCGGCCTCTGCGGGCCGATCCCGGCTTTCGCCCAGCAGGGCGACCCTGTCCTCGACCGGATTAAAGCCAACGGGGCCATCGCGATTGGGTATCGCGAGACCGCGAGCCCGTTCTCCTCCCTCGACGAGCGGCGCAACCCGGCCGGCTACTCGATCGACCTGTGCATGCGCGCGGTCGAGACCATCCGCGCCCACCTGAACACGCCGCAGCTCCCGATCAAGTGGATCCCCGTCAACCCGCAAAACCGCATTCCGCTGGTGACCAACGGCACGGTGGATTTGGAATGCGGTTCCACGGTGAACACCCTCGAACGTCAGAAGCAGGTCGATTTCAGCTACATCCCGTTCGCTGCCGCAACCCAGCTGCTGGTGAGGAAGGACGGCGGGATCCGCGAGGTCGAGGACCTCGACGGCAAGACGGTGGCTCTGCCCCTCGCGACCGCCCCCGAGCGGCTGGTGCGCGGCATCATCGAGCAGAAGAAGCTGAACGTCCGCGTCATGCCGGTGCGCGACAATGCGGAGGGCTTCCTTGCCCTCTCCACTGGACGAGCCGACGCCTACGCCACCGACAATGTTCTCCTCTACGGGCTGCGCAAGACTGCACGTGTGCCCGACGACTTCATCGTGGTCGGTCGCGCCCTCGATTACAGCCCATACGGCTTCATGGTGCAGAAGGGCAGCAGCGCCTTCCTCACCCTCGTGAATAGCGCGCTCGCCCGTGCCTTCCGCTCCGGTGAGGCCGACCAGCTCTTCGCGAAATGGTTCGGTCCGCTCGGATTTCCGAAAAGCGATCTCGTGACGGCGGCCTTCCAGGTGCAGTCGATCCCGGATTGAGGCCGCGCGACGCGGGAGGGCGCCGTCATGACCTACCAATGGGACTGGGCAATCCTTGTCCGAGAGCCGTTCCTCGACTGGTTGATCCGGGGCACGGGACTAACCCTCGCGATTGCCGGACTCGGCTGGTCGATCGCCCTGACGGTCGGGACCCTCGTCGGCATCGGCCGCACGGCCTCTTCGCGTTCGATCTGTGTTGCGAGCGCGATCTACGTGCAGGTCTTCCGCAACATCCCGCTGCTCGTGCAGATGTTCCTTTGGTATTTCGTGCTCCCGGAATTGCTGCCAACACCCTGGGGCCGCTGGCTCAAGCGCGACCTGCCCGCCCCCGAGTTCTGGACCGCCGTCGTCGCGCTCGGCCTGTTCACCGCCGCCCGCATCGCCGAGCAGGTCCGCTCCGGGATCCGCGCCGTACCTCAGGGCCAAACCCAGGCCGCCCTCGCCTCTGGCCTGACCCCGGTACAGGCGCTGCGCCTCGTCGTCCTACCGCAGTGCTTCCGGATCATTCTTCCGCCCCTGACGTCAGAGTTGTTGACCACCGTTAAGAATTCGTCGCTCGCCCTGACGATCGGCGTACTCGAACTCACGGCGCAGAGCCGGCAGATCGAGAGCAACACCTTTCACGGCTTCGAAGCATTCACTGCGGCGACCGTGATCTATCTGGCCATCGCGGTCGTCGTCAGGCTCGCCATGCGCCGGCTCGAGGCCGTTCGGCCCGCACCGCGGGCGAAGCGGGTGCCCACCCTAGCGCTGGGGAAGGCGTAATGCATGCGTTCGATTGGGGCGCGGTTCTGGCCGCCCTGCCCTTCCTCTGGGAAGGGATGCAGCTCAGCCTGCTATTGCTGGCCATCGGCATGATCGGCGGGACGGCGCTCGGTCTCCTCGTCGCGCTGGTGCGGCTGTTCGGACCGCGCATGCCGGCCACGATCGCGGCGGCGTATGTCGACGGGCTTCGGGCGATCCCACTCGTCCTCGTCCTGTTCTGGTTCTACTTCCTCGTCCCCCTGGCGATCGGCAGGCCGGTCGGGGCGCTACCCTCCGCCCTGATCGCCTTCGTGATCTTCGAGGCAGCCTACTATTCCGAAATCATCCGGGCCGGGATCAGCAGCGTCAGGATCGGCCAGTGGCAGGCTGCCCAAGCGCTCGGCATGACGCGCGGCCAGACGCTGCGCCTCATCGTCCTGCCCCAGGCGCTCCGCGCGATGCTGCCGGTCTTCGTCACGCAAGCGGTGATCCTGTTCCAGGATACCTCCCTCGTCTACGTCATTGGATTGCGCGATTTCATGACAGAGACCAGTATTTCCGCCGAGCATGAAGGTCGCTTGGTCGAGTTCTACGTCTTCGCCGCACTTGTTTACCTGATCGTCTGCTCGATCGGCACCGAACTCGCGCAGATGCTCCAGCGCAGGAGGTCCGTATGACCGCGAACGCATCTTCGGCCGGCGCAGCCAGCCCCTGCCCCGTGCCGGCGGAGATCCCAGTCCTGCGGATAGACGGGGTCGGGAAGAGCTATGACACCGTCCCGGTCCTGAGCGGATGTACCCTCGACGTGTGGCGGGGCCAAGTCGTCGTGATCTGCGGGCCTTCGGGCTCAGGCAAGAGTACCTTGATCAAGTGCGTCAACGGCCTCGTTCCGTTCGATGCCGGCCTGATCCTCTGCGACGGCGTCGACGTCGGGCGCGGGAGGCCAGGCGATCTCGTACGGCTGCGCACCCGTGTTGGCATGGTGTTCCAGAATTTCGAGCTCTACCCGCATCTGAGCGTGCTGGAGAACCTGTGCCTCGCGCCGGTCCATGTACTGGGCCGATCCCGCGCCGAGGCCGCCGAGCGGGCGCACGGTCTGCTCGCCCGTGTCGGGCTGCCCGATAAAGCCGACTCCCTGCCAAGCCAGCTCTCGGGAGGGCAACAGCAGCGCGTCGCCATCGCTCGTGCGCTGGCCATGGATCCCATCGCTCTACTGTTCGACGAGCCGACCTCAGCCCTCGATCCCGAGATGGTCGGAGAGGTGCTTGACGTGATGGTGGAGCTCGCGCGCGACGGCATGACCATGATGGTCGTGACCCACGAGATGGGCTTCGCCCGCAAGGTCGCCGACCGCGTCGTCTTCATGGTCGCAGGGCGCATCGTCGAAACCGGGACAGCCGAGGACTTCTTCAGCCAGCCCACGACGGAGCGGGCACGTGGCTTCCTGTCCCGCATCCTTTCCCATTGATGGACTTCGAGCGATGATTGACGTGCAGGATCTGCCGATCGCGGGCGACGTGCTCGACGCTGCCGGCCGCCTCTCGACGGCGGCAGTCGTGACACCGCTTCTGAACTCGCCAGATCTCGACGCCCGTCTCGGTGGCCGAGTGTGGATCAAGGCGGAGAACCTCCAGCGCACGGGGGCCTTCAAGTTCAGGGGGGCGTTCAATTGCCTGTCACGCCTCGACCCTCGACGCTTCCCCGGCGGCGTCGTCGCCTACTCGACCGGCAACCATGGGCAGGCGATCGCAACGGTGGCTCGGATGTTGGGCCTGCAAGCCACCATCGTGATGCCGATCGACGCCCCGGCGGTGAAGGTCGCCAAGGCCCGGCAGCAGGGCGCCAGAGTGGAACTTTACGACCGCCGCACCCAGAGTCGTGAGGACATCGCAACAGCAATCGCGGGGCAGTCCGCAGCGGCGATCATCCCGCCTGGCGACAATCGATACGTAGTCGCGGGCCAAGGTACTGCCGCGCTCGAAGCCCTCCGCCAAGCGGGAGGTCCCATCGACACCATCCTCGTTCCCTGCGGCGGTGGCGGCCTGACCGCGGGCACCTGCCTCGCCGTCGAGGCAGCCGGCAGCCCGGCTGTGGTCCAGCCCGTCGAGCCTGCTGACTTCGACGATACCCGCCGTTCGCTCCTCGCGCAGGCGCGCGTCACGAACGCTGCGGTCGACGGGTCGATCTGCGACTCTTTGCTGGCACGGTTGCCGGCCGAGCTTCCCTTCGCAGTGCACCGCCACAGGGTCGGTCCTGGACTCACGGCCACGGATCACGAGGTCCTCGTCGCCATGCGTGTGGCATTCGAGGAGTTCCGCGTCGTGCTCGAACCTGGCGGGGCTGTCGCGCTCGCTGCCGCGCTCGCCAACCCAGAGACGCTGCGCGGCCGCACGACACTGATCATCACATCCGGGGGGAACGTCGACGCGGACGTATTCACCCGGGCCTTCCTCCACGTCGACGATCGCAAGGCTGCCTGACGGCCACCCCCTCCAGCTACCACCGGATACCGAGATATGGACCCCATCGAAGCCAAGTTCGCGCGGCTGGGCACCACCGACGCGCCGGGCCAGGAACACCGGCAGGCGCCCACCAAGCTCGCGGGTATCATGCTCGGCGACAAGCTAGCAGGGGACCCAGTCGATTTTTCCCATGGCGACGTCGATGCGTTCGAGCCCTCGCCCGGTGCGTTCGACGGTTTCGTGGCCGGCATCGCGCAGGGTGGATCACAGGCCTACACCGAATACCTGGGCCGGGGCGACATCCGGTTTGAACTGGCCGAGAAGCTTGCCCGGTTTACCGGGACGCAGGTCGACGGGACGGACGGCCTAATCATCACGCCCGGTTCTCAAGGTGCCCTTTTTCTCGCTCTCGCCGCGAGCGTTGCACCAGGTGACTGTGTGAGCGTGGTTCAGCCGGACTATTTCGCCACCCGCAAGATCGTTGATTTTCTCGGCGGAGAAGTTGTGCCTGTGCGCCTCGACTACTCGCGTGGCGGAAACGGGGCGGGCCTCGACTTGTCCGGCCTGGAGGAAAGCTTCGCGACCGGTTCCCAGTTATTCGTGTTCTCGAACCCAAACAATCCGACCGGCGTCGTCTACTCCGAAACGGAGGTTCATCGGATTGCCGAGCTCGCAAGCCGCTACGGAGCGACGGTGATCGTCGACCAGCTCTATTCGCGCTTGTGCTACGCGGGGACGACCTACACCCACCTGTGTAAGCTGGCCGGTGATCCGCGAAACCTCGTGACGATTATGGGGCCGTCGAAGACGGAATCGTTGAGCGGTTACCGTCTGGGTGTCGCCTTCGGCAGCCCTCGTCTCATCGGCCGTATGGAGAAGCTGCAGGCGATCGTCTCGTTGCGCGCGGCCGGCTACAATCAGTCCGTTCTGCGCTCATGGTTCGCCGAGCCACCCGGCTGGATGGACGAGCGGATCGAGCAGCACCAAGCGATCCGGGATCACCTGCACCGCGTGCTCTCGGCGGTTGATGGCATCACGGTGCGCGTTTCCGAGGCCGGCAGCTACCTCTTCCCGCAGCTGCCACCGCTCATCGTATCGCCGATCGACTTCGTCCGGCTCCTGCGCGTTCAGGCCAACGTCATCGTGACCCCGGGTAGCGAGTTCGGACCACACAGCGCGGACAGCATACGCCTCAACTTCTCGCAAAATTACGATAAGACCGTGGATGCAGCGGAGCGCATCGTGAAGCTCGTCGAGCGCTACCGTCGATGACCGTGTCTCCCGCGCCCGGCATGCCCGCCCCTCAAGGGCGTTACGTCGTCGCGAAGCGGCGCGGCGACCTCGTCTTCACGGCCGGCATGACGCCCCGGCGGGCGGGGGCACTGATCCTCGAAGGCCCCGTGAGGTCGGGCGAGCCGCTGGAGCGATACCGGCCAGCGCTCATTCTAGCGTGCTCAAATGCATTGGACGCGATACGCAGTCTCGCTATGCCCGGGGAGTCCGTGCGTGAGATCATGTCGATGACCGTCTTCATAGCGGGCGACGGTGAGTTTCGGGCCCATTCGCAGCTAGCGGACTATGCATCTGAATATCTTTATCAGCAGCTTGGAGATGGCGGCACATGCACGCGCGCTGCAGTTGGGGTGAATACTCTTCCAAGTGGAGCTCCTGTTGAGTTACAGCTTGTTGGCGCAATATGTTAGCGCAGACGCTATTTCCGCAAGCGTGCTTAGAGCGCGGGACAAAACCGCATTGAGCGGGTTGGGCGAGCATGGATGCTCTCGTACCCGACGACTTGTGGGCGGTGATCGAGCCGCTTCTGCCGTTTGAGCCTGAGAAGCCGAAAGGCGGTCGGCCGCGCGCCTCGGATCGGGCGGCGCTGGCTGGCATCATCCTGGTTCTGCGCACGGGCATGCAGTGGAAGCACCTGCCGCGTTCTGAGGTGGGCTGCAGCGGCAAGACGAGTTGGCGGCGGCTCGGCACGTGGCAGGCAGCCGGTGTTTGGGCCGCCCTGCATCGCGTGATGCTGGAGCAGCTCCAGGATGCAGACGCGCTCGATTGGTCGCGCGCGGCCCTCGATAGTGCGAGCCTGCCAGCGAACGTATGGCCCGCCCCGTCCGCAAGTGGCTTGGATCCGCTGGTCTGTGCAGTCTGCATAAACGTATCCGGCCTTCTGGCGAGCCGTTAGCCAAGATGGAGATCCGCGCGTCCTGGGCCTCATAAAGGGGTCGGCGTCGAGCGCCATTTTTGCGGAGAGGCTTGCAGAACACCGGTCGACTGTCAGGCCATCTTCCTCTCACCGCCCGCAGACATCGGAAGGCCGGCGCGTCCGCGCCGGCCGAACTCGGATCAGGCAGTCACGGCCGCCGGCTCGTAGACGCGCCCGTGGCGCAGCAGCGCCCAGACGATGCGCGCCATCTTGGCCGCCAGGGCGACCACCGCCGTATTGACGTGCGACCGCGCCAGCAGCCCGCGCAGCCACTGCCCATCTTCAGGTTGAGCCAGCCCAGCCGGGTGTCGAGGCTGCGCTCGCGATGGCCGTTGCGGTAGGTGCTGCGCTCGCCCGACCGCTCGTAGCGCCCGGCCCCGATCAGCCCGTCCACGTCGGCCTCCATCAGGATCTGCAGGACCGTCTCGGCGATCGAGCGCAGGAAGTTGCCGTCATCGGCCTTCTGCAGCGCCTCGATCAGTGCCACTCTGTCGTCGGTCATCGGGGTTACCTCGGCTCGGGTTGAAGTCCGCAAACTCCACCTTAGCCGCCGGCCCCGATGGCCACCCCAATCCCCACCCAAACGGGCCCGGAAATTACACCTCGTCCAAGGACGCTACCCGGACTTCCGCCCTGAGCGGCCCTCCCGCTAGCGACCCAAGCGAGCCGTTGCACCTGCTACATTCAGATCCGGAAAGCGGACGCTCAGCAATTCTTATGCGTCGGCGTCTGCCTCGCCCGCATTGCTCGCCAACGTCAGTATAACCAGTTGCGCCCGCTTGTGGTGTGGCTACGTTAGTTATCGTAGTAGATCTGCACTCACGTGACCATGCAGTATCAAATCTGTGCAATTTTACATCACGTGGCAGTGCCAAAAGCCGTTTCTAGGTTGTTAAATAAGGTGCAACGTCCCTTTCCTGAAATTTTGGAAGCATATAGTGCTCGATCAGCCCGGAGCATCATCTCTGGAAGTCCCCCTGAGAATTCAATACCACTTATCTCAATACCTATGCTGACGCCAATATTCGCAGACACGCCATCACCAATGCAGTAAGGTAACGCAATTGCTTCTATGATCCGCTCGCCGAGCTGATACGCTTCCTGGCGATCGGTCCGCCCGGTGAGCACCAGGAATTCGTCGCCTCCGAGGCGACTGACCGTATCATGCCGCCCGACTGTTTCACGGAGGCGCCGTGCAACCTCGCGGAGAACCTTGTCTCCAGCCGCATGACCGAGGCGGTCGTTCACCTGCTTGAAGCCGTCGAGATCGAGATAGAACAGGGTCCGGCGCTGTGCTGCAGTGCTTAGGGCGTCGAACGCCTCCTCAAGCCCTCGGCGATTGACGAGCCCCGTCAGGGGATCGGTCACGGATTGGCGACGGCTCTCTACCTCGCCACGTATCGCCTGGATTGTCGCCATCCGGTGCTGGCTCAAGATGCTCCAATTCATAAAGACGAACATGAGCGTCTGAGTCAGTATGAGGGGGAGGAACTCCGGATGATCGATTGAGAAGGCAATCTTATAGCTAAGATCTATTATCAACACCTGCATCATGGCATAGCGGCGAGCCGTGAAATTCCGGCCGATGATCCCACCAATTGATGCGAGACCAGATGCAAGCGCGACGATCGACATAGCCACGTCCGCCATCGTGACGACAAGCGCGATGGTCGCGCCTTGCAAGCTCGCCCAGAGCAGTCCAGTGGCGAAGATGGGACCGGACGGCGTGTTCGTGCGCCGCAACAGCGTGACACGCACGCCAAGCAGGAGCAGGTCTGCGAGTGCAATGGCGGCGAAGGCGAGGTGGCCAGAGCGAAGGTAGGCGACTGTGGCTACGGCAATCGTGTTGATGGCCCCTGCCACGAGTGGAGGTATTGATGTGAAGAAGTATGACCTCAAGCGCTGCTGAATCACATCCGGTAGGTCGGAGCCGACGTTACCGATCCATCTCAGAAGCGGGGCTTGTGGCGCAAGATACATGGCAACAAATCGACTTATGAGTTTCCATACCTGTAGAAATTCTATCCTTATTGTATAAAGTAATTCTTAAGGAGATTTGATAAATGCAATACGATTGATGTCTGTTTTCGTAAATTGTTGACCAAAAGCAGACTGACCGTTTTCCATCTGTGGACGCCCCCTGGAACGCAAGTGGCTTTTGATGGGTAGGCACGATGTCGGTTGCTGCCATCTGTCCGGCCTCTGCTGCAGCCGTGGGCTGCGGGCCCGTATGGGAGTTCGCGGACCGGAACCAAGTCACCCAAGGCGTGCTCGCTGGCACGGTGGAAAGCACTGGTTCTTCCGGCCCCGTCTCGCCGACTGTTGTGCCATACCCTCCTTCGACCGACCTCGCGTCCCCGACAGCCTCTGACGCCGACCCCGGCTCTACGCCGTGGCCACCGCCGGAGCTCGGTAGCTTCCGCCCTTCGCTAGAAGGGCCCAGACGATACGCGCCATTTTGTTGGCCAGCGCCACCGTCACCAGCATGCGCGGCTTTCGCGCCAGCATCTGTTTCAACCACGATCCTTCAGGCGCTCCGCGTCGCGACGCCTGATGCACCACCGCGCTGCTGCCGATGATGAGCAGGCGTCGCAACGTGCGTTCGCCCATCTTCGAGATTGCGCCAAGTTTCTGCTTGCCACCCGTCGACCTTTGCAGGGGGGCAAGGCCGAGCCATGCGGCGAAGTCCCATCCCTTGGCGAAGGTCTCGGCCACAGGAGCCAGAGCAATCAGTGCCGTTGCGGTAATGGGGCCGATGCCGGGGATGGTCATCAGCCGACGAGCCGTTTCGTCGTCTCGAGCTCGGCGGGCAATCTCCCGGTCGAGTTCGGCGATGCGATCATCCAGGTCCGCCAGGAGGTCCAGCATCACCCGGAACATCGCGACAGCGGCAGGCGGAAGCAAGGAACCCATCTCGTCCTCCAGAAGATCGCCCAGCATCGCCATGTGGGACGGGCCCTTCGGTGCGACCCAGCCATACTCGGTCAGGTGCCCGCGGACGGCGTTGATGAGCTGGGTGCGCTGCCGGACCAGAAGGTCGCGGGTCCGGAAGAGGAGAGCCGAGGCCTGCTGCTCCTCGCTCTTGACGGCGACGAAGCGCATCGTCGGACGCTGCGCCGCCTCGCAGATCGCCTCGGCATCGACGGCATCGTTCTTGTGGCGCTTCACGAACGGCTTGACGTAGGTTGGCGGGATCAGCCGAACCTCATGGCCCAGTGCCATCAGTTCGCGGGCCCAGTGATGCGCACCGCCGCAGGCCTCGAGAGCCACCAGGCAGGGCGGCTGGGCTGCGAAGAAGCCCAGAAGCTTTGCTCGGCTCAACCGCTTGCTGAAGACGCCCTGCCCACGCGCATCCGCACCATGGGCGTGAAACACGTTCTTCGCGATGTCCAAGCCGATCGTGGTAACCTGGGCCACGGACGTCTCCCTCGATTGGTGCTCAACACCACCACTCTGGCACAGCGATGCCGCCGAGGGGGGCGTCCACCCCATCACCCTAATCCGTCGTCGCGATAGCGACCGAGGCGGTCGTGTCCGCTTCTTGATAGTGGCCATCGGCACTGGCGGATCGGCTTGGCGCTGTATCCGCCAAGCCGAAAGTGTGAGTTTTATGCGACGGCTGCGAAATCAAGGTTCGTCGGGGCGGCTCGCTGTGGGGTAGGATCATCAGTCACTTCGATCGATGCATCCACTTCTGCAAAGCGGAACCGCCGCGCCCAGACGCTACCGTCGCCTCGAAGATAGAACCCGAAGTGAATTGATCGGGCATCGGGAGGGACATCGAGAACGATAGACCTATCCTGCCACTCAACAGTGCCGGTGAGTGGCCCTTCGCTCTGGCGTTCCTCCATGTTGTCGAAGGCTAGGGCACGGGTCTTGTTGCCGTCGATCCGTAGCCAGATCGTGGCCGCACCTGTCACCGCATCTGCCTTGAGCTCAGCTTGGAGTTGAAGACGTTTGCCCCGGTAGGCATCTGCCCGGAAGCGCTGCATCAGCGTTCCGAAGCCAGATCTACGATTGCCCGGCATCGGCTCGGCATCATTGCCGCTGTAACGGATGACCGCGCAGCCTTTCTCAGGATCCAGCCCCATCTCGTAATCATGGCCGCGCGTGCCACCAACGTTCCAACCCTCCGGCATCCGCAGGGGCGGCCGGTCGAGCCGGGCCGCAAGTGTGTTCCAGTCGCGCCAACCCAACTGGCGGGCTACGAATTCCAAGCTGTCGCTGTGGGTTATCTCGATACGCCGCTCAGCGAGCGCTTGGCGAAGGTTCTTCGCCATCGCCTTCGGGTCACGGGGGATATGCATGCGTCCGATCCTTGAACCGGGCGATCGCGGATATCGGGGCTCGCGTTGCCGACGGGACCGCCCAGAAGGTCAGACCTGTTCGAGCGCATGAGTGCATTCACCAGACCTTGCGGCGCGAGCGGCAGGCTGCACTGACCGCAGCCAGAAAAGCGTCGGTAGGAGCCGCTGTCAAGCCGAGCGTGGCCGGTGTAGTTGAGTTGCGAGCTGCTGGGGCAGCGAGGTCCGCTCACATCGGGTTGTCTCCCGAAACCGGACAGGCGGGAAACCACCTCAAGCGGTCGATCCGCAATCGACCCATGCCAGCCGTCCGGAAAGTAGGTGGTGCTTCCCGAAAGCGGTCACTCCTCGGCCGACTGACAACTTCGGCTCGGAAAGGGAAGGCAGTCGCTCACCCCAATTACGCCGAGCGGCATACCCCCTCTTCAATGGGTTCTGAACTTTTGCTCGATCAGAGGCCCATTTGCGACGAAAAGCACAAACCACACCAATTCAACTTTGATTTAAATCTGTCAGACAACAATCAACCTACGATATGGATCAATCTCTACAGAAATCCTCAAATTCGCTTTTAAGGCGATCTGACTATAATGACACACTTACTAGATGAATTCGCCTTATCACGCATCTCATCTGATTGAAACTATACTGAGGTCAAAATCTACGGAGGGGTAGATTGGCGGACCTTAATCGCACATTTACTATTGTGCGCAATCTTCATGTCCGGAAACAATATACATTCTCGGTCGACGCTTTCGAAGCACAGCGTTCTTCGAAGCGCATCGCTACAAAGATTATAATCAGCTTCGGGGGAAGCCATGTTCGTTATTGGGGGCGCACGTAGGGATATTTCATTCACACTCGACGCCCTAAGTCGCTCCCATGCAGTCATCGAGTTCGAGCCGGACGGCACCATCATCACGGCCAACGCCAATTTCCTGACGATGATGGGCTACGCCCTGCCCGACATCCAGGGACAGCGCCACGCCCTGTTCGTGGAGGCGGCGCACCGGGAGACACCCGCGTACCACGCCTTCTGGGACGCCCTGCGGCAGGGCACCTGCCAGGTGGCCGAGTTCAAGCGGATCGCCCGGGGCGGCCGCCACGTCTGGGTCCAGGCGAGCTACAACCCGGTGCTCGACCGCGCCGGGCGCGTCGTGAAGGTCGTCAAGTGCGCGTCGGACATCACGGCGCAGAAGCTGCTGATGCTCGACTATGCCGGACAGATCGCGGCGCTGCACCGGTCGCAGGCGGTGATCGCGTTCGATCCGGGGGGCACGATCCTGGAGGCCAACGGCAACTTCCTCGAGACGATGGGCTATCGCCTGGAGGAGATCCGGGGCCAGCACCACGGCGTGTTCGTGGACCCGGCCGAGCGGTCGTCCGCCGGCTACCGGGCGTTCTGGGAGGGCCTGGGCCGGGGCGAGTTCGCGGGCGGCGAGTTCCGCCGCATCGCCAAGGGCGGCCGCGAGGTCTGGCTCCAGGCGACCTACAACCCGATCCTCGATGCCAGCGGCTGCGTCCTGAAGGTGGTCAAGTTCGCCGCCGACATCACCGCGCAGGTCCAGGAGCGCCACCGGCGCATCGCGGCGCAGCGCGCGATCGGCGCCGATCTCGACGCGATCGGCACCGCCGTCGAGGGCGCCAGCCGCCGGACCGCGGAGGCCGTCGACCTCGCCGGGCGGGTGTCCGGCGACATCCAGAGCGTGGCCTCGGGCGCCGAGGAACTGTCGGCCTCGGTGGGGGAGATCAGCCAGCAGGTCAGCCACGCCGCGCGGATGGCCGGGGAGGCCGTCGAGCAGGCCCGGCACACCAGCACGATCGTCGAGGGCCTGAGCGGGCAGGCCGCGCAGATCGGCGACGTCGTGACCATGATCCAGGGCATCGCGGCCCAGACCAATCTGCTCGCGCTCAACGCCACGATCGAGGCGGCCCGGGCGGGCCTCGCCGGCAAGGGCTTCGCGGTCGTGGCCTCGGAGGTGAAGGCGCTGGCCGAGCAGACCGCCAAGGCCACGGATCAGATCCGCGACCAGATCACCACGACGCAGGCCACCACGCGCGAGGCGGTGGCGGCGATCGGCTCGATCCAGGGCACGATCCGGGCGCTCGACGAGATCTCGGCGGCGATCGCGGCCGCCGTCGAGGAGCAGTCGGCGGTGACCCAGGAGATCTCCGGCAGCATGCACACGGCCGCGCGCGGAGTCGGCACCATCGCGGGCGGCATGACGGCGATCGCGCGGGCCAACGAGCAGGTCGACGCAGCGACCCGCCAGGTTCGGGAAGCAGCTCGCGCGATCGGCTGACTCCTGCGATCCGGGCCGTCGCTTCGCTCGGTGATTTCGTCCGAGCGCCACCCATCATCGGAGCGAATGGCGACCGCATCCCGTCTGCCGCATCCAGGCCGTCGGGCTGGTGCGGACGAGTCGGCGCGGAGGTCAAACGCCTCCTCTCAACCCATGGGCTGTAAACGCGATGACTGACATCTGCCTCCTCCCGGTCCGGCCTTCCAGCTTGAGCCAGAGTGGGCGCCTGGGTGCCGATCTGGCTGCCGCATACGCGCGTGGGGAGGATCTCGGCTCTCGGGTACCGCACATTCAAGCCGGCAGTGAGTGGCTTATGGAGTTGAGCCGTGCGTTCAACGGTGCGCTCGATGAACTGGATCGCTCGCTGGCCGGCCTCGGCGTACTGGATCCGGCCGCGCGGGAAGCCATGCGGGGCATCGCGAACGCGGCTGCGGACCTCGCCATCACGGCGCAGCGGTTTCCGCCCGCCCTCTGACTGCGCCCATCATTTCAGGCCGGACGCAACACCGGCCGCATCATCCGAAGGAGGCCGGCTTGGGCAGGCTGTTGTTGATCTCTGACGACCTGGCCCGGACCGGCCGCCTCGCGCGGTCCCTCGGCCCGGCACGGCGCTGCACCGTCCACGACCTGTATGACGATGCCGTGCCAGCGGGGCAGCCGGACCTCATCGTCGGCGACGTCGCCCAGCTTACCTCGGAGGCGATCACGCGCCTGCGGCGGATGCTGGAGCCTCTGCGTGCTGCTGGTGCCCCGTTCCTGTTCCTGACACACGGCAACGCCGCTCGTGCCGAAGCCCAAGCCCGGCTTCTTGACCCAACCGATATCGCCCCGGCGCTGACTGTCCTCGAGCGGCTGCTGGCCAGGATCGAGCGGCTCCAGGAGGTCGGCGGTTCCGCCGTCGCTGCCCGGATGGCGGACGAAGCTCGACAGTTCTTCGACCGGACCTTCTTCTCCGGCCGGATGGTCACGCCCGAGCTGGCGAGTACCGGCACCGGCCTGATCGCTCGAGCCGTGCAGCATTGTGGCATCCGCGACTGGATCGGGGCCGTGCAGCACTTCGACGAGGCCACGCACCGACACTGCCTGATCGTCACAGGCTTGGCCGTCGCATTTGCGACTAAGCTCGGCTTTGCCGATCTGGACAGCTACCGCCTGACCAAGGCCGCGCTTCTGCACGATGTGGGGAAGACCCGGATCTCGCTAGAGATTCTGAATAAGCCCGGTCGGCTCACCGATGACGAGATGGCGGTGATGCGCACGCATGCGACGCTCGGCTACGACATGCTGGTCGGCAGCGGCTTCTCACCGGAGATGCTGCAGGTCGTGCGCTCGCATCACGAGATGCTCGACGGCTCCGGCTACCCGGACGGGCTGGGAGCACCCGAGATCCCGGACCTAGTCCGATTGGTGACGATCTGCGACATCTACGGCGCGTTGATCGAGCGGCGGCCCTACCGAGCACCGATGCCGGGCGCGGAGGCCTACGGGATCGTGCAGTCCATGACCGGCAGGCTAGACGCCGATTTGGTCGCGGCGTTCCGCCCGGTGATGACTGCGTTCGATCCGGCTGCAGCACTCAATATCTGAGCGGACATTCCGTTCTGGAGCTTCCCCGGTCGCAGCCGCGGCAGCAAGCACGGCCTGATAGCGGACATAATCTCGACTTCTGATGGATGGTGAATGCTGCGCCTCTCCCAATGTGCATGTATCGTTTATCAAATATCGGGTTTGGCTACGGAAATCCTGCCAAACAAAGGCTTTAAATCCTGCGAGGCCTATCCTTAAATAGATATCAAGCAACTAATATCAGTAGATCCTTAATGGCATTAAGACAAGATAGCCCTAATGCAATCCCGTCGCACGGTCTGACTTTGATATTCCGCAAAGCAACCTACAATGACGCGCAAGCCAATCTCGATGCGCGCAATCGCTCGCTTACGGTCATTGATCCGCTCCAGTGAAGTGGTCCGCCCTGAGGTATGGCTTTCGGGCCAGTGTGGAGTCGACCCTGTTTGTGGTCCACAACCTATGCAAGTTCTCGGGCTGTGTGAGGGTCCCCCGGATCTTGGTCCGGCCGGAAGGTGAGCTTCCGGATCTCATTCGGCGGCCTGCAGGGCCGCCGCCAGGGCGAATTCCTGGGGCGTTCGCCACCCCAGGGCGGTGTGAGGACGGCTCTCGTTGTAGTGCCGCCGCCACGTCTCGATCTTGCTCCTCGCGTCGGCCAACGACAAGAACCAGTTCGCGTTCAGGCACTCGTCGCGCAGCCGGCCGTTGAATGACTCGACCAGCGCGTTGTCGGTTGGCTTGCCGGGGCGCGAGAAGTCCAACGTGACACCATTCTCGTAGGCCCAGCGGTCGAGGGCCTTCGAGACGAACTCAGGCCCGTTATCGACCTGAATCGCGCACGGTGCTCCGCGCAGCAGCGCCAAGCGGCCGACGACGGCCACGACCTGCTCGCCTTTGATGCCCTGGTCGACCTCGATCGCCAGAGCCTCGCGCGTGAACGCATCGACGACCGTCAGGGCCCGCAGCCGGCGGCCGTCGAACAGCGCGTCGGAGACGAAGTCCATCGACCAGCGTTCGTTCGGCCAGAGCGCCGCGGGCTGACGCTCACGGTGTGCCGCGCTGACGTGCCGGCGCGGCCGCTTGAGCCGCAGGCTGAGGCCCTCATCCCGGTAGAGACGGTGGACCCTCTTATGGTTTACTCGCCAGCCCTCCCGGCGCAGCAGGATGTAGATCCGGAAGTACCCGTAGCGCACCCGGCTCTTGGCCAGATCGCAGATGCGCATTCGTAGCGGTGCCTGATGGGTTTGGTCGAGCGGTAGCGGATGCCCGACCGGCCGACGCCGAGCGCGGCGCGGCCGCGCCGCTCACTCACCCCGTGCGCCTCCTGAACCTGGTGCACGAGCTCGCGTCGCCGAGCAGGCGTCAGAGCTTTTTTGCAAGCACGTCCTGCAGGATGTGCTTGTCGAGGCTCAGATCGGCCACGAGCTGCTTGAGCTTGCGGTTCTCGTCCTCGAGCTGCTTCAGCCGCCGCAACTCGCCCGTCCCCAAGCCACCGTAGAGCTTCTTCCAGCGGTAAAACGTCTGCTCGGAGATGCCCATCCGGCGCAGCACCTCCGCGACCGGTGTCCCGGTCTCGGCCTGCTTCAGCGCGAAGGCGATCTGCTCTTCGGTGAACCTGCTCTTCTTCACGGCTCTGCTCCTCCCCTCAGGGGCTCACGAAACCGGAAAACTCCCACTCACGCCGGACCAAAGCGATGGGAGGACGTCAACAGCCCGAGAACCTGCATAGGCCTTGGACCACAAACGGGGTCAACTCCAATCCCCCCTCCCCTGCAGCCTCGATCCGGACCTGCCCCCGGGGGCGTGCAAGAACAATGGTACTTGCGAGCGCCGACGAGCGGCATGCGCGGATAATAGTGTAGCCTCGCCACAGGTACCCGCTTCCGAGATGACTGCCGCAGACACGGCTGGGATCCCAACGGGTAGCAAGCCTAAGACTGCAGTTTTTCAATATTGCGCCTGAACCGATCCTGACGCAGCCGGCGCTACACCCTGTCAGGGACAACCTGTCGGAGTACGGGATGCGGCGTATGCGAGCCGACCGAAGCGGTCGAGCCAGCCTCCTAGGGCGTCTCTGCAAAGGGTTCACAGGCCGCGGGATCGGCCCCATGTGGGCCTGATGCGACGCTTTGAACTGACTGACGCGCAGTGGGAGCAGATCGCCCCACTGCTGCCTCCGCAGAAGCCGCGCACCGGCCGGCCCGCCGAGGATTACCGCCAAGTGCTCAACGGCATGCTCTGGATCCTGTGTACCGGTGCCCCCTGAGAGGACCTGCCGGCCCGCTACGGGGCGGTCGGAACCGTGTCGAGCCGGTTCTACCGCTGGCGCAACGCCGGCGTGTTCGACCGGGTGCTGCAGCGCCTGCAGGCGCAAGCGGACGCCCGCGGCGCCCTGGACTGGGATCTGCACTTCGTGGACGCCACGGTGGTGCGCGCCCACCAGCACGCCGCCGGGGCACGCCGGTCCGGCGCCATCGGGGGGTGAGGCGACCGTCGAGGGCGTGGGCGAAGCGCTCGGGCGCAGCTAGGGCGGGTTCTCCACCAAGCTGCATCTGCGCGCCGAGGGCGGCGGCAAGCCGATCGCGGCGGTGCTGACGGCCGGCGAAAGGCACGAGCAGTTCGCACTGGACGCCTTGATGGACAAGGGCGCGGTGCCGCGCTCAGGGCGAGGCCGCCCGCGCCTGCGGCCCCGTAGGACGGCAGGGGACCGGGGTTACTCCAGTCCGCCGGCGCGTTGTCGCCTCAGGCAGCGTCGGATCGAGCCGGTCATCCCGACCCGCAAGGACCAGCCGCGTCAGCCCGACTTTGACAAGGCCGCGTATCGCGAGCGCAACAAGGTCGAGCGGCTGATCAACCGCCTCAAGCAGTATCGCCGCATCGCCACCCGCGACGAGAAGCGGGCTGCCAACTACCTCGCCATGGTCACCCTGGGCATGACCATGCTCTGGCTCACATGAGTTTGCAGAGACGCCCTATTGACCTCGCCCATTCATTCAACAGTGCGTCGCAGTCTCGATTCTGGATTTGTAAGGTCACACGCCGTCGCAGCGACGCTCCTGCAGCATACATCACCCGCCGATCCGTTCAAAACCGTAAGAATCGGCGCTCGCAGGAACCGCGCTTTGGGAAAGGCAACTAGTGTGCTGCTGTTGATAGTATGACGACTAATTGACCCGTCTTCCGGCTGGGCGCGAGAAATCATGCCATTAACCATATTATTCCGCGGCTCCTCGTCAGATTCTCTGCCGTTCGAGCGGACGCTGGTGGATCGAACTCAAGGGTCACAGTCGGGAATGTCCCCACGTTGGCGACACCAAAGACTTGAATGCCGAAGGACGTGCTTGATGCCGGATGGTCGATGCTGCGCGGCCACCTCCTATCCGCATCCGATCGCGTACAGGGCTCTTAAGCCGACATCGAGAAAGCCTACAAATCGCAAGCCTCCTCGGCCCGTGGCTGCATCGCAGCCCGAAGGGCCGAGTCAAGTATGCGATCAGGCAATGGGCATGTGGCGCAGATCATGACCGCAACCAGAATCCCCCACTGAGGGCACACGCTTCAGATGTGACGCCCTCCCCGATCGGAGTAAGAAGACACGCCCTTTATACGCTGGGAGACATCACGACTTCACAGTGGAATGGTCACCGAGCGCGAGCGCGGTAAGCGGCCAGCAGTTCAGGCAACTGTTCGAGCACGTAATCTGCAAATCCCGGCTCAACCGTCTCATCAAAAGTGGCGGCTATACGATTTGGCGCGTGTTCAATCCGCACAAGTTTTCGCCCTTCAGGATCCTTCCAGATCCGTGTTCTTGGACGCCTATCAAGCTTCGGTGATACCAGGGTCAATACGGCGACGAACCGCTCGTCAGTTTTCTTGGCCTGAAAGTTCGGATCGGCCAATAGGGCGGCAACAGCATTCCGGTCAGCAGATTTTATGCCTTCGGCAAGCAAAGTCCATCGCGGTCGGCCAGCGGCGGGAGCTGGGCCGACCGCGGATAGAATATCTTCGGGAACTGAGCGGGCAACCGAAATTAGGGTTGATAGCTCACTCTTCAGCACTCCCATCGCAGCAGTTATTGTTTCTCGACGGAACCCATGTTCCTCCAACCGACGAGCAAAGAAAGCGCGTTCGATGAAGCTCAAATCCCTACGCTCGAGATTTTCTTTACCTTGAGCGACAACCAACTCGTCATCTGTCAACGGACGGACGACGGCACGGACCGGTCGCTTCAGTATTTGCGCCGCTCGTGTTCTGCGTCGTCCATAAGCAATCTGGTATCGCTCGGGCGAAGTCGGGTGAGGGCGGACCAGCACGGGTACTTGCTGCCCACTTTCACGAAGGCTGTCCACAAGCGCCATCAAGCTTGGGTCGCTCGCATCCGCGACGCGATCTGCTATAAACGAGTCGTCGATCAGTGCTGTGTCGAGTTCGACAATTGCCGAACCCATTTGCAGCGCAGCTGCAGTGTCAGCCTGTGCGGCGAGACCACGTAGGGTGCTGCTCATTGCTCGAATAGCGCCACTGCGTTGGCGCTCTTGGACTGGGCTAGGATTGTTCACAGGTGTGAACTGAGAATCGTCGGACGGCTCGTTCACAGGTGTGAACTGATCCGCTTGTGGATCGCCCTTCGTCTTCTTGGGTCGCCCGAATACGGCGTCGAGGTTCGATTTGCGGTTCATAAGCGCCCCCAAGCAGTACGAATCAGGGTTTCGACCTCCGTATTAACGGCTTCAAGCGATTCCAGAGCGCGATCGTAAGTAGCGCGTGTCACACTCTCTCGACCGATCTCATAGAGGGTTTGCTTTGAGAGGCCCGCATCTGATATCGCAGACGACTTCAACATAGGAGCAGTCAAGACCGCGTCTTCGAACAATGTTCGAAGCATCCCGACGATCCGAGTCTGAGGCCCATCCTGCGGCTCGTACCGAGTGACGAGATAGCGAAGCCAATCGTATTGTAGTTTGCCGCCATGATCTGAAACGACACTAAGCAAATCCTCGGTCATAGCGAGGAACTGGCTCATCGACGCTATGTCGAGCATCTGAGGGTGAACAGTGATAAGTAACGCCGTGGCCGCACAGAGCGCAGACAAGGTAAGATAGCCCAACTGCGGCGGACAATCGATGACGATCACATCGTATCTGTCAGCGACAGTTTCGATCGCCTGCAGGACACGATCAAAGAAAAGCGGATCGCCTAGTCGCCTTTGGCTCAGAGCCCGAGGCGTCTCATGTTCAAACTCCATCAACTCCAAATTTGCAGGAACGAGATCAAGTCCCGTGAAATAGGTTGGCCGGATGATAGCACTCAGAGGGCAGGGTGCGTCGTAGCGTATCGCGCCGTACAATGTCTGATTTTCGCCTACTTCGAGTTCAGGTTGGATGCCCAAAAGCGCAGATAGGCTCGCTTGCGGATCGAGATCTAAGGCGAGCACGCGGTAGCCTTTCAGAACAAGCCCCTGGGCAGCATGCGCACTCGTCGTGGTTTTACCAGATCCCCCTTTGAAGTTTGCGACCGCAATTATCTGGATGTGCTCACCTTGAACGCGTCTTGGAAGATAGCGACGACTGGTCCTAGTGTTCGCCTCAAGACATGCCCGCAACTCGTGAACGTCCGCAAGGCTGTATGACCGACGTCCGTTCGCTGAGATCTGGGGAGGGGGGCCTAGTCCCTCCACAGCGAGTTGCTGGATCCGTGACGCAGTCACACCGACCATGCGAGCGACCTCAGCCGAGCCGAAACGCCTCAGCGTCTTAGTCGCACTTGGGGGGAACAAACCGGACGAGATAGCCTGAAGGCGGTCGCGCAGGATGGCGGCGTGCTCTCCAATCATTTCGGCCGGTGAGATTTCCGATGGTGACACTGTCCGGCTGGCCTCGGCGCGCGGATTCATTCCTTCAAACCTCGGTTGCAGAAAACTCGTTCGGACGCCGGATAAGCCGCAAATGCGTCAGGGGGAAGCCGATTTCCAGCCGGTGCATCATTCCTTCTGAAGGAACGGGGACTACCTGCAACGAACAAGCAGCGATGCCAGCAGGGGAGGCGGCGGCTTGGACGGGAACTCGTCTCGAGACCATGGTCGTGTCCCGGGTGATGGTGTAGCTCGCTGGTAGCGGAAGAGCCCGCCTGCGCGCCGGTCACAGCGCTGTAGCAGGCGGGATCTCCAGCGGGGTGGTCATCGGCGGTTGCCGGGTAGGGTCGGGTTACGAGTACCAACCCCTAACCCGTGAGCCCCTCGATGACCGACGAGCTGATGGCCCTGCGCGGGCTGATGGAGAGGAGCGCCGACGCCGATCTGCTGCACGAGATGATCGGCTTTGCCGCCGAACGGCTGATGGAGTTGGAGGTGGGTGGCCTGACCGGCACGTCTCACGGCGAGAAGAGCGCCGCGCGGCTGGTCCAGCGCAACAGTTACCGCGACTGGGACTGGCAGACGCGGGCCGGCACGGTGCAGTTCCGCATCCCCAAGCTCAGGAAGGACTCGTACTTCCTCAGGTTCCTGGAGCCGCGCGCATGGCCGAGAAGGCGCTCACCGCCGAGATTCAGGAGACCTACATCTAGGGCATCTCGACCCGCTCCGTGGACGATCTCGTGCAGGCGATGGGCGGCACGGGTGTGTCGAAGAGCGAAGTCTCGCGCCTTTGTCAGGAAATCGACGAGCGCGCGGGTACGTTCCTCGACCGGCCCATCGAGGGCGAGTGGCCGTATCTCTGGATCGACGCGACCTACGTGAAGCTGCGCCAGGACGGCCGTATCGTCTCTGTCGCCGTCATCGTGGCAGCCGGCGCGAGGTGCCCGGCATGGACGTGGACCCGTCCGAGGCCGAGACGTTCTGGACCGACTTCCTGCGCAAGCTCGCCCGGCGCGGCCTGTGCGGCGTGAAGCTGGTCATCTCGGACGCGCACGAGGGCATCAAGGCGTCAGTGGCCAAGGTCATGAACGCGACTTGGCAGCGCTGCCGTGTCCACTTTATGCGCAACGTTCTCGCCCATGCCGGGCGCAGCGGGCGGCTTGTCGTCTCCGCCTTCATCGCCACGGCGTTCGCCCAGGACGACGCCGAGGCGGCCCGGCTCCAGTGGCGGCGCATCGCCGATCAACTCCGGCCCAAGGTGCCCAAACTCGCCGCCCTGATGGACGAGGCCGAGCCGGACGTGCAGGCCTACATGGGCTTCCCGGCCGCACACCGGGTCAAGCTCCACAGCACGAACCGGCTGGAGCGCCTGAACGGCGAGATCAAGCTTCGGACTGAGGTCGTCGGCATCTTCCCCAACGAGGCGGCCATCACCCGCCTTGTGGGCGCGACCCTGCTCGAACAGAACGACGAATGGGCCGTCCAGCGAGCCCGTTACAGCACTCTGGAAAGCATCGCTCCAATCGGCGATGATCCTCTCGTCAGCCTGCCCACCCTGGTAGCCTGATCCTTCCGGCCCAAGCCGGTGATCGTGGTGGCTCTCAGCGAGC
This sequence comes from Methylobacterium sp. NPDC080182, assembly GCF_050281105.1. Taxonomy (NCBI): domain Bacteria; kingdom Pseudomonadati; phylum Pseudomonadota; class Alphaproteobacteria; order Hyphomicrobiales; family Methylobacteriaceae; genus Methylobacterium; species Methylobacterium sp. NPDC080182. Next base: position 23,760 of record NZ_JBNNWO010000029.1, read on the forward strand.
TACAACCGGGCTGGAGAGCTGATGCGCGCTCCGCCCTCGCCCCCTCGCTCGTGGCGGCCAGCCCCATGCCGCCGCGAGCCTACCGTCGCGCCGAGGTCGAGGTAGCGATCGAGACCGCCCTCGACACGGTGCACCGGCTCATCGCGTATTCTGGACCCCCTCGACGGTGACGTGGATCTCAAACCTGAGGAGCCGGAGACCGGCGTTCGCGAATCATGCGGCTTAGGCACCCACCGCTTCGACGTCGGGGCCGCCGCGTGAACCCGCTGGATCACGTCCCGCTGTCGCTGCACAAGATGGTGCACGACCTCGTGTTCCTGACGCGGATGTGAGCCTAGGAGCGGCGGTTTCAGCGTCACCCCCACCGCCGGCGGCACCATGTTGCTGAGACCGGGCGCCACCTCGACGGGATGAAGGCGGAGCTAGCGTTCCGAATGGCGCTGTGCCGCTGGAACCGGACTAATGGTCCTGAACCACATACCGCTAGTGCTGTGCCAGCGATCCAAAGCTAGGCTGACCGCTGCTTAGCCATCCTGTGCCTGCACTTTTATGGTAAATTTACCATTGCCGACGAAACCGCTTCCGGGTTATGGTAGTTTTGCCATACAGGAGCTACCACATGAGTGAACCACCATCGAAGCCACCCGACAGCGACCTAGTTTGGCTCGGCCGGACGATGCAGGCTGTGACGGAATTCCCGCCCGAGGTGAAGCGACAGGTTGGGTTCGCCCTCCGACTCGCCCAGAAAGGCCGTAAGGCAGATGGGGTGAAACCCCTGACCGGCGAGAAGGACTTCAAGGGAACGGCGGTTCTGGAAATCGTCGAGGACGACGACGGCAACACCTACCGAACGGCCTACGCGGCTAAGTTTGAAGGTGCCGTCTACGTTCTTCATGCCTTCCAGAAGAAATCGACGAAGGGCGTGGCTACACCACGCAGAGACATCGACCTCATCAAGGCCCGCTTGGCCGAGGCGAAACGGCACTACGCCGAACACTACGCGAAGAAGGACGTCGGCTGAGGCTGGCACCGAACGACTGAACTACAGCCCCTCTCTGGATAGGAGAGGGGCTCCCCCCAGACGGACAGGCACCCATGGCACATCATCTCAACAAATTCGCTGGCCGTCCGGAGATTGCTTCCGGCGCCGCGAACACCGATGACGTGGCCACTCCCAGCAGCGGCAACGTCTACGCCGATCTCGGCTTCGCCGATCCCACAGAGGAGAGCCTGAAGGCCGACCTCGTAATCAGGATCATAGACGAGATCGCATGCCGAAAACTGACCCAGGCCGCAGCCGCACGGCTACTCGGCCTTAGCCAGCCCGACGTGTCCAAACTGCTGCGCGGACGCACCGGCAGCTACTCCCTCGAGCGCCTGCTCGCGTTCACACGCGCACTGGGCGGCGATGTGGAGATCGTCGTTCGACAGAACGCACCTGAGCGGCCCGGTCGGCTGAACCTTCGCGTGTTGGAGCCCGCCTAATCCTAAACGCATGTCTCCTGTTGGCAGAGAGCGCCGTCGGCCCAGGGCCGGCGGCGTTTCTCATTCGCGACGATCGAAAGGCGTCGAAGCGGCTAGCGAACAGCTAGTGCGGGTATTCCTTAGCTCGATTCATATGAGGCGTTTCCGCGAGGGTAATCCTCCCTCGGGTTCGCGGTTCTCCCGCACTTTGTGTGGAACGGTCGCGGTGACGGATGGCACGGGCTGATTCACCAGAGGAATGATCCTGTCCTCTTCCCTGCCGGGCTGCACCGTCGAGCGCGTCATTCGGAGCGACGGTCGTCTTGTCGTCTTTGCCCATGCGCGGCGTGTGCATGGGCGTTGCCCAACCTGTGGCACGACCAGCTCTGCCGTTCACAGCCGCTATGAACGCCGTCCGGCCGATTTGCCGAGCGTCGGTCAGCCCATGACGCTGCGTCTGCGCATCCGACGCTTCTACTGCCATGATCGACCTCGTTCGCATCCGGCAGGATGCTGAGGCAGCCCGCGTCGCCGGCCTGGCGCAGCGGTTCACGATGCTGGTGCGCGCCTGCGGCCTCGATGGCGACCGACCGGTGGATGCGGGGGGCGAGTTCGACAGATGGCTCTCAGAAACGTGCACCTGTGGCGTCGCGGCATTGGAGACCTTCGCGGCTGGCTTGGCGCAGGACGGGCCGGCGGTTCCGGGCGGCGCTGACGACGTCTTGGAGCAACGCGCAGGCCGAAGGGCAGATCAGTCGGCTGAAGATGCTTAAACGTACCATGTACGGCCGCGCCAGCTTCGCACTCCTCCGCCGCCGCGTGCTCCTCGCTGCCTGATCCACACAAAGTGCGGGAGAACCGCGAAATCAGGGGAGGATCACGCCTGCGTCAGGCTGCACCCCCACGCCTTCTGCGCCAGCAACGGACAGAGATCCTCGGCGAAGCGGCGGTCGTAGGCGCTGTTGTGCGCGACGATCAGCGACGCGTTGTCCACCATCCGTGTGACGCGCGGCCGGTCGATGATGTGGCCTTCGACCATGGCCGGGTCTATGCCGGTCAGGCGCGTGATCTCGGGCAAGATCGGCCCAAAGGGTTGCTGAAACGAACCGTACGGCTCGCCCGAGGCGATCACGCGGCCATCCAGCGTATAGGTGAAGGGGACGAGGCCGATCTCGATGACTTCGTGAACGTTATGATCCAGCCCGGTGGCCTCGATGTCGAGGATTAGGCCGTTCTGGATCGGTGCATCCCCAGCGTCATCGAAGATGCGCCGAGGCTTGACGTCGCACGACGCGATAGTTGCTGTCCCTTTCCAGAGCAGCGGCGATCAGTTCGGGGGCGATATTCCGCATGTCTTGTGCTCTCCGTCCGCGTGGGACATTCCTAAGATAGCTGGCCCGGTCCAAAACGGTGCAATTTGAACGATTTTTGCACATCACGTTTCCATGATCGGAGCGGATGGACGTGGACAAGGTGCTGATGCGGGCTGGACGTGCGCTGTTGGGCTGGTCGCAGGACGACCTCGCCCGGCAGGCCGGCGTGCAGCGCCAAGTCGTCTCGACTTACGAGAACGGCACGCGCACGCCCCATCCCGCCAATCTGGATCGCCTGGTTGCGGCGCTGCGCGAGGCGGGCGTCACAGAGATCACGCGCAAGGATGGCTCGGCCGGGGTCGTTGCGACCGCAAAGACGCTCCTCGCGCTTCGGTTCGGAGATCCTGATGGTGATTGACGCCGAGCCCGTGCCGGTCGATCGCAACGCACACGTGAAGGCTTATTTAGCCTACTACGTCGGCCTGCCGAAAGCGCCGCACTACGCGGTGCTGCTCGACGGCGCTTGGGGCATCGGCAAGACGTTTCTGCTCAAGGCGTTCCTCGACGGGCTCAGTGACCCGGAATTCAGGTTCGTCTACGTGAGTTTGAACGGTCTGGCATCGACGGACGAGATCGACGACGCGATCTTCCGCGCCACCTTCCCGCTCCTCGATAACCGCGCCTCGCGCTTTGCCGGGCGGTTGGTCAAGTCGGTCGCCAAAACCTTTCGCATCGAGACCGACCTGAAGCTTCCCGACCTGCTGCAGCGCGGCTACGCCGATCTGTACGTATTCGACGATCTGGAACGGTGCGGCCTGCAGATCGCCCGCGTCCTCGGTTACGTCAATGAGTTGATCGAGCACGACGGGCGCAAGGTCATCCTCGTCGCCAATCAAGCCGAGATCTCTAACGGCAAGGCCTATGCCCGGATCCGCGAAAAGGTCATTGGCAAGACCCTTCACGTGCAATCCGCACTGGAAGATGCCTTGGCTGCGTTCCTCAAGACCGTCGCTGATCCCGGCACGCGCGCGTTCCTGACAGCAAAGATGGATCTGATCCGCGCGGTGTACACGCAGGCGGCGTTCGACAACCTGCGACTCCTGCAGCAGACCATCTGGGACTTCGAGCGCTTCTACCTGGCCCTGGACGATCGACACCGCGCCGATGACCGCGCGATGTCGGCGCTCCTGCGCATGTTGTTCGCGCTGTCGATCGAGCTCAAAGCCGGTCGGCTGAAGCCGGACGATCTCAGACGACGCCAGCCGGACTTGGCAGTCATCGCCAGCCGAGTTCGCGGGCAGACGATCGAGTTCACATCGTTTGAGCTGGCGGAGGCGCGCTATACCGGGGCGGAACTCGCCGACCCCGCTCTGTCCGACGAAACCCTGATCGCGCTTCTCGCGGAGGGGTTCGTCGATGCCGCCGCGATCCGCGCGGACCTCGATCGAAGCTGGTACTTCGTCTCGGTGGCCGACGAGCCGGCTTGGCGGACCGTATGGCACGCTGTCGAGCGGAAGGACGCCGAGGTGGAGGCGGCTGCCTTCGCGATGGAACGCGCGTTCGCGGCGCGGGCGTACGAGCTCCCAGGCGAGATCCTCCATGTCTTCGGGCTGCGCCTGCGCCTAGCGCGGATCGGGTTGATCGCCGAGCCACTGACGGACGTCGTCGTCGCGGGCAAGCGCTACGTCGACGATCTCTACGCCAAGCGCCGGCTGCGACCGACGGATCGCAGCGACCGGTCACCGGGCTTCGACGAGAGTGGGTACGACGGGCTCGCCATCGCGTCGGTCGACACGCCGGAATTCCAGGACCTCGCCGCCTATCTGCACGCGCAGCGCGAGCAAGCGCGCCTGGACCGGTATCCCGAGGTCGCAGCCGCGATCCTGGCGGACATGAAAGTGGAGCCCGGTCGCTTCTACGTGCGCTTGACGACGATTAGCGGCAGCACCGGTGAGTATGCCCGCGTGCCGCTCCTCGCCAGCCTGGATCCGGCAGAGTTCGTAGCAGCCGTGCTCTCGTTGCACCCGCGCGAGCAGAGAACGGTGTTGCGCGCTCTCCGGGCTCGCTGGGAACACGTTGCCTTGAACGATGTGTTGTCCGGAGAGGCGATCTGGGCCCAGGCCGTGCGCGATGAGCTTTCGGCCCAGGGTGCACGGATGGGTCCGATTGGACAGGAGCGTATCGCCGTATTCCTAAGGCATACCCTCGACCTTGTCCTGTGACGATAGCCTCACTTGCAGCGCGACCGACCCCGGGCTTTTGGCCGCCCGATCAAAGCGTCCTTCGGAAGCGCTGGACGACGTCTGCTGTGGGATAGATTCTTGCTGCGACGGCGATGCGCAGGGTCCTGCAAGCCCAGCCCGCTCGTGATCGCCGCCGTGGTAGCGGGCATTGCGGCATGTGGCGGCGGTGCCTCAATGCCTCAGAAACCGGTCGTTCGCCTCAACCTAGGGTAAACCTTAACCTTGGCGAAAGCGATTCGATCGGCGTACTACCGGATCGCAGCCTGCTCGTTCGCTTAGGAAGCAGGCTCTCGGAGGACGGGAGCAGACGTGGACGCTCAGGCCAGTATCTCGCAAGAGGAACTGCGCGCGGTTTGGACAAGGATCGTCGATGGAGGTGGCCTGGCCGAGCATGATCCACGGACGATCGTCGCGGCCTGCCGCGGCCTTGACCATGGTCCCGATGCCCGCCTCCGCGGAGCGATGGTGGTTCATCTCACGCAGGTGGCCCAGCAGATCCTGCGTCCTCAGGTCGCCGCACATTACCAGAATCGTTCACGAGATCCCGTGGACGAGGTTGTGGAGGCTATGGTCGAGGCCGTCCTCAACCCGAACTCGGCTGATGGCGTCGGCTTCGAGAGATCCTTTCGCGGCAAGCTCGAGAAGCGCCTCATCGACCGAATCCGGCAGGAAAAGAAGCGCCGTGACGTGTTCCCACTCGTGGAGAGAGATGTCGAAGAGCCACCTGTCGAACCCCTGGATTGGAATTCGCTCAGCCCGGAGGACGTCACGGTGATCTGCTCGATCTTGGAGAGTCTACCGGACAATCATCGCCGCGCGTTTCTGCTTCACTGGAAGGGCTTTGGCTTCACCGCGAACGAGGGAGAGAGCATCGCCGGCATGCTGGGCGTCACCCCCAAGACGGCCAAGGACTGGGTCACCCGCGCCGAGACGCGGATCCTCGAAGCGCTCGGCCGATCCCGATGACAAATCCGGAGGAAACCCTCGACGAGGTTCTGATCCAGTTCCACGAGGCAGTGGAGCACGTCACGCCCGAGAACGTGCGGCCTTGGATCGTGGCCTACCCGCAGTATGCCGATGAGATCCGAGCACACGCGGTCGAGAAGCTGGACATGGAACACTGCCGTCGTAGCGCAGCATCCAGCAGCGATATGCGCGACTATTCGGCCCTGGTCCACGCTCTGGCACAACGATCGGCGGCGGAGCCGGGTACGGCACCAGTCCCGGATCTGCGTGAAACGCTGGCCGCACAAAACTCCGACGTCCGCACTTTCGCCGCCGCGATCGGCATCGCGCGCGCCATCGTCGCCGACATCACGACAGGGCAGATTCTCGTCGACACGATCCCGCGCCGATTCCTGCGCCTCGCTGCGGAGCTGATCGGTTGCGACGCCGCGCGGTTCAAAGCCATCGTCGAGAACTCGCGAGCCGCTCCTGTGGCCGTGGCCTTCAAAGCATCCGGCAAGCCCACGGCTGGACGGCCTCGAACTTGGGAGGAGGCCGTCCGCGCCTCCAGCATGACCGAAGATCGAAAAGCGTTCTGGTTGGCGGACGAGGATTGAGCGAGTGGATACGTGGCGCGAGGTTCGGGTCAAGGCTCGCCGGTGCCACGCGCAGGCCGCTGCCCGAGCCAGTGACGGCACAGCCGCGGCGCTTGTGGCGGCGGCGCTCGCGATTGCGGACCTCGAAGTCGATCTGTTCGATCCTGGCACCATCCATGGTCCTGAAGTCGTCGGTGCTCTCGATCGAGGCCCCGGCTTTGTGCGCCTCGCGACGACCCTCGACGACGGGCAGAAGACGATCGTCAGCGCCCATGAGATCGGCCACTTCCATCTTCACGACGAACAGCAATCCTTGGTGCGATCGACGGAGGCCGCCTTCGGCGGACAGCCCTTTGAGACCGGGGGCGAGAAGGTCGTTGCCTACTCGCCACGCGAGCGTCGCGAGATCCAGGCCGACATCTTCGCCCAAGAGTTTCTCCTGCCCGCAGATCAGCTCCGGCAGCGCTTGGTCGCCGATGGCTCCACGCCGTCTCAGATTGCCGCAGACGTAGGATTGCCGGTCGCCTTCGTGACCATGCAGGCGATCCGGGCGATGCTGCTCCCGCCTCTGCCTGAACAGAGTGCGGATGAGGAGCCGTCGCCCGCGATCCCGCTGGACGCCGATCAACGCGTGGCGGCGGAATGGGGCGACACCCCCCTGATCGTTGATGCCGGCCCTGGCACCGGCAAGACGAGCACGCTCGTCGGTCGCGTCGAGTACCTACTCGCCCAAGGGGTCCAGCCTTGGGAGATCCTTGCGCTGACGTTCTCCAACCGCGCCGCGGCCGAAATGCGGGAGCGGATCGAGCGCATCGACGGCGCGGCCGCGCAGCAGATCTGGATCGGGACCTTTCATGCTTTCGGTCTTGAGATCCTACATCTCTACGGGAAGGAGTGCGGTCTACCCGACAAGCTCGACATCCTCGACGAAGCCGGCGCGCTCGGAGTGCTCGAGGGCTTGCTGCCGGGCCTGACCCTGCACCATTTCCAAAACCTCTGGGACCCAGCACTTGAGCTGCGTCCGATCCTGCGCGCGATCTCCCGCGCGAAGGACGAGATGATCACGCCTGAGATGTATCTCGCGGCGGCTCAGGCTGCGTTGGCAGCCGCCGACAAGCCGGAGGCCATTGAGCGTGCCGAGAAGGCCGTCGAGGTCGGCGGCGTCTACACGGTCTACCAGAGCGCGCTCGAGGCGTCGGGCAAAGTCGACTTCGGTGATCTCGTCGGCACAGCCGCGCGGCTGCTGAAGGACCATGACGCCGTCAGGGCTGCGGTTCAGGCTCGACACCGCTACGTCCTGCTCGATGAATATCAGGATGTGAATTCCGCCAGTACGGCCTTGCTCGACCAGATCGCGGTGGGCGGACAGAGGGTCTGGACCGTAGCCGATCCGCGGCAATCGATCTATCGCTTCCGCGGGGCCGCACCGAGCAATGCAACCGGGTTCACCACCCGTTACTCGGGCGCGCAGAGCCGCCCGCTCACGACGAACTATCGTTCGGGCTCGGCCGTGGTGAAGCTGTTCGAGTGCTACGGCAGCGGGATAGCTGCCGCGCCAAAGCCAGCCGTATCGTGGCATCCGAAGCGCGGTGCCATCGGCTTCGTCGATCACATCCAGGCCGAGGATCTGCGCTCCGAGGCCAGCGCCGTGCGCGATCAGATCGAACGTCTCGCCGACAAGGGGATCGCGTACGATCAGCAAGCGATCCTCGCACGGACGCATCTGTGTCTGGCGCGATTTGGACGCCTGTTGCAGGAGTTCGACGTACCGATCCTGTATCTCGGCGACCTGTTCGAGCGACCCGAGATCCGCGATCTCCTCTCCCTCGTGTCACTCGGCGCGGACGCCGACGCGACCGGCTTGCTGCGCGTGGCCCAGTTTCCGGAATACGGCGGCACGCGCGAGGATGCGCTAGTGATCATCCGCGAGGCGGCAGCGACCGGCGAAAATGTCCTCGCGATCTGTGCAGGCGCGGCGGCGATCGATGGCATAACCGGGCGCGGGGGCGCGGGGCTGCAGCGCCTGGCCGAACATCTCGCCGATGTCGGCTGGACGACGACCGTCTGGCAGGTGTTGGTGCGCTATCTGTTCGAGTCGAGCGGCTATCTGCAGCGCTTCGTCGAGGATCCGAGCGTTCGCGCGCAGCAATGCCTGATCGCGATCTATCAGCTCCTGAAATTCGCGCGTGAACACGCCGATGCGACCCGCGGACGTGGCGGCCGTCGCCCGTTTCTGGATGCGATCCGTCGGCTTGAGCGCCTCGATGATGACCGCGCCTTCCGGGTTGTTCCACCCGAGGCTGACGGCATTCCCGCCGTTCGCATGATGACGGTGCACGCAGCCAAGGGCCTCGAGTTCAGAGCGGTCCATCTGCCGCAGGTGGCCACGCGCTACGTGCCGAGCAAGCGTCATCCCATCCGGTGTCCAGCCCCCGTCGGGTTGGAACACCTGGAGGTTCAACAGGCCGACCACAAAGCGGAAGAGGAGTGCCTGTTTTTCGTCGCCTTGTCCCGGGCGCGCGACGTGCTCTCGATCAGTAGCGCGAAACGCTACACCGCGAAACTGGGCTGCAGCCCGTCCGAGTACCTGAAGGATCTCACCGCGGTTCTCCCGAAGCCCCGTTTGGCCCCGACGATCGCGCCAGCGATCTCCGTCACGCCCGCCGTCCCCGTGAGCCTGTCGGGCGCGACCTACGATGAACGGCATCTGCTGATCTACGTGAAGTGTCCGGCGCGCTACCGCTACGAAGTTCTCGACGAACTGGGTGATCGCAGCGCCGGGAGCGCCTACTTGGCCTTCCACGGATGCGTACGCAGCACGATCGCTTGGATCTCCGCACAGCGATCCGAAGGTGCGCGGGTCGATCTCGCTGACGCGCGCGAATACCTTGCGGAGATCTGGGACGAGCGCGGCCCGTGCGGCCACGGGTTCGAACCGGTCTATCGCGCCGCCGCTGAGGGGATGGTCGCCAACGCCGTGACCGCTCTCGCCGATGCCGGACAGGTGATCGATCGGCACTGGAGCGTCGTCGTCGGCGGGCGAACGATCCATCTGCGGCCCGATCGCGTCGTCGAGATGCCGGACGGCACCGTCCTCGCCCAGGTCTTCAAGACCGGTCGCAAGTCGAAGAGTGAGCGGACCAAGGCGGTCTGGGAACTCCTCGGGGAGGCTGTTCGTCAGACGCATCCCGGGCGGCCATTCGAGCTGCAGGCTGTCTACCCGGCGATCCCGGAAGCCGTGCCGATCGACCCGGATCAGGGCGGCAAGGGCATCGCCGAGTACGGCACGGCCCTCGAGGGCATCGAGGCTGGCCGCTTCGAGCCGACGCCGTCGACCGATTGCCCGACCTGCCGGTTCTACTTCGTCTGCACCGCCGAGGATTCTTTCTGACCGGGCTACCGAATCGCCGCGTGCCGCTTCGCTGAAGGTTGCAGAAGGGCGGCTCGATCGTGCCGCCCGCGATGCGAGGCTTGGCGATGCACGAACACGAGACGGACGGCGAGAAGATCCAGATCGGCGACGAGAACCTCGCGTTCCAGGACTACACCCTGCCCGATCCGATGCCGACGGGGCGGCAGATCATCAAGACCGCCGGCAAGCACCCGATCGACGACTACGTCGCTGTGGCGGTGCCGCCCGACAGCGTTCTCAAGATCCTGCACCTCGACGAGACCTTCGATCTGCGCCACCACGGCGTCGAGCGGTTCCTCGTCTGCCCGAGCGAGACCATCTACCGGATCTTCATCGACGGGCAGGATCAGCAGTGGCCGGTCCGTCGGATCACCGGCGTCGTCCTCAAGACGCTCGCCGGGATCGATCCGGCGCGGTTCGACGTGTTCTTGGTCCTTCCGGGCGAGGACGACATTCTGGTCGCCGATCACGACTTGTTCGACCTCGCGCGGAAGGGCGTCGAGCATTTTCAGACGGTGCCGCGCAAGGCTCCCGCCGAGCATGGCATCACCCTGCGGGTCGTGGTCAACGGCACCGAGACCGAGCTCAAGGTGCACGCGGAGACGCTGCTGACGCAGGTTCGCACCGAGGCGCTGCAGAAGTCCGGGAACGTCGGCCGGCCGGACGACGACTGGGAGTTCAAGGATGAGGGCGGCAACCTCCTCGATTTGTCGCAGACCGTCGCCGGCGTCGGCCTGCACGACGGTGACTTGGTGTGGCTCAGCCTCAAGGCGGGGGTCGCCGGTGCCTGAGCCGCAGACGGTCGATCCTGAGGTCTCCCGCGCGAAGTTCGCGCGGGAACTCGCTGATTACCGCGCCCTGGAGGAGACCTACCGCAAGCGCGGCCAAATCCTCCTCGACGCCACCTTCCCGCAGGTCTGCGTGATGTTCGCGGTCCCCAAGCTGCGCCCGTCACCGATCCTCGCCTGCGTCGTTGTCGATTTCACCGACTACGACGTCCAGCCGCTCTCGGTCCGCTTCGTCGATCCGTTCACCCGAGAGCCGGTTAAGGCGAAGGACATGCCCCTCCCGATGCTGCGTAGGCCGCCGGTGCCGCCCGGCATGCCGATGGAGATGTACCTGCAGCTGATGCAGCAAGGCGCGCTTCAGATGAGCAATCTGCTTCAAACCAACGGGCCTGAAGACCCACCATTCCTGTGCCTGCCCCGCGTCCGGGAATACCACGACAACCCCGCGCACACAGGTGACGCATGGCTTCTCCACCGTCGTTCTGGCGAAGGCTCCTTGGCCTTCATCCTCGACACGATCTGGACCCACGGGATCAATCCGATCGAGAACTATCAGTTGGTCGCGCAAACGCCGACGATCAACGTGGGCCTCGATCTCCAGCGAGTCCCGGAGTGAGCGGTCTGGCGGCCGTGAGAGCTGTCGCGCTCCCCCGGACGTGCGTCGACATCGCGCAGGAGCACATGCGCCGTGTCGGTCGTGCGGGCCATGAGGGGCTGGCGCTCTGGGTCGGTCGCCAGTTTGGCGAGCGGTTCCAGGTCGAGCAGACTTGGATCCCTGTCCAACGCCACGTCCGCACCGACGACGGCGTCTGCGTGTGCATCGAGGCGGACGAGCTTCACAGCATCAACGTCCGGCTACACCGCGAGAAGCTCACGCTGCTCGGGCAGATCCACAGCCACCCGGGCCGGGCCTACCATTCGGACACCGATGATGCATTCGCGATCGCCACGGCGGTCGGGAGCCTGTCGCTCGTCGTACCCGACTATGCGGCCCGCCCGTTCGCACTCGCAGAAGCCGCCGCTTATCGCCTCGATGCCCGCGCGCGATGGGCACGGGTGCCCGGAAACGCGCTGACGCAACTCATCACGATTACGGACTGAGCATGGCCCTCGCAAACTTCTTCGACCGTGCCGCCACGGCTGCGTCGCAGGTCCTGGCCGGCTTCGGCGTAGCCGCCTTCTCTCATCGGCTCCAAGCGCAGGTCGTCGGAATCGCCTTCGACGGGGCCGCCGCCCGCTCGCTGGAGGGCGCAGCTCTTCTTGATCTCACGGTCCGCCTGCTCGCCCGCCTTTACCCAACCCTCGCGATCCACGCCGCGGACGATCAAGCCCGCGAACGGGCCGCCGAGCTCTTCGGCGTCGCCCGTGCCATCAATCCGGCTATCGACCTACAGGAGGATGCCGGGCGGGCGACCATCACCGTCTGCGTCGGCCAGACTGTCCCAGAAATCGCGGGCACAAAAATGTTTGCCGGTTCTGACGGCTGGATCGCCCGTTTTTCGTCTACGGGGCCGGTCGGGTGCGGGACGAGCGCCAACCCGTTCGGGGCAGGTGCTGCGGCTTGCATCGCCGTCGCCAACGTCTTCCGCGCCGTGTTCGCCGATCAGATCCCCGCCGGCGGCCTCGACGGTGACATTGCCCTGGACCTGCGGAGTTACCGCTCGACCGCAATGAGCGCGAAAGGCGGCGAAGTCGGCCCGGTCGATCTCGGAGAGACGCACCTCGTCGGCCTCGGGGCCATCGGCAACGGTGCCGTCTGGGCGCTTGCGAGGCTGCAGGCGTTGTGTGGCACGCTGCACCTCGTCGATCACGAGACCGTCGACCTGTCGAACCTGCAGCGCTACGCGATGATGGTGCAGTCCAACGTCGATACTGCGAAGGTCGAAGTCGCCGCAACGCTGCTCGCCGGCACAAGCCTGCGCGTCGTGCCCCATCGTGCGACGTGGGGGGCATACCTCGCCGCCCGGGATGATTGGCGGCTTGAGCGCGTCGCCGTCGCCCTCGATACGGCGCGGGATCGCGTCGCCGTTCAGGGGGCTCTTCCCCAATGGATCGTTAACGCCTGGACGCAGGAAGGCGACCTCGGCGTGTCCCGCCACGGCTTCGCCGATGGTCGGGCTTGTCTCGCCTGCCTCTACCTGCCGACCGGGGAGGTCATGGACGAGGACGACCGCATCGCCGATGAGCTTGGGCTGCCAGAGGCTCAGCCCGACGTGCGGCGCATGTTACAGACCTCTGAGCCGGTCCCTATCGCATTCATCGAACGGATCGCCACCGCACTCGGCGTGCCCATCGATGCGCTACGTCCCTTCGCCGGTCAGCCGCTGCGGAGCTTCTATCAGAACACCATGTGCGGCGGTGTCGTGTTTCGGCTGACCAACGGTACGCGGCCAGTTGGGACCACCGTCCCTATGGCTTTCCAATCCGCGCTCGCCGGCATCTTGCTCGTCGCCGACCTCGTCAAGCACGCCCGAGGCGAGCTCAACAACGCCACGACCGCAACGCGCATCGATTTGTTGCGGCCGCTCGGCACCTACCTCAACGACCCCCGTGCCCGTGATGCGACCGGGCGATGCATCTGCGGGGATCGCGATTTTCAGCAGGCCTATCGAACGAAATACCGAGGCCGAACAATTCACGATGCCGAGACTCGCCCTGCATCAATCACCAAGAGATCCTACCCTCCAAAGAGTCTCGAGAGGTAGGAGGTTAGGAAATGGTAACTTTATAGATCAATGCAGCGGGCCCGAAAGAAGCGAGTAGCCACAACGATTCCAAATTTAAGACTCTGTCCAGGGGCAGACGCGCGACGGGCGGAGCTTGCGCATCCCGCACCTGTCCATCGGCGTCATCGGCAGCGTCCAACCGGATCCGCTGCGCGACTTCCACACGAAATCCGACGACGGCCTCGCCCACCGCCTCCTGTGGATGTTGCCCGAGGCCCCGACCAGCTTCAGAATTCCGCGCAGATCGGACATGCATGAGAAGGCCGATGAGGACCGGGCTGACGAACGCGGCGAGCAGACCAAGTCGCCACGGCATTCGCTGCTCGGGAATCCTGAGGTACTCGATTTAGGCTGGGTCGCCCGCGTATCGCCGGCCTTGCGCTACTTGAGGCTGTCCCCATACAGTCCAGCTCAGGATAGGGGGAAAGCCGTGCAAGACGGTATCCAAATCACGTGCTCGGTCACGGAGCACGTCAGTCTCGCGTATCACGAGAATGCGGTTCCGGTGATCCGCGAGGTGGTGGTCGCGAACACGTCCGAGCAGGAGCTTTCCGATGTCCGCGTGCGGATCGAAGGCCGGCCGGCTGTCGTGCAGCCGCTCACGCTGCGCATCGATCGCATCCCAGCGGGATCGAACCACCACATCGAATTGCCCGACGTTCGGCTCGATGCGGCTTTGCTCGCCGGCTTCACCGAGGCGAGCCGTCTCGAACTGACGGTCATCGTCGAGGATGCCGCCGGCGAGAGAGCTCGGCATCTCGAAGAGCTTCGGGTCCTGCCGCCCTCGCACTGGGGTGGCGGCCGAAGCGCGCCCGAACTTCTCGCTGCGTTTGTCCGCCCGAACGACCCGGCCGTCGATGTCGTCCTACGCGATGCCGCGACCAAGCTCGGTGAAGCCGGGCGTGAGACAGGTCTGAACGGCTACACGACCGCCAAGAAGTCCCGCGCTTGGGAGTTAGCCGAGGCAATCTGGGCGGCGATCGCGGACCGGCGGATCGCCTACGTCCTGCCGCCAGCGAGCTTCGAGCGGGCCGGCCAGAAAGTCCGCGGGCCGAGCGACGTGCTGGAGCGGAAGGTCGGCACCTGCCTCGATCTCTCGCTGCTCTACGCCGCCTGCCTTGGGGCGCTGGAAGACGGCCTCGCAGCAGGGACCGAGTATCGCCTGAAGCCGCTCTCGGACGTGCTGACCGGATCCGACGAGCGCAGCGCGGACCTCTATGCCCGACGCCACCATGACGATGGAAGGACTTGGTGGACCGGGCGGAGGTGCTCAAGCGCAACCCCGTCGTGCGCCACCTCATCGACACGCCCAAGCACTCCTACGGCGACGGTACGCCCTTCCCGGAACCAACACGCCTCGACCGGGAGCACCCGCCCGAGACCGTGTTCGCGCCGCTGTCGGCCGATTCCTCCCAGCTCTCGGCAGTTCTCGCCGCCGCCGGTGGCAAGGACTTCTTAGGGTCATGCTACGTGACGGAGCCGGCGATGGACCGTTGTGCCCACCTTCCTCGTCATACGCCCATTCCGGGACCTGCCGTCATTCCCCCGCTGCTCCGGGATCCATCGCCGATCCCTACGCGGTCGCCGGCAACGTTCGGTGGGGACCTCGATCGGGTCAACGGCGTTTAAGCCGAGGCGTGGATCGCCGCGCCGGAGGGACAACGAGCCTCCGCAACCGAGCAGCATCCGGCATCCGGAGCGCTACGGGCGCCGGGCAGCGGGTGCGGCGACCGCCGCGCGTCACGGGAGCAGGCATGGCACAGGCGCAGAGACTGGATTGGGGCAGGCTTCTGAGCGCCAACCGATTGCCGAAGCCGGAGGCCGAGGCGAACTTCGAGGTTCCGAAGCCCGAGGCGCAATCCTGGCTCGTCAACAGCCGCACCGAGACCGAGCGCGACTTCGACCGCATCCTGTTCGCGACGCCGACGCGCCGCCTCGGCGACAAGACGCAGGTGTTCCCGCTCGAACCCAACGAAAGCGTCCGCAACCGGCTTACCCACAGCCACGAGGTCGCCAACCTCGCGCGCTCGATCGGCACGCACATCGTCAATAGCGCCTTGGGCGCCAAGATCCTCGACGAGACCTGCGCCGGCTCGGGCGATGGCAAGCGGGCGGAGGCAGCCCGCGCGATCCCCGCCATACTCGGCGCGATCGGGCTCGCCCACGACATGGGCAACCCGCTGTTCGGCCATCAGGGCGAGGAGGCGATCCGAGACTGGGTCGTGCACAACGATCCGCTTATCTTCAGCGTCGGCGAAGCCGAGACCCATCGCATCGGCGAGGAGGGGCGCAAGCGCATCCTCCGGGATCTGGAGAGATTGACGGCACAGCATCGCGAGGATTTCCGCCAGTTCGAAGGCAATGCCCAGACGGTCCGCACGCTGACCCGGCTTCAGGTCGTGAAGGATAACCGCGGCCTGAACCTCAGGTTCGGCACCCTGGCGGCGCTGATGAAGTACACCGTCCCATCCAACGCCGTCGTCCCGAAGAAGCGGAGCGGCGCCGCGCCCGCGCGCAAGGTCGGGTACTTCGCCTCGGAAGCCGATCTGGTCGCCCACTTCCGAGAGGCCGCGGGCCTCTCAGGCGTTATCCGGCATCCCCTGACCCACATCATGGAGGCGTGCGACGACATCGCGTACCTCATCGTCGACGCAGAGGACGCGGTGAAGAAGGAACTGGTCTCCTTCGCCGACCTGATGGCATGGCTGGAGAGCCGGCCGAAGCTGCGTGGCAACGCGTTGGCGCAGTGGATCCTCTCCGCCGGTCGGCACGGCGCCGCCGAGGCGCGGACCGCCCGGCTCTCGCCCTCGGAGCTCAACGACGTCTCGATGCAGGTCTTCCGCGCCCACGCGATCACGGCGATGGTCTCGGCGGTCATCCGACGATCCCGAGGCCGTGGACCAAGCCCAAACCGAGTTCAATCAGTCCCACCCGCACCGGGCGTCGAGACCAGCCGCAGTCATGCCCACGTCATTGACGACCCGCACCACCGTCGGCCCCCAGGGCGTTCCGGATAAGCGCTCACAGAGCCTCGACCGCCGAACGTTCAGGCCGTGGGGCCTGGCCTAAGTCGGAATACGTACTTCATCGGCTGGCCAGGATGCTTTATGGAACCGTTCCAGGGTAGCGGGAAAAAGCTTTATACGCAGAATTCAAACGGTATCCGCAATCATACCCAGCCATTGATTCTATATTCGAGGTAGGCGCCTATGCTCCTATCGCAATGCACATCGTGCGGGTGAGCGATCCGGGCCGATACCGAAAGGTGTCCGAGCTGCGGCATTGCCACCAATAAATCTGGATGCTCCGAAACATCACAAGTCGAATATTGGATCGCTATCGCCGTAGTATGGTGCCCCGTCCTTCTCGGTTTGTTGCTATCCCGCAAATAGGCTGGGCAAACGCCCTGGGCAGAGGCGATGGCGGCCGCCTAAGCTCGACTTTGGCCATTCATGCGGCGTGGCAGAGCGCATAGGCCCAGGGCGCTGGCAAACGGAAGCGGGGTTTTGTTCGGGCGCGTCGGCGCGGTGATGTTGCCAAAGTCCGCTCGCGCCAGATCGCACAGCGCACGGCGGCCAGTGCATCGGCGAAGGTCGGGCGCGGTTTAGGGTACCACGCGGCGGCCGCGACGCGTCGCCGTTGGCGAGCCGAGAGGCGTGCGGCCAGCAGTGTGACGATCGAGAACAGGGCGAGCAGGCAGGGCGTGGTGCGGGCGATCGCCGTGTCGGACCACTGCCGCTGCGTCTCGACCCCAAGATGGGCGCGCGCTTCCTGGAAGGTGACCTCGATGGTCCAGCGCCGCACGAACCACCCTACGATCTGCGCGGGCTCGCGCATCGGTTCGGTGCAGAGCAGGGCCTGCGGTGCAAAGCGGCTCTCGGGATCGCGCACCAGCACCCATCGGATCGGTACGACGGGCAAGCCACCGTGCCGCCACACGGCGGTCCCGGAGGCGATCTCAAGGGTGCGCTCGCCCGCCCCGTACCAGCCGGGCACCACGACCGCGTGCCAGCGCGTGTCCTTGGCCGCGAGGATCGCGGCGAGCGTCGGCAGTCGAGCGCCCTTGGTCCGCGGGCGTCCGATCGTGCCCGGTGGCCGTGGCGGGGCCGGCTCGTAGAGAGCAGCATCCAGCCGAAGGCGGGTGATCGCCGTGATGCGGGCGCGGCGCATCGCGTCGAGGAACAGCAAGGCCGAGAAGCCGCTGTCGCCCACCACCACGAGGTCGCGCCTCGGCAGCCAGCGCCGCGCCTGGAGGGCGAGTTGACGCCCGACGTCGAGCAACGGCTTGTGCCGACGGCCGCGTTCGCGACAGGCGCGCTCGGACGGCACCAGCGCGGTCAGAAACGGCAGCGCCCAGACGCGCCCCGCCCAGGGGATCGGGGCGAGCACCATCAGGCTCATCCAGCGCAGCCCGCTCGCCTTGACGAAGTGGCTGTCGGAGGAGCGAACCGGATCACGGTAGATACCCTTGGCCGCGATCCGCTTGCCGCGGCGGCGCTCGATCGTGTCGTCCAGTCCCAGGACCACGGGGCCGCGTTGCGCGAACGTGTCGACGAGGAGACAGAGCAGGATGCGGCTGCCGATGCGCGGGCTCCACGCAGCGCGGTTGAGGATGCGGTGGACGTTCACAAACCGCCGCTCCTGCGCGCGGCCCATGATGCGCAGGACGCTTGTCACCGTGCGCTGCCCCGGCGTGAGGATCGCGCCGACCAGCAGGTTCTGGGCGTGTCGCCACGAGCGGTGGACGAACAGCGGTGCGAACGCCAGGATGATCCCGGCGAAGCGGGTGGGCAGGGGCAGCATGGCGGTGTCTCTTGGCGGGGACGCCGACAGCCTATCCGTCACGCCCGCTTCGTCACCTCCGCCCACTCGATGCGCCGCAAATGGCCAAAGATACCATGCAGGGAGCTGGAGATTGGATCACTCTCCGGTTCTCTGACCTTGGACCGGAGTTGGCCATGCTTGATCGTGAACAGATCCAGACAAACCTGCCTGAGGTTGCTATGTTCGTCACGCTGGAACTCAGCAAGTCGGCATGGCTCCTGGCCGCCCAGGCCGTCCCGAGCGGGAAGACCTCCGCACACCGGGTGAGCGGCGGCGACGTGGAGGGCCTGCTCGCCTTGCTGCGCCGCCTGCAGGCTCGCGAGCAGCGCAGCTCCGGCCGAGAGGTCGCGATCATCCTCGGCTACGAGGCCGGGTACGACGGCTTCTGGCTGCAGCGCCGCCTCGCGGCCGAGGCGATCACCTGCTTCGTCATGGATCCCGGCAGCCTCCAGGTCGACCGCCGCGCGCGACGGGCCAAGACCGACCGGCTCGACGCGGCCATGCTGCTCCGGGCTCTGATGGCGTGGTGCCGCGGCGATCACGCCGCCTGCCGCATGGTGCAGGTGCCCTCGGTCGAGCGCGAGGATGCGCGGCGCACTCATCGCGAGCGTCAGCGCCTGATCGCGGAGCGGGTGCAGCACGTCAACCGGATCAAGGGCCTGCTCGCCACCCAGGGCGTCTACACGTTCCAGCCGCTGCGACGCGACCGTTGGGAGCGGTTGAAGGAGGTGCGCACCGGCGACGGGCGCGACCTGCCTCAGCGCCTGCGCGGCGAGATCGAGCGCGAGTTCCGGCGGCTGGAACTCGTGCTCGAACAGGTCGCGGCCGCCGAGGCCGAGCGCGATGCCGCCGTGGCGGATCCGGCCGTCACGGACGCCGACGCCGAGAAGGTGGCGCGTCTGGCCCGGCTCGGTGGCATCGGCACCGAGCTGGCCACGGTGCTGGTGCGCGAGGCGCTGTATCGGCCCTTCGCCAACCGCAAGCAGGTGGCCGCCTATGCCGGTCTCACGCCGAGCCCGTACGCCAGCGGCGACCGGCAGCGCGACCAGGGCATCTCCAAGGCTGGGAACCCACTCCTGCGGAAGTCGATGGTCGAACTGGCGTGGCTGTGGCTGCGCTATCAGCCGGGCAGCGGGCTCGCCCGTTGGTTCGTCGAGCGGGTCGGCACCGGACGCGGTCGCATCCGCAAGATCACCGCGGTGGCGCTGGCGCGCAAACTGCTGGTCGCCCTGTGGCGCTATCTCGCCACCGGTCTGGTTCCGGAGGGCGCGCGCCTGAAGGCGGCCTGAGGATCAAGGTTCGTCCGCCGGGCCGGTCCACGGCATGTCGGACGAGTGGGGGCAGGCGTGTGACCGGAGCTCGACGGGGTTTGCTGCCGTCGCCAAAGATGGGTCCCGCCGCCTTCAGCCGGTTCGCCTCGCATGAGGCATCTTGGTCAGGAACGTTCTGTTCCGCCGGATACGAGTGGATCCGCGAGCCCGGCGCTCGCACGACATCCCGGCTCCCCCGCCCGTCCGAAACGTCGATCACCGACCCCCTTGCGGAAACGCCTCATACGAGTCGAGCTAAGAGCCCGTCCGATAAGGGTCTGAGGCGGGGTTGAGTGGCCGGGATGGCGATGATTCCAGGCGGGTGCTGAAGCCTGACCTGGACCTGCCATGTGGACCCCGACCACCCGGCGGCAGCATAGCCGCGCGGGCCTTCGCTATGAAACTGATCTGACCGATGCCGAGTGGGCGGTGATCAAGCCGCTGATGCCGAGGCCTGAGCCGCGCGGGCGGCCTCCGGTCTGGACGACGCGGGAGATCCTAAACGCGATCTTCTACGTTCTGCGCGGCGGTATCGCGTGGCGGATGATCCCCAAGGATCTGCCGCCGCGTTCGACCACGTTCGGCTACTTCAGCCGCTGGCGCGACACAGGGCTGTTCGGCCGGATCAACCACCACCTCGTCATGGCTGATCGCGAGCGTGTCGGACGAGAAGCTTCGCCGTCCGCCGCAGTGCTCGACAGCCAGAGCGTCAAAACGATGGAGAGCGGCGGGCCGCGCGGCTACGACGCCGGCAAGAAGGTCAAAGGCCGCAAGCGCCAGGCGCTGGTCGACACGGACGGGCGTGCACTCGTCCTCGATCCGCAGCCTGCCGACGTACAGGACCGGGACGGAGCCGTTCCGGTGCTGCGCCTGTCGCGCCGAAGCTTCCCGTTCATTACCAAGGCCTTCGCCGACGCCGGCTATACCGGCGACAAGCCAGCGAGCGCGACGATCATCGCCGTCGAGATCGTGCGCAAGCCGCCGGATCAGGTCGGCTTTGCCGTGCATCCACGCCGGTGGGTCGTTGAACGGTTCTTCGCCTGGATCAGCCGCAACCGACGCCTCTGGAAGGATCCGGAAGCGACCCTCGCCTCCGCCAGAGCCTTCCTCTACGCCGCAGCCGTCATGATCCTCGTCAGACGCCTCGCCCGATCAAACTGACTTCTCGGACGGACTCTAAGTGCACCAAAACACCCAAGCGACCGCCGTCACGATGGGCGGCAGCCCGTCGGCGCGGGGGCCCTACATCCGCTCCTTGATGCTGGCACTGACGAGCCACCAGTTCACCGGGTAACTGGTCAGGAACCCCGCCACCATGGCCAGCTGCATGGCGGCCCAGAACTCAACTGAGTTCACCGGGGCCCGCTGCCCCGCAACGTGCGGGAACAGGACGAACTGGGCGAGCGCCATGAAGCCGTACATGCCGACCTGCCAGGCGATCAGCGAGGCGGTGTCCGCCTTGATCGCCGCCACGAGCCCCTCGCCGGGCGAGAGCCCCCGCATCGGCACGATGGCGTAATACTGGAACACGATCCCGAGCGCGTAGGCGAAGACGAAGTCCAGCACCCAGACCGCGAACATCTTGTCCTCGAACAGGGAGTGCCAGCCGAACCAGACCGCCACCGCCGGCACTAGGAAGGCCAGCAACTCGGCGGCTACGTCCCCCAGCATGCAGCCGCTGCCACAATGGAGCGCCCCAGTCCCGACCATCACCGGGAACGGCGTCCGCGTCATGTTCGGGGGCTTCTCGCCACGTTCCATCGCGTGGTGGTGCGCCTCCATCGTGGCGAGGCGCCCGTAGCGGAAATAGGCCCAGACCACGGCCACCGTGCCGAACAGGGCGCAGACCGGCCAGACGACGTTCATCACCGCCATGTGTTGCGGGTGACGGATCACCTGCACCGACAGTAGGAGCGAACAGGCGGCCCCGAGCAGGAGGGACGCGACGGAGAGGGCATGGAGCCAGCCCGGGGCGGCGAAGGCGGCGCTCAATGGTGCACCGCCAGCATCCAGACGGCCATGGCGACCATCAGCACGTTCTCGGTCAGCGAGACGAAGCCGAGGGGCACCTTGCTCGACCCGCCGACGCAGGCGCACTTGATGTCCCGCTTGTCGACGTAGACCGCTTTGAACACCGAGACCGCGCCGACAGTGCCGATGAACAGGGCGACGGGGATCGAGATCCAGTTCAGGGCGCCGGCCACCATCAGGACGCCGGCGATGCCCTCCAGGAACGGGTAGGCGTAGGCGTAGCGCACCCAGCGCTGGCCGAGCAGGTCGTAGCCCAGGAACATCGACGAGAAGCTCTCGACGTCCTGCAGCTTCAGGAGGGCGAGCACGCACATGCTGAAGGCGATGAACCACTCCGCCGCGCGCATCGTGAAGGGCGTGCCGTAGACGGCCTGGCTCGCCGCCAGGGCCATCAACGCCGTCATCGAGAACACCGCGATGACAGGTGTGTAGGTCGTGACGTTCGGGTCGTTGGCGGCCTTGCCAAAATGGCGCTGCAGGTCGTCGAAGCCGCCGACGCGTTCGCCGTTGATGAAGGTCTGCGGCGTCGACTTGACCTGATGCTCGGCCTTGAAGCGGTCGGTCTCCGCACGGTCCGTCAGCAGGTGGTCCTCGACCTCGAAGCCCTGGCGTTCGAGGAGGTCTTTGGCCTTCAGCCCGTAGGGGCAGGTGTGTTCGGGGGTGACCATCCTATAGAGGACGGCCTTGCGGGTGGCGGTGGCTGGCATCGAAGGCTCCGGGTGGGTCGATGATCCGGTCCCGCCTTTCGCGCCCTCGGTGCGGGGCGGCGGGCGGGGTCGGTCGTCAAGGGTTGCGGAGGGTTATGGACCTTCCCATCATAGTAAGGTCAACACGGGGTTGGTTCCGTCATGAACATCGGCCAGGCCGCCCGGGCCTCCGGGGTTTCGGCTAAGATGATCCGCCACTACGAGAGCATCGGCCTCGTGCCCCCGGCCGACCGGCGGGACAGCGGCTACCGGGACTACGGCGCCGCCGACCTGCACCGGCTCGGCTTCATCCGGCACGCCCGGGACCTCGGCTTTTCCCTGGAGCGCATCAGGGTGCTGCTCGGGCTCTGGAGCGACCCCGGCCGGAGCAACGCCGACGTGAAGGCCATCGCCAGAGCGCACGTCCGGGAACTGGAGGATCGCGCCCGCCAACTCAACGAGATGGCCGACGCCCTGCGCACCCTGGCCGATGCCTGCGACGGCGACGGTCGACCGGACTGCCCGATCATCGCCAGCCTGGAGACCGGAGCGGACGTCCCGACCTGCCACGCGTCCCCCGCCCCAACGACGTCGGAACCCCCGGCGCCGCGCGAGAAGGCCCGCGTCAAGCGTTGAGCACCCAGCATTTCGGGAGGCCGGCCCGAGACCTACTTGCCGTGCCGCTTCAGCCACGCCTCCATGTCGGAGATCTCCGTGGTTTGGTCGTCGATGATCTTCTGGGCCATCGCCTTGGTGGCGGGGTCCTTGGCGTACTTCAGCGCGACCTTGGCCATGGCGACCGCGCCCTTGTGGTGAGGGATCATGTGGGTGCGGAAGTCGACGTCCGGGTCGCCGGTGTAGGGGACGTCCATGTCCTTCATCATCGCCGTGTCGGCGGCCTTGAACTCCTTGGTCGAGGCGTTGTCCTTCGGGTCCGGCTTCATCGAGCCCATGCCGTTGCCGGACATGGAGCCGTGGTCGTGCATACCCTGGGCGGCGGCGGGTCCGGCGAGGCCGACAGACAGGAGGGCGACGACGGCGAGGGTGCGGAGCTGGGTCATGGGTCTTCCTCTCTCTGTCCGGATCAGTTGAACTTGCCGCTGGCGGTGGCGCCGCCCGGGGCCGTGAGCTGCACGGCGCCCTTCGGGTTGTTGCCGAGCGCGGTCGCCGCCTTGCCGGTCAGGCGGTTGCCATCGGCAGGCTCCAGGGCGACGCGGGCCGGCTTGCCGCCGACGATGAGGATGGCCGTGCCCTTGAAGCCGCTTGCCGCGACCGGCTTTTGCTTGGCGTCCGAGACGTAGACGTCGACGTTCTCGCCCTTGGCCACGAGCTCGACGTGGAAGTCGCCCGCGTCCGCCACGCGCCCGCCGTGCTGGCCGGCCGCCTCGTGGGCGCAGACGGCCGACGCGGTGAGGAGGGCCCCGATCAAGGCCAGTCTTGGTAGGATCATCTTGGGTCTCTTGGGTTGTGCGGGTCAGTAGGCCTCGGCCGGGCGCGGGCGCGCGCCGTCCGGGGATGGGTGGGCCGGCATCTCGGCATGCAGGGCGCGCAGCCGCTCCAGCGGCCTGCGGCCGAAGCGCAGGAACAGGACCGGGGTCAGGAAGGTGTCGAGCAGAGTCGCGCTGACGAGGCCGCCGAAGATCGTCACCGCCACCGGATGCAGGATCTCCTTGCCGGGGCTCGCCGCGTCGTAGAGCAGCGGCACCAAGGCGACGCCCGCCGAGATCGCCGTCATCAGCACCGGGGTCAGCCGCTCCAGGCTGCCGCGGACCACGAGATCGGGCCCGAACGGCACGCCCTCGTGCAGCGACAGGTTCAGGTAGTGGCTGATCTTCAGGATGCCGTTGCGCGCCGCGATGCCGGTCAGCGTGAT
>NZ_JBNNWO010000030.1:0-45595 GCF_050281105.1 Methylobacterium sp. NPDC080182
ATACCTGCCGGAGTCATGCTCAAGGACCTAGGATTACTCCTATGACCTCAGCCTCGACGGGCCAGCTCACAAGGCGGCCTTCGCCGGATGCGCACCCTCCAGATCGCGTGCGACGCTGCTCTCGACCTGCTCCAGAAAGGCGCGGAACTCGACGCTGCGATGACGCGGCTTGCAGTTCCCGATCACCGTTCCGGCTTTCACGTAGTGGGCGGCATACAGGTCGAGCGTGCCATGCCGGCGATAGTGGTGCGTTACACGCTCGGCGCGGCTCGGCCGGAGGGGAAAGGCTGCAGCATTGACTTTGCATGTAATCCGCGTCTGTTACTTCGCAAACAATAAACATGGCGGACGGGAACATAATTATTACTGAACTATGCACAAACCCTTAGCGTTTTCCTAATGTATCAACAGCGGCATCGCGATAAGCACTCGGCGTAAGACCGTAGTGATCACGAAATCTTTTTGAAAAATGGGCTTGGTCAGCGAAGCCGCACTGGCGAGCAATTTCTCCCAAGGGGAGGCGAAGAAGAGCAGGATTAGTCAGCCATTGAGCGGTTCTCTCTATTCGCTGCTGCCAAATCCAAGCAGCGACGCTCTGTCCGTGCTCCCGAAACAGCGATTGCAGCTGCCGCAGCGAGATGCCAACGGCAGCAGCCACACGACTCGGCTCTAGATCAGGATCCGCCAAATTTGTCATGGCGTACGTCTTAGCGCGATGAACCAGGACTGTACTATGAAGTGTCTTAGGTGTATCCAAAGCCATACGCTCTGCAAGGCTCGCAGCTATAAGATCAATCGCGATGGATGACATTTTGTCCGCCGCCGCGTGACTCAATTGACTATTTTCGCTCAAAAGGCCGCGCAAAAACGACGTGGCAAGCCTCGTAGTCGGCAAGTTTCCTTTCGCGGTCAAGCCCGTAAATCTGCGAGAAGAACCTAATATTCCTTCCAGTTTTGTGCGCGGAATTGCGACGGCGAGAACTTCGCTGTTGCCCCTATGTTCGATGGTCCAAGGACTGCTTGTATCTCTTATACAAATATCCCCAGAAACGTCCCTGTTCGAATGGCCATTTTGCTCTGAACACACAACTCCGGAAAGAACAAGACTGAAGAAAAGCTGATCAGTTTTATTATTTTCGTGTCGAATTGTCTGCGGTGTCGTGGCCGCTTTTACATTTCCCAATGTAAACTTCGTGAACGCAAGCGATCCTACAATCCCCCCTTCGATATGAGCATGGAATGGATCACTACCTAACTGTTGCTGCGCCATAGGCACCAAGCGATCTTCACAAACTTCACGCCACCTACGGAAGCGAGCACTCGCCTGAAATTCATCCGTGGAAAAAATAGTCTCCATATTCAGATTTTTCTCATGCCTGCCAGAAATCAGAAGGAGACGATCCGGTAGTTATCGCTTGGAAAACACAAGGTTGTGCTACAGAGCATGCCGCATCCTTAGGTAGCGTTCGCGCAATCAAATATCGTTCACCCGGGTGCACAATAATGATAGCCGGAAGATCTTAGACTCAGTGCAGATGGTCACTCGCTTCGTGGCAGAAGAGCATGTCGTCAATAGGGTTAGGCCAAACTCGCGTTATCGTGATCGCCTAGCCAGCATCTGACGTTCCTGAATTTTGCATCCATCACGTCGCCTATGAGGCCATCGTTTTGCGGCGATCATGCTTCTGCGGCCGCGCTCTCAGCCAAATTTCATTTCGCTAGAATCGCAAACCAATTAACCATTTTTAGAATAAAAAGGCAGTTATAAATTGCCCAAATACTGCTTTTTGGCCCCAGGCTGATGCATTATCCAATAGAGCTAGAAATGGCGAGCAAACCGAGAATAATCGTGTCCGATAACGGGGTTAAACCCGGAGGCTTAGTCCATTCAAACACGCACTGCTTCCGTCGATGAAGCCCGATGTCATCGTCGTCACTGAGCGCAGCAATCGAGGCTTAGATCTCGCGGAAGCGGTACGTATGGTCGCACGGTCTCAGATCGTGACCACCAGTGAGGCCAAATATGATATCGTTGCCGTAAAAGGTCTGATCGTAGATGCATCCATCGATCGAGCGCGAACGCGCGTCTGGCTGCAAGCATTTTCGAAAAGAATAGAGGGGCGATCGATTCCCGTAATCTACCTTCTGAGATCAAAAGCCGTTTCAGAACTAAGCGCAGCGGAACGGCTTGGTGCGACAGCCTGTCTGTCTGCAATGACTGAACCTTCAGTTGTGGTTGCAGCGTTGTTCCGCCAAATTGCACCACAAAAAACTTTTACTGAGATTATAGTCGAACATAGCATCGCGCGAGCAGTCACTATTTTAAATAACATGAATGTTGATGCTACAATCGGGCCCGTTAATTTGAGAGAGGTCGATGAACTAATAGATCCGGTTCTTCAGGCGATGAAAGATGGGGGGGTCTTTCATTGGCTGAAGCTGATTCAGAACCACGACGATATGACGCTTCGACACTCTCTTCTCGTGGCCGGCTTGATCGCGAATCTTGCAGTATTCCTCCATCTTCCACGATCGGACCGCACATCTTTGGTTCGTGCCGCCCTAGTGCACGACGTCGGTAAAGCTCGCATTCCGCTCGGTATATTGAATAAACCGGGACGTCTCGATGACGAAGAAATGCAGATCATGAGGACGCACGCTTCTATAGGTCATGAGATACTACTTGCTTCCGGCATGACTGATAATTTGGGACTATCTGGAACTCGCCACCACCATGAGATGTTGGATGGCTCGGGATATCCAGACGGTCTGAAAGGCGAAGAGATTGGTGACGTCATCAGGTTGCTAACGATTTGCGACATCTACGCCGCACTAACCGAAGACCGACCCTATCGCCCCGCAATGCCGCAGGAAGAAGCCTTCAAAATCTTGAGAAGTATGGTTCCTTCCAAACTTGAGTCTGGACTTGTTGAGGCATTTGCTGCCTCAATCTCAGCTGACGAGACACTTTCTCGCAAGCTGAGATTGACGCTTCCGATTTTAAAAAATTTACATAGCACAAAATCTGCGACGCCCTAGTGTTAAAGATGTCAATGAGTAATTTCTGCTTGAGTTCCGCGTAAGAACTAAGACAGTTTTTGTGCAAAATCGGAAGGGGTAAATGATGTTTCGCCTTAACAATGGCGCCAAGCTGATGGCGCTATCTCGGTCCCAGGCGATCATGGAGTTCGAGCCTGACGGAACGATTATATCAGCCAATCGAAATTTTTTAACATTGTTTGGCTACGGCTTAAACGAATTAAAGAGCCGCAATTATTCAGATCTGATTCATCCAAGCATTCGCGACAGTGCAGCTCACCGCACTTTTTGGTCGACCTTACTCCGCGGTGACATCGAGAGTGGCGAATTCCGGAGGGTGACTAAAGACGGCGGCCACGTTTGGATCCAGGCAAGCTACAATCCCGTTGTTAATAGGACCGGCCAAGTCGTGAGGGTGATCACGTTCGCGACCGATATCACCGCTTCTAAACTGCGCAGCTTGGAAGCGGACGCGCGTCTTTCGGCCTTGGATCGTTCTCAAGCTGTTATCGCATTCACCCCGGAAGGGTTCATTCTGGAAGCAAATAGGAATTTCCTGTCTGTTATGGGCTACAGTCTGGACGAGATTCTTGGAAAGCACCATTCCATTTTTATGCCGCCGGCTGAACGTTCGGAGAGCGGTTATCATCTGTTCTGGGCCAGCCTCGCGCGCGGGCAATTTCAGACGGCTGAGTATCGTCGTATCGCTAAAGACGGGTCTGAGGTTTTCATTCAAGGTACTTACAATCCAATTACTGATTCTGACGGGCAGGTCATTAAAGTGGTCAAATTTGCAGTTGATGTCACCGCACGAGTTCGTCAACGTCAGCAACTCGCAGAAACGCAGCGCGTAATCGGTAACGATCTCGATGCGATTGGGAGGGCCGTGGAAGATGTCATGCGCCAATCAGGCGAGGCTGCCGAAACAGCCGGGCGCGTTTCATCTGAGATCCAGGCTGTTGCCACTGGCACAGAGGAGATGTCTGCATCTGTTGGTGAGATCAGCCAGCAGGTTAGCCACGCCGCACGCATTGCGGGCGATGCCGTCGCACAGGCGCAGCATACAGGCGACATTGTGTCGGGTCTGAGCGTACAAGCAGACCAGATCGGAGCCGTGGTCGGTCTGATCGCCGGGATCGCTGCGCAAACGAATTTGCTGGCACTGAACGCAACTATTGAGGCCGCTAGGGCGGGACAAGCAGGCCGCGGATTCGCGGTCGTTGCGACAGAAGTGAAGGCGCTAGCGGAGCAGACCGCGCAGGCTACTGATCAGATCCGCGGACAGATCGTCTCGGCTCAGGCTGCGACTCGCGAGGCCGTTGAAGCGATCGGAGCCATCCAATCCACCATCCGCAATTTGAACAATGTTTCGTCCGCCATTGCTGTTGCTGTTGAAGAGCAGTCTGCAGTAACCCGCGAGATGTCGGGCAGCATGCAGACCGCCTCATACGGTGTCTCGACGTTCGCGTCGAGCATGGAGACGATCGCAGCAGCTAGCGTGCAAGTGGATCAGGCGACACGTCAGGTTCGAGATGCCGCCCGGGCGATTGGATAGCAAAGCATTCTAGTCCTTCCCGAGTGAACGTCCTCTATGATCATACGATCAGTCGCTGGAACGCACAAACCATTGAAGTTACTTCAGGCAAATTTGGCGGTCTCGGAATTTGCTCTTCAGATGGTTTGGGTTTGTATTTAAACAACTCCCGTCTAACGAAATAATGGAAATAGTCATGAATCTCGTACACTTCGCACCTGTTGGTGGTATTCCGGATATTCAAGCCGCTCGTCTGGAAGCGGAAATAGAACGGGCGATTGCCTCGGGAAAGGAACTCGGCTCGCGGGTTCCTCAGATACGAGCAGTCGGATCCAGTCTACAGAAGGAAATTAAAGATTTGCAGTCTGCGATCATTTTACTAATAGAGTCTTTGAATCGATCCGGCGTCCTCGATATACAGCAACAGTGCTCGCTACTCGTCCAATTCCTGGATTCTGCCTCTAAATTGGCTGATATGGCGGAAAATTATACCGCTTCTTAGGGCGATTGTCGGATCTAAGATTGTTATTCGCCTTTGATGCAGTTTAAGGGCTTCATCATGATTGCTTTGTTCATAGAAAGTTCCCGCCTTTGTGCGAATGGCGAAATTTATTAGTAGATCGCATTTGCTTTGTGTGAGCTTCGGCTTGGCATTCGCTTGCCTTTATTTTGGACCAAGCGGCGTGAGACGACCCTACATGGCGGCTGCCATCGCTAGACACCTCCAAGAACCTCGCGGTGTAAGGGGTTTCGTGGTGTGATGGCGTCGACGGTGGGTGAGGTGCTTCGATGCGCGGTCAGCCCGGTTTTTTCGACGTCGATGAGCGTCTGAAGGATCTCTCGGTCGAGGGCGACGCGCTGGAGCGGTTGAGCCGCATCGTCGATTTCGAGCTGTTCCGGGATGACCTCGCCCGGGCCGTGCCTCGCTCAGACGGGTCAAAGGGGGACGGCCGCCGTTCGACCTCGTGTTCATGTTCAAGGTGCTGATCCTTCAGGCCAGCAACTCGCTGTCGGACGAGCCCACGGAGTTCCTGATCAAGAACCGGCTGTCGGGCAGAGCGCTTCCTCGGGCTGGGGCTGTCCGACCCGGTGCCCGACGCCAGCACGATCTGGACGTTCCGCGAGGCGCTCGCCTGAGCCGAGATCGCGGGCAAGCCTGCGATCGAGGTTCTGTTCTCGGCCTACGACACGGCCCTGCGCCAAGTCGGTTTTCTGGCGATGGGCGGGCAGATCGTCGACGCGACCGTGGTGGCCGCACCCAAGGAACGCAACACTGAAGCCGAGAAAGCGGAGCTGAAGGCCGGCCGTGTGCCTGTCGTCTGGAGGGCTCAGCCCGCCAAGCTCGCCCAGAAGGATCGGGATGCGCGCTGGACGATCAAGTGGTCGAAGGCCAAGCCGGCTTGACATGGGTCAAAGCGGATCGACCTCGCGGTGCCGGCCTTCGGCTACAAGAACCACGTCGGCATCGGCCGCCGTCATGGCCTGATCCGGACCTGGACCGCCACCGACGCGGCCCGCCACGACGGGGCGCAACTGCCCGGTCTCCTCTCGAAGGCCAACACCTCCGGCGATGTCTGGGCCGACACGGCCTACCGCTCGAAGGCCACCGAGGCACACTTGGCGGGCAACGGCTTCCGCTCCCGCATCCATCGCAAGATGCCGCCGGGCAAGCCGATGGCCAGGAACGTCGCACGGGCCAACGGCGGGAGGTCCAAGATCCGCGCGGCCGTCGAGCACGTCATCGCCCGGCAGAAGGGGCCGATTGGGCTCGTGGTGCGCACGATCGGCTTGGCGAGAGCCCGGATGAAGATCGGCCTGGCCAACTTCGCGTGCAACATGAACCGAGCGGTCTGGCTCACCGGCTCCCGCGCGAGGACTGCCTGAGGGTCGGGACAAAGGGCTCTTCGCCCCGCTCGCGACCCGCGCGAGGACAGCTTCAAATCCCCAAAGCGCCCAGCATTCCGCGGAACTCTCCCAGAGAACGCCCTCGTCACGGTAATTGGAGGTGCCCCGCTTGCTGGACGGCTGGATCCAGTGGCTCACGAGTGCGTTCGGAATTTCGTCTAGGTATAGATGTGGCCGGCGACGGCTGTGTGGGTTCTGACGTAGACCGTCCATGACCTCTTATATTTTCGGTGAATGGAGAATATCGTAGTTCGAATATTGCTGACGCATCATGAAATATAAGATCTCAAGCTATTCGTTCTGTTTCACCGATAACAATTCCCTCGCTTATCGCCGAATACTGTTACTGATCGGTTCTTTGCTTGCCGTGTATGTCGACATTTGCGCACGCGAGAACAAACGACGTGTCGCACGTTACACACCACCGCCGCTGCCGGGGTCTGATATCAACGTTCCGCGCGAAAGATATCGCTCCGCCCGGTAGCACGATGGTCATGTATGGTCCTCCGCTACAACGCAATCCGGCTGGGGCGCCGGCTATTGGATGCCCAGCGACGCAACTCGTTCCCACTCAATGCCGGAAGCGGTTCGGCTTCTGGTCGGCGTATCATGGTAAACGGTGCTTTCGATGAAGCGCGTCGCACCGATCTGCGCCGGAACGAGCGGACGGTGGCGAACGCTCGCCGCGCTGGGATCGACGCTTGGCCTCGCCCTCTTCTTGTCCGGTTGCGGGGGGGTGCTCGATCCGCAGGGGCCGATCGGACTCCAGCAGCGCACCATCCTACTGAACGCCACCGCGGTGATGCTGGCGATTGTCGCGCCGGTCATCCTGGCGACGCTTGCTTTCGCATGGTGGTTCCGTAGCGGGAATAGACGCGCTCGGTACAGACCGAACTGGTCCTATTCGGGGCGCATCGAGTTCGTGGTCTGGTCGGTCCCGACGCTCGTCATCCTGTTCCTCGGTGGCATGACATGGGTCGCTACGCACGACCTCGATCCAGCCCGCGCGCTCGCCTCCGAGCGGAAGGCCCTTACAATCGAGGTTGTCTCGCTCGATTGGAAATGGCTGTTCATCTATCCCGATCAGGGCATCGCGACGGTAAACCGTCTGGTGATCCCATCGGAGACGCCTTTGAGGTTCCGATTAACCTCCGCGAGCGTGATGAACTCGTTCTTCGTCCCGCAACTCGGCAGCCAGATCTACACGATGGCAGGCATGGAGACGCGTCTGCACTTGCAGGCGGATCGGCCAGGCACCTATGCGGGCCTCTCCGCACAATTCAGTGGTGGCGGCTTTTCGGACATGCGCTTCGACGTGGTCGCGCAGGAGCCGACCGCATTCGAGGCCTGGGCATCCGAGCTGAGAGCGCGTGGCGGAATGCTCGACCGCGCGGGCTACCGGGTCCTCGCGAAGCCCGGCAAAGCCGCCTCGGCCCAGGAGTTCGGCGGCGTCGTGCCGAACCTCTTCGACGGGATCCAGAATCAGCGGGTGTCGCCGTCCGCAGCCCTGCTCTGCGCTCCGTTTTGCCGGGCCGCCGAACTGCGCGGAGACAAGTGATGCTCGGCAAACTGTCTTGGAGCGCGCTACCGCTCGGCCAACCGATCCCGCTTTTCGCTGGTGGGCTGGTCATGTTCGTCATCCTGGGCGTGCTGGCCCTCGTCACCTTGAAGGGCTGGTGGCCCTACCTGTGGCGCGAGTGGCTGACTAGCGTCGATCACAAGCGGATCGGCGTGATGTACGTGCTTCTCGCCTTGGTAATGCTGCTGCGCGGCTTCACCGACGCACTCATGATGCGCTCGCAGCTCGCCCTCGCGACGGGCGGCTCTACCGGCTATCTGCCGCCCGAGCACTACGACCAGATCTTCTCCGCTCACGGCGTGATCATGATCTTTTTCGTAGCGATGACGTTCACAATCGGGCTGATGAACTTCGTGCTGCCGCTCCAGCTTGGCGTGCGGGACGTCGCCTTCCCGACGCTCAATTCCGTAAGTTTTTGGCTGACAGCATCGGGCATACTCCTCATCAACATGTCGCTCGTGATCGGCGCATTCGCCCGAACTGGCTGGCTCGCTTATCCGCCCCTGTCTGAGATCGCCTACTCGCCGGATGTCGGGGTCGATTACTACCTCGTTGCGCTGCAGATCTCGGGCATCGGCACGCTGCTGTCGGGCATCAACCTCGTCACCACGATCCTGAAGCTGCGGGCGCCGGGCATGGGCTACAGCCGGATGCCGGTCTTTTGTTGGACAGCGCTCGCTTCGAACCTACTCATCGTCGCGGCCTTCCCGATTCTTACCGCCACTCTCGGGATGCTGATGTTGGATCGCTATCTCGGCTTCCATTTCTTCACCAACGACGGTGGCGGCAACCCGATGATGTACATCAACCTCATCTGGGCCTGGGGCCATCCGGAAGTCTACATCCTGATACTGCCGGCGTTCGGCGTATTCTCCGAAATAATCGCCACTTTCTCGGGCAAACCCCTGTTCGGCTACAGGTCAATGATCGTGGCCACCTTGGCGATCTGCATCCTCTCTTTCATGGTCTGGCTGCATCACTTCTTCACCATGGGGGCGGGTGCTGATGTGAACGCCTTCTTTGGGATCACCACGATGATAATTGCGGTGCCGACCGGCGTGAAGGTCTTCAATTGGCTGTTCACGATGTATGGAGGGCGCATCCGTTTTGAGGTGCCGATGCTGTGGGTTCTCGGCTTCATGGTAACTTTCGTCATCGGAGGGATGACAGGCGTCCTACTCGCGGTGCCGCCGATCGACTTCGTGCTTCACAACTCGCTGTTCCTCGTTGCCCATTTTCACAACGTGATTATCGGCGGCGTCTTGTTCGGGGCCTTTGCCGGCTACACCTACTGGTTTCCGAAAGCCTTTGGTTTCCGTCTCCACGACGGCCTCGGCCGTGCGGTATTCTGGTGCTGGCTGATCGGG
Source organism: Methylobacterium sp. NPDC080182 (assembly GCF_050281105.1). Classification (NCBI taxonomy): domain Bacteria; kingdom Pseudomonadati; phylum Pseudomonadota; class Alphaproteobacteria; order Hyphomicrobiales; family Methylobacteriaceae; genus Methylobacterium; species Methylobacterium sp. NPDC080182. The sequence continues at coordinate 9,425 of NZ_JBNNWO010000030.1, forward strand.
TTCTACCTCGCCTTCATGCCACTCTACGTGCTCGGCTTGATGGGCATGACCCGGCGGATGCAGCACACCACCGATCCCGCCCTGGTTCCGTGGCTGTACGTAGCGCTGGCCGGCGCCGTCGTCATTCTTGCCGGCATCGTCCTGTTGGTGGTGCAACTCGTCGTCAGTATCCGCCAGCGCGAAGTCTTGCGCGACGCGACCGGCGATCCTTGGAACGGACGAACCCTGGAATGGGCAACCGCCTCGCCCCCGCCGCCCTGGAACTTCTCGCGCCTGCCACAAGTGCACGGCTTGGACGCCTACTGGGACATGAAGGAGGCCGGGAAGGCGCAACGCGCGGCCGCCGAGCCCGACCTGGTAGAGATGCCCCGCAACAGCATGGTGGGCTTCGTGACGGCTTTCTTTGCCGTATTCCTCGGCTTCGCTATGATCTGGCACATCTGGTGGCTCGCGATCGGCGGCCTCGTCGGCGCTGTCGCCGTGATCCTTGCGCACGCTTGGCGCAGCGAGACCGAGCGCCCGGTTCCTGAAGAGGCGATCCAGGCATACGAGGAGGCGCTGGCCTTCGCGCGGAGAGCCTCGTGAGCGTCGCGGCCTCTGTTCGGGATCCGGCCGCGCTTCAGCGCGGACCGAAGGGATCCGTTTCCATTCCGGTGTCCGAGCGCGGTCCGGCCTCGGCTCGGGTCGTTGTGGGGTTCGGCTTCTGGCTGTACCTGCTTAGCGACATGGTGATGTTCGCGGCTGTTTTCGCGACCTACGCAGTTCTGTCGCACGCGACCGACGGTGGTCCCTCAGGGCGCGACCTGTTCGATCAACGAAGCGCCTTCATCGAGACCGCGCTGCTTCTTGGATCGAGCCTGACCGGCGGGCTGATGATGCGCTCGGCCAGGGGCGTGTTGAGGCGTGACTTCTATCTCTGGGCGGGTGCGACACTTCTACTAGGACTCACCTTCCTTGGGCTGGAAGCGCGCGAGTTCGCCGGATTGATCGCGACGGATGCCGGTCCGGCCCGCAGCGCTTTCCTGTCTGCCTTCTTCATGCTGGTCGGAATGCACGGGCTCCACGTCGCGGTCGGCCTGTTCTGGCTTGGCATCATGATGCTGCAGGCGGCAACCCTCGGCTTACTGCCAATGGTCCGGCGGCGGCTGCTCTGCTTCAGCCTGTTTTGGCACGCCATCGACATCGTCTGGATCGGCGTTTTCACCACCGTCTACCTGCTAGGGAGCCGCTGATGAGCCGCCTGTCGTCGCCGTTCGCCCGGCTCGCCGCGCCATGGCTGCTCGGCCTAGCCTTCCTGCTGCGACATGTCCTCCGGCTCCAGGCGGCGCATCTCCGGCGGCCAGACCCAGAGCCCGCTCCCCGGCCCGAGGTCCTGCAACGCCCCCTGACGCAGATTCAACCTGCTGGGAACGGCGATTCAGATAGGACACCGGGGGCGGACGAGACCGACGATCCCCTCTTCAGCTACCTCATCGGCTTCGGCTTGGCCTGCGGACTCACGGTGGCCTCGTTCGGGCTGGCCAATACCGATCTGATCTGGGGACCCGCGATTCCGGTCGTTCTGATGGTGCTGGCGGTCGCGCAGATGGGCGTGCACCTCGTCTTCTTCCTGCATCTCGGCAGCGGGCCCGACCACATGAACAACATCATGGCCCTGGCCTTCGGTTTGCTCATCGTCGTCCTTGTGCTGGTTGGCTCTCTCTGGATCATGAGCCACCTCAACGGGACCATGATGCCGATGAGCCCCCGTCGCGGCAGCTGAGTGTCACGCGCGCAACGTTCGCTGCCCGCTCGGTGCCGGCGCGGGGACCGCCGGTGATCGGACGTTTTTTGAAACACCCTGCGATTGAGAAGGGCAGGGTGTTCATATTCGGGCGCTGAGTCTTGCTGCGGAGGGGTACCCTGTGACCTACACGCTCGACCGCCGGGACGGGTGGGTGGCGGTCCTCGACCGTCTGGTCCCTCCGGCCGGCGCCTGGATCTACGGCCTTCGGATCTGGTGCGCGATGATGCTCGCGCTCTACGCCGCCTTCTTGCTGCAGCTCGAAAGCGCCTCCTCGGCCGCGGTCTGCGTCGCCATCCTGGCACAGCCGCGGCGCGGCCAAGCGCTGTCCAAGGCGTTCTACCGCATTGGGGGCACGCTGCTGGGCTTCGCAGTCTCGGTGGTGCTGACGGCCCTTTTTGGTCAGGACCGCGTTCTGATGCTCGTCGCCTTCACGACGTGGCTAGGGCTGTGCGTTTTCCTCGCGAGCCATCTCGAAGGCCCGCGCGCCTATGGGGCGGTGCTCTCCGGCTACACAGTCGCGATCATCGCCATCGCCCACATCGATCAGCCCTTCGACGTTTTCGAGGCGGGCCTCGCCCGCGTGGCGGCGATCACGCTAGGAATCGTCTCGGTCACCTTCATCAACGACGCACTGGGCGCGCCGCGGGTGTTCACGAGCCTATGGAACGGGCTCGCTCAGGCACGGGCGCAGGCTGGAGCCCTCGTGCGGCACGCCTTGCGGGACGACGCACCCGCACCGGACGCGGTAGCGGCCGTCCTGCGCGCGATCAGCGGAACGCACGCCGACATGATCGGCGTGGCGGGCGAGTTCGACGATGGGCCCGAACGGGCCGCAGGCGCGCGCAGCGCCGCCGCTGCAATAATTACACAGATGGGCGCCGCCCGCGTATTCGCCCGCGCAGCCGCCCGGAACCTGTCTGCCGGGCATGAGCTCGGTCGGCATATTCTCAAGGGCCTCGACGGCGACCCAGGCGCAGCCGCAGCCGTTGAGGGAGATCTCCGGTTGGCGACGGCCGGGAGCGCCTCTCCCGAGACGGTTCTGCTGCTGCGCCGCGCCGCGGACGTGCTGAGGCAGGAGACCTGGATTGCGGACGGGTTCGCCGCTGTCGCGACCGGACGGCGCCCTCAGAGGGCTATCGACCTCCCGGTGCACCGGGACTTTCCGGATGCATTTCGGGAGGCGCTGCGCGCTGTGCTCGCCGTGGCTATCAGTTCGGCGCTGTTCATCCTCAGCGGCTGGCCCGGCACCACGACCGGCCTTCTGCAGATCGCGGCCTTCGCGGGCATCATGGCGATCAACCCGCAGCCGGTTGACTTCGCGCGCGGTGCGCTGATCGGCGTGCCTGCGGCCATCGTGTCGGCCGGAATCGTCAAGTTCGTCGTCCTGAATGGCGGCCAGGGCTTCCCGCTCCTTGCGATCGCGATGGCGCCGGTCGTGTTCGTTGCTTGTTTCTTGAGCCGCGGGAAGCGGACCGGGAGCTTCGGCTTCGTGCTGCTCGTATTCTTCCCACTGTTTCTCGCGCCTGCGAACCCTCAGACCTACGACCTCCAGGCATTCCTGGACCAAGCGGTGCTGTTCGCGGTCTCGAGCCTCGTAAGCCTCCTGAGCACGATGTTCTTGAATGCCAGCGATGCCAAGCGTCGGGCGTGGTCCCTCGAGACCCTGCGCGGAAGCCTCATCGAGTCGCTGGCGGCCGAGCCGGCCCATGCCGCGCAACGCGAGAGCCTGAACGGTGATAGGCTCGCCCGGTTCTCGAAGCTCCGGACGGATTCGGAGATCGGTCATCGCTCCTGGATGCGGCACGCCTTTGCCCTCGCCTCGCTCGACACGTCCGCGGCCGGCGCCCAGACCGGCCTGAACCTCCTCGTCGACGACCCGGCCTTCGACGCGCCGATCGAGGCAGCGCGCGCAGCATTGGAAGCCCTGGACGCCGACGCCCTCAAGAGCGCGGCGGTAAAGCTCTTGGCTGCGGCCCGCGAACCGGCTGCCGACACGGAAACCCTGGACGTCGTCGCCGCGATCGTCGCCGACCTGATGACCGTGGCCCACAGTGCCGAGGACGACGCCCGGATACTGCGGCGTCTGGCCCTGCACCTCTCCCCATGAGCTTCGCTCACGACCGTGCCCGGCTGGGCGGACGCATCCTTCCCGATGTCGTGCACAACGTCACGGAAGGCACGCCCCATGGCACGTAGGCGGACGACGAGGCCGCGGAGGCTCTGGCGGTTGCTGGCCTCCCTCGGAATCCTGGCGGCGAGCACGGCGTCAGCCGCGGTGATCTGGGTGGATCTCGATGCGCGTCCATGGACCCGGGACGGCCGCGTGCGCGCGCAGGTTTCCCGCATGGCGCCGCAGATCAGCGGACAGATTGTGGACTTGCGCGTCACCGATAACCAGTTCGTCCGCAAGGGCGACGTTCTCTACGTGATCGACCCGTTCGACTACCGAGTCGCGGTCGACAAGGCGCGCGCCGAAAACGAGGATCGTGCCGCGGACCTCGAGGTGAAGCGCGTCCAGGCCGAGCGCCGGGCGTCTCTGACCACCGTCTCGACATCGATAGAGGAGAAGCAGCGTTTCGCCGGCGCGGCAAAGCAGGCGGAGGCAGCCTACGATCTCGCTCAGGCGCAACTCGCACAGGCCAAGGTCAACCTCGAACGCACGCAGGTACGCAGCGCCGTCAACGGCTACGTCAACAACCTACTGCTGCGCGTCGGCGACTTCGCCACCAAAGGCATCGCCAACATCTCGGTCCTCGACAGCGACTCCTACTGGATCGACGGCTACTTCGAGGAGACGAAGATGAGCCATGTCCGTGTCGGCGCCGACGCGGACATCCGCCTGATGGGTGACGACCGGCCGCTGCGGGGGCGGGTCGACAGCATCACCCGGGGCATCAGCACGCTTAACGCGACGCCGAGCACCCAAGGACTGCCAAGCGTCAATCCGGTCTACACCTGGGTCCGGTTGGCTCAGCGCGTGCCGGTGCGCATCCGCATCGAGCATATGCCGAAGGGGGCTCCTCTCGTGGCCGGAACGACGGCCACCATCGATATCCGTAGCGACGGTCGGGAGCCCGGCGCGGGGCTGTCTCGCCTAATTGACAGGATCCTCGGCCGCGACAGAGCGGCGCTGGCGCTGGATCCGGAGGCGACCACGCAGGTGCGTGGAACCGCGACGCGGGCGTCGATCCCGGTCCCGACGCCGAGCACCATCCCCATGGAGTACGCGGCACCGGGTGTCGCCCCGGGCATGACGCAGCCTCCCGATGAGCCCCGTCAGGGGCAGCGCCGAAATCCACCATCGAAACCGTCGCCTTAGGCCGATCCGCGCCTCCGCTCGCGAAGACCGAGCCGCGGGACTCATCTCTATCATATCGAAAGACCGACCTTTGCCTATGGCGCGATGATCCACCGGTCACGTTTGATCCCCATCGGCGCTGCCGCCCACTGGAGTCATTGAACGCGTGGCCAAAATCGTGAACGTCGCAGATCTCCTGACGGAGACTCTGCAGCAGATCGGCGTCCGGCGCGTCTACGGCGTGGCGGGGGACAGCCTCAACGGCCTCACCGAGGCGATCCGGGCCCGGGGCGTAATCGAGTGGGTCCACGTCCGGCACGAGGAGGTTGCCGCCTTCGCCGCCGGCGGCGAGGCCCAGGTGACAGGTGAACTCTCCGTCTGCGCCGGCTCCTGCGGTCCCGGCAACCTCCACCTCATCAACGGCCTGTTCGACGCCCACCGCACCCGCACGCCGGTGCTCGCTATCGCGGCGCAGATCCCGTCTGCCGAGATCGGCTCGAACTACTTCCAGGAGACGAAGCCCACGGAGCTGTTCCGCGATTGCAGCTGCTACTGCGAGCAGGTCAATTCGGCGGCCCAGCTGCCCTACGTGCTGGAGACGGCGGTGCGCGCCGCCATAGGGCACCAGGGCGTCGCCGTCGTGGTCATCCCCGGCGACGTCGCGCTCCAGGAGGCACCCCAGCGCGCCGTCGCGCCGAATGCCGGCCTGATCCCGCCCCGGCCCAGGATCGTTCCGGCGGACGAGCAAATTGACGCCCTCGCGGACCTCCTCAACGAAGCGAAGAAGGTCACCCTGTTCTGCGGCCGCGGTTGTGCCGGAACGCGGGCCGAGGTGATCAGGCTCGCCGAGGCCCTCAAGGCGCCGGTCGTGCACGCGCTCGGCGGCAAGGAGCATGTCGAGCACGACAACCCCTATGACGTCGGCATGACCGGCCTAATCGGCTTTTCATCGGGCTACGCGGCCATGGAGGCCTGCGACACGCTCCTGATGCTCGGCACGGACTTCCCGTACCGTCAGTTCTTCCCCGAACATGCGAAGATCGCGCAGGTCGACATCCGACCGGACAATCTCGGGCGCCGCTGCCGGATCGACCTCGGCCTTGTCGGCGACGTGCGGGCGACGATCGACGCCGTGATGCCGAAGCTCCGGCCGAAGGGCGAGGACGCCCATCTCAAGGCCTGCCTGAAGCACTACGCTAAGGCACGCGAGGGCCTCGACGACCTCGCCACCGGCAAGGCCGGGCGCAAGCCGATCCACCCGCAGTACCTCGCCCGCCTCCTCAGCGAGGCGGCGGCCCCCGACGCCGCCTTCACGGCCGATGTCGGCACGCCGACGATCTGGGCGGCGCGCTACCTGGCGATGTCCGAGGGCCGTCGGTTGATCGGCTCGTTCGCGCACGGCTCCATGGCCAATGCCCTGCCTCAGGCGATCGGCATCCAGGCGGCCCAGCCCACGCGCCAAGTCGTGTCGCTGTCGGGCGACGGGGGCTTCGCGATGCTGATGGGCGATCTGCTCACCCTGGTGCAGCACGAATTACCCGTGAAGGTCGTGGTCTTCAACAATGGTACCCTCGGCTTCGTCGAGCTTGAGATGAAGGCCGCGGGCTATCTCGAGACCGGCGTCGCGCTGCGCAACCCGGATTTTGCCGCTGTGGCACGAGCCGCCGGCATCCACGCCCTGCGGGTCGAGGATCCGGGCGACCTTGAGGCTGCGATCAGCGAGATCCTCGACCATCCCGGTCCGGCCCTCCTCGATGTGGTCACGAACCGCCAGGAACTCGCCATGCCGCCGAAGATCGAGGCGGCGCAGATGAAGGGGTTCAGCCTTTACATGCTGCGGGCAGTAATGAACGGGCGCGGCGACGAAATCGTCGAGCTCGCCAAGAGCAACCTGCTGCGATGACAGCGGAGGAGCCGCGCCGGGTCTTCGACGAAGGCGGCGCCGTGCCGTCCGGCCCGGTGGGCACCGGACCGCGCGGCATGAGGCCACTCGGCCTGCGCGGCCTCCTCTTCGTTCTGCGCTGCTCGCTGTCCTCCACTGCGGCCTTCCTCATCGCCTCCACACTCGGCCTCGGCCACCCGGTCTGGGCGCTGGTCTCGGCCCTGATCGTGTCCCAGGAAAGCCTGGCCGAGACGCATCGCTCCCTCGGCGGCCGGATCCTGGGGACACTGCTGGGGGTCACGGCCGCCGTCGCGGTCCATGCCGCGTTCCGGTGGTCGGGCCTCGACACCATGGCGGGGCAGGTCGCCGTCATCACGGCGCTCTGCGCCGTCGCGGCTCGAGAGCGTCCTGCGATCCGCGTGTGCATGTGGACCGGCCCCCTCGTGCTGCTGACCGCCACGCCCGAGGCGCCAATCGGCCTCACCGCCCTGCACCGGGGCGGGGAAGTGATCCTCGGCGGGCTCGTGGGCGGCGGGATGCACAGCGCGATCGAATGGTGCGTTCGCCAGGCCCTCGACCGTGGACGTCCGGGAGACGGGGGAACGGGCCGCGCCGGGTAGCGGCGCGCCTCCCGAGAGATGTTTTTCCGCGCGTGATGCGCGACGAGACCACCGAGAAAGAGATCGCGATGCGAGTCGGATTGTTCATCCCCTGCTACATCGATGCCTTCGAGCCCGAGGTCGGCATCGCCACCCTCGAACTTCTGCGGCGGTTCGATCTCGACGTGACCTATCCGTTCGATCAGACCTGCTGTGGCCAGCCGATGGTAAATACCGGCTGCCACGCGGAGGCTGCAGCCACCGAGGCGCTCTTCGTCCGAAACTTCTCCGGGTTCGACTACGTCGTGGCGCCGTCCGGCTCCTGCACCCACCAAGTGCGCGAGCACATGACGGCGATCCCGCAGACCCCAGATGTCGTCGCGGTGCGCGAGCGGACCTACGAGCTGGTCGAGTTCCTGCACGACGTGCTCAAGGCGGACGCCTTCCCCTGGGCCGAGTTCCCACACCGGATCAGCTACCACAACAACTGCAACGCCCTGCGCGGCATCGGCCATGCTCGCCCGTCCGAGCTGCACGCGCGGTTTTACTCCAAACCCCTAGACCTGCTCGCCAATGTCAGGGGTATTGAGGTGGTCGAACTCGCCCGGCCTGACGAGTGCTGCGGCTTCGGCGGCACCTTCTGCGTATTCGAGCCGGCGGTCTCGGCAAAGATGGGCCACGACAAGGTCCGGGACCACGCCCGGGCCGGAGCCGAATACGTCGTCTCAGCCGACTCCTCCTGCATGATGCACCAGCGCGGCTCGGCCGAGCGCCTGGGGCTTCCGCTCAAATTCATCCACATTGCCCAGGTCCTCAACGGAGCCGCAGCATGAGCCGCCCGCAGGAAATGGATCGTCACCGGATGATCCATCCCGATCTCGCGGCCCCCGACGACGAGGCGCCGCGCAGCCCCGACGGCCACCGGCTGGAGCACGGGGCCGGCACGTCCCGGCCGCTGCGTCCGAAGCCGCACGAGCCAGAGCCTCGGGGAGCGCAGGTCCACGGCCAACGACCAATCGACCAGAACGAGGCGGCCGCGCGCTTCATTGCGGCTCCCGAGCACGAGCACATGCACGACGAGCGCCTGTGGGACCTGCGTCAGAAGCGCGACCGGCAGATGCGCGCCATCCCCGAATGGGAGGAGCTGCGCGAGATCGCCTCGCGCATCAAGCAGCACACGCTCAGTCATCTCGATACCTATCTGGAACAGTTCGAGGCTGCGGCGAAAGCCAACGGCGTCCACGTACATTGGGCCGAGGACGGGGCGGCACACAACCGGATCATCCACGGAATTCTGCGTGACCACGGCGCCCAGCGCCTGATCAAGTCGAAGTCGATGCTTACCGAGGAATGCGGCTTGCGCCACTACATGGCGGCCGCCGGAATCGAAGTGATCGAGACGGATCTCGGCGAGCGCATCCAGCAGCTCGACGACGAGGATCCGAGCCACATCGTAGTGCCGGCGGTGCACAAGCTGCGTGCCGACGTGGCCGACGTTTTCGCCCGCACGCTCGGCACCGATCCCGGTAACGACGATGTGCACTACCTCGCGGAGCGTCAGCGCGAGGCGACGCGGCCGCTGATCCTGGAGGCCGATGCCGGCCTCACCGGGGGCAACTTCGCCATCGCCGAGACTGGCAGCGTCGTCGTCTGCACCAACGAAGGTAACGCCGACCTCTCGGCCAACGTGCCGCCGCTGCAAATCCACTCGGTAGGCATCGAGAAGATCATCCCGCAGGTTGCCGATCTCGGAGTCTTCGTGCGCCTCTTGTCCCGCTCGGCGCTGGGCTCGCCGATGACTCAATACACCTCGCATTTCCGTGCCCCGCGGCCCGGCACCGAGATGCACATCGTGCTGGTCGACAACGGGCGCTCGACCCGGCTCGGTATGAAGGAGTTCTGGACCTCGCTCAAATGCATTCGCTGCGGTGCCTGCATGAATACCTGCCCAGTCTACCGGCGCTCGGGTGGGCTCTCCTACGGCGCGACCTATTCGGGTCCGATCGGGCTGATCCTCGACCCAACCTTCGACAAACGCAAATACTCGACACTGCCGTTCTCCTCGACGCTCAACGGATCATGCACCAACGTCTGTCCGGTAAAGATCAACATCCACGAACAAATTTTCGCTTGGCGCAAGGTCTTGTCCGAGACAGGCGAATTGCCGCTCGTCAAGAAAGCGATGATGTCGGCGGCCGGTCAGGTTCTATCCCACCCGGCGCTGTATCGCGCGTCGATCCGAGCGTCGGATTCCGCTCTGCGGGTTCTGCCCCGCTTCGTCGTCTACAACCCGCTTAACACCTGGACGCAGGGACGCGAGATGCCGCCCGCTCCGAAGACCACCTTCCACGATTGGTATGCCGCCAACCACCCGGCCGCCGAGGAAGTACGCAGCCCGGAGACGAAGCCGTGAACGCCCGCGATACCATCCTAGCCCGGATCCGCGAAAATCGGCCTGCGGGCGCGCATCCGCGGCCGGACGTGCCCCGCTTCCCCATGCTCCACGACGGAAGGCCGCTGGAGCAGGGCGAACACGTCGACGTGTTCGAGACTAATCTGAAGGCGATGGGCGGCAAGCCCGCGCCCTCGTGCGAGGACGACATTGCCGCCCTGGTGCGCACGCTGTTCCCGAAGGCTGGCGTGGTGGCCTCCCGTGTCCCGGAACTGGTTAGCGACCTCGACGTCGCGGCCTGCCGGCCGCAGGATCTTGCCTGGGTTGACGTCGCTGTGGTGCGCGCAGCCTTCGCCATTGTCGAGACTGGCTCGATCCTGCTCAGCGAAGAGGAGCTCGGGGTCAACGCGCTCGCCTACTTGGCCCAACATCTCCTGGTGCTGCTCGACCCCGCCGACCTCGTGGCCTCGACCCAGGACGCCTATCACCGGCCTGAGTTCAAGGACCGGCGCTACGCCGCCTTCCACACCGGCCCATCGGCTACCGCCGACATCGAGGGCGTGCTGATCCACGGCGCGCAAGGGGTCCGCTCCCTCACCGTCGCAATGCGTCCCCGAACCTGACCGGTCCCGGAGCCAATCCCGTACTCAACCAGCATAAAGGACAACCAATGAACAAGCGCTCGCACGAAACGCGGGGCGTCGCCCTTATCGAGAACCCCGTCACCAACAAGGGCACGGCTTTCACGCGGCCCGAACGCGAGGCCCTTGGCCTCGAGGGCCTGCTGCCGTCCTCGGTCGAGGATCTCGACCGGCAGGCGGAGCGGGTGGCGAATCATCTCGCTGCCAAGCCGGACGATCTCGAACGCTACGTCTACCTCACGGGTCTGCTCGATCGGAACGAGACGCTGTTCTACCGGGTGGTGATGGACGACCCGATGCGGTTTCTGCCAATCCTCTACGATCCCACGGTCGGCGAGGCTTGCCTGAAGTTCGGACACATCTTCCGCCGCGCCCGCGGGATGTACGTCTCGCTCGAGCACAAGGGCCGCATTGCCCAGGTCTTGCGCAACTGGCCGGTGAAGGAGGTCCGCTTCATCTGTGTCTCCACCGGCGGGCGCATCCTCGGCCTCGGCGATATCGGCGCCAATGGCATGGGTATCCCGATTGGCAAGCTCCAGCTCTACACCGCCTGCGCCGGCGTCCCGCCCGAGACCCTGCTGCCGCTGCTGCTCGACATCGGCACAACCAACGCGGCCCTGCGCGCCGACCCGCTCTATCTCGGCCTGCGCCGCGAGCCACCCGCGAGCGAGGAACTCGACGCTTTCGTGGACGAGTTCGTCGCGGCGGTGCAGGAGGTGTTCCCGGATTGCTGCCTCCACTTTGAGGACTGGAAAGGCACGGACGCGATCCGTTACCTCGCCCGCTACCAAGATCGAGTGCTCTGCTACAACGACGACATCCAGGGAACCGCGAGCGTGACGCTGGCCGGCCTCGCCACCGCCCTCCAGATCAAGGGCGAGGCGCTGCGCGACCAGCGCATCCTGTTCCTCGGCGCGGGCTCAGCCGGTATCGGCATCGCCAACCTGATCGTCTCGGCCCTGGTCGAGGAGGGACTGTCGCCGGAGGCGGCGCGCGCCAAGATCTCTCTGTTCGACGTCGACGGCCTCATCGAGCCAAAGCGCAAGGACCTCTCGTCCGAGCAGCGGGTCTTCGCCCACGAGGCGGCACCGTCCGACGACTTGTTGATGACCGTGAAGGCACTCAAGCCGACTGTGCTGATCGGCGTCTCAACCGCCGGCGGGGCGTTCGACCGCGCGATCGTCGAGGCCATGGCCAAGCTGAACCAGCGGCCGATCATCTTCGCGCTGTCGAACCCGACCGAAAAGGCGGAGGTCTCAGCGCAGGACGCCTATGCCTGGACCGAGGGTCGGGTGCTCTACGCGGCGGGCGTACAGTTCCCCGACGTCGAGATCGACGGCAAGACTTACCATCCGGGGCAGGCCAACAACTTCTACATCTTCCCAGCCGTCGGGCTTGCGGTCTACGCGACGCGGCCGGAGCGGATCACCGACGCGCTGTTCATCGAGGCTGCCCGCGCTAGCGCTGATCAGGTCGGGCCGGACCTACGTGCCAAGGGCATGTTGTTTCCATCCCAGCGCAACATCCTGGATACCGAAATTACCACCGCGGCGCGGCTCGCCGAGTGGATCTTTGACCAGAATAAGGCCACGGTCGAGCGTCCGAAGGACATCCGCGCTTGGCTCGAGTCGCTCACCTATAAACCCGACTATCGTTGAAGGACGAGGACATGTTCCCATTTGATTCGAAGGGTCATCCCGTCGTGCAGGACGTGCCGATCGGCCTCGATGCTCGCGGCACACGCGAGGAGTTCGACTCCATGGGCACCGTCGATGTGCCAGCCGACAAGTACTACGGCGCCCAGACGGAGCGGTCGCTGGTGCACTTCTCCATCGGCGGCGACCGCATGCCTAAGGCGGTCTACCACGCCTACGGGGTGGTTAAGAAGGCCTGCGCCATGGTCAACCAGGCGGAAGGGCGTCTACCCGACTGGAAGGCCGAGGCTATTATACGCGCTGCCGACGAGACCATCATGGGTAAGCTCGACGAGCACTATCCCCTGTTCGTATGGCAGACGGGCTCCGGTACGCAGTCGAACATGAACGTCAATGAGGTCCTGTCGAACCGCGCCATCCAGCTCCTGGGCGGCACGCTCGGCAGCCAGAAGCCTGTGGCCCCCAACGACGACGTCAACATGGGACAGTCGTCGAACGACACCTTTCCGACTGCGATGCACGTCGCGGCAGTCGAGGCCATCGACGCTCGCCTGCTGCCGGAGTTGGATAGGCTCGCGACCGCCATCGAGGCCAGAGCGAACCGCTGGATGGGCGTGATCAAAACCGGCCGAACCCATCTCGAGGACGCGACGCCGCTGACGGTGGGCCAGGAATGGTCCGGCTATGCGGCCCAGATCCGCGCGGCCATCGAGGCCGTCGAGGCCTCAAAGGCCGGGCTCTACGAGTTGGCAGTGGGCGCCACCGCGGTGGGCACGGGGCTGAACGCGCCCAAGGGCTTCTCGAAGGCAGTGGCGGCCAAGATCGCTGAGCTAACAGGGAAACCTTTCGTGACCGCACCCAACAAATTCATGGCGCAGGGTTCGCTCGACGCCATGGTGCGGACCTCGGCGGCGCTGCGTGGCTTGGCGGTTGCGCTGATGAAGGTGGCCAACGATATGCGCTGGCTAGCCTCGGGCCCGCGCTGCGGCCTCGGCGAGCTGAAGCTGCCCGAGAATGAACCGGGTTCGTCCATCATGCCCGGCAAAGTCAACCCGACCCAGTGTGAGGCCATCATAATGATCGCGATCCAAGTGATCGGCGAGGACACCGCAGTGGCCTTTGCGGGGAGCCAGGGCAACTTCGAGCTCAACGCCATGCGGCCGATCATCATCGACAACGTGCTGCACATGATGGGCATCCTGGCCGATGGTGCGGAGAAGTTCCGCATGTTCTCAGTCGAGGGAACGGAGTTGGACGAGGAGCGCATCGGCTCATACGTAGGCCGCAGTCTGATGGTGGTTACGGCGCTGTCGCCCGTCATCGGCTACCAGAAGGCTGCCCACATCGCCGAGAAAGCGCAGGCCGAGGGCACCACGCTGCGGGAAGCGGCACTGAAGTCCGGCAATGTCGACGCTGCTACCTTCGACAAGGTGTGCAACCCGAAGATCATGGTGGGGGTGGGCGTCGCCGGCGCGTGATGCCGGATCCCTCCGATATGGGGTCCGGCCGGCGATCCCAGCCCACAGTGCTTTATCTTTTGGTGTGTTGATCTGGATGAAGACCCTGCGTGGCCTCACATCCTACGAACACGTCATTCAGGCCTGAACGAAAGAGCCCAAACGCTTCAGGCTCGGGCGGCACACCCCATATCGGGACCACACAGCTAGCCCGCCGGGGCGCATAGCGGTCCTCGCGCTCCGGCCTCGGCGAGCTGGTGGGTTAGTTTCAGGAAGCGATGAATCACCGGACTGCGCTCTCCGCGGCGCGTGGCGATGGCGATGGGCGCCGAGAAGGGTGCGTCCGCGATCGGGCGGTAGGCGACTTCGCCGGGGTGGATCTGGCACAGCGAGGCTGGCGTCAGCGTCACGCCGAGGCCGGCGGCTACGAAGGCGATCGCCGTCGCCTTCTCAGGCGCCTCGAAGCGGATCCGTGGCGTGAATCCAGCGCTGAAGCAGCGCTGGATGATCGCGTCGTAGAGGCCGGGCGCGAGGAATCGAGGCCAGAGCACGAAGGGCTCGTCGGCCAAATCAGCGAGACCGACCTGCGCGGCCTGCCGCAAGCGGTGCTCCGGCGGGAGCGCGATCCGCATCTCTTCGTACTCCAAGACCTTAAGGGTCAGGGCTTGAGGTGCCTCAACGGGCGGACGGATCAGCACGATGTCCTCCGTACCTGAGAAGAGGGCGGTGCAGAGCTCGTCTGTCGGCGCCTGCCTCAGCTTCAGCTCGATGTCCGGCAGTTCACGCCGCCAACGGCGGACCAAGGCCGGAATCAAAGGATGGAAGGAGATGCCGGGGGTGAAGCCGATCGCCAGTTCCCCGATCTCGCCCTGCCCGACTCTTTCGATCTGGTGGCGCGTCTCCCGGGCTAAGGCCAGGACTGAACGGGCGCCCTCGAGCAGGATCCGCCCGGCATCGGTGAGTTCCACGTCGCGGGCGTGGCGAATGAACAATTTATGGCCGTATTCCTGCTCGAGCCGCATAATCAGTTGAGAGAGCGGTGGTTGCGAGATCCCAAGCTTGTGAGCGGCTCGCCGGAAGTTTCGCTCCTGGGATAGCGTCATGAAATAATGCAGATGCCGGAAGTCCACGTGTTCTCCTTCTGATTGAATGCTTCCGAACACGCTGCCCAGGACGTAAGGTCGCGCCGCGCCAGCCTGCAGGATCCACAATCAGTCGATGCAGGCTACGGACGAACTGGCTCGGTCCCCGCGCGCGTATATAAGGGTGGCATCGCGCTCACACGTGCTCGGCAGCAGCGCGGCATCGCTGCTGGCCAGGCAAGCGCTTGTCCGTCTCAGGTACGACACGAACTCGGACACGATGACTCGGCTGTCATTGCTGCGGGAAGCGAGGCTGAGCGGAATCTTCAGGGACAGGCCGTCGATCTTCCGCCGCACTGTGCAGCCGAGAGAGAGCCGGCTGAGCGAAACAGGCAGGACCGTCAGTCCCACGCCGGCCGCCGCGAAGCTCAGGAGACTGGTGAGCTGCGGAACTTCCTGGACGATCCGCATCGTAATGCCAGCGCGCACGAACGCACTGATCACGGTATCGTACAGCGTTGGGCTCAGATCGCGCCGGAACATGACGAACGGCTCGTCCTTGAGGTCGGCAGCCGAGATCGCAGACCGCTCTGCAAGGGGATGAGCTGGCGGGAAGATGAGGGCCATCTCCTCCTCGATCAGCACGTAGCAGTCGAGTTCCGTGCCGGGAACCTGCATCGGGCGCACGAACGCCACGTCGAGGCGACCATGGAAAAGACTGTCGCAGAGATCCTGGCTGTTGCCCTCCGAAAGCACAAGATCGATTCCCGGCTTGATCTGCCGGTAAGCCTGAATGACTGTCGGGATCAGTGGGTTGAACGAGGCCGACCCCGTCAGACCTATCTGCAGAGTCCCGATCTCACCGCGCGTACCCCTGTTGACGCGGTCCGGCAGCGCCTCGGCCTCGCCAACCATCTTCGCGGCCGCTTGTTTCAGCACATGCCCAGCACGGGTCAGCTCCAGGGTATGGTGCCGCCGAACGAACAGCCGCGTTTTTAGATCGACCTCCAAGGCCCGCATAGCTCGTTCGAGACTCGCTTGACCAAGATTCAAGCGTTCCGCGCTGAGCTTGTAACTGCCCGTCTCTGCTGTCGTAAGGAAGTAGCGTAGATGTCTGACTTCCATCGTCCGTTCCCAAGAACCGAACGTTGCGTCCGGCGGCAGATTTAGTATGCCCGCAGTGCTTGCATATTCAACGTAGGTCTAGTCCGGGCATGTCACGAAAGCGCGATTCCCGCGATTCTCCGGCTTGAGCGTTAACGTCGCGATCTTGATTAGAACGACGACCAGATATGAGATGTAGGAATGTTGCAGGGCGACAATCTGCCGTTAGTAATCTCTCACGACATCCCCCATCCGAAAAATAAGTTGGCACCGCGCAGCGAGGAGCGCGTCTGTGGACTTGCACAGCAAAAATTGGCTCTTTGTTATTTCGTGTGGTTTAGGAGCCAGGCACACGCTACGTCGCAGGAGGTCGAAGCCGGCCCGGCCATACATCAGCCGCTTGATCAACTTCAGTTTTGTGATCTGTCCCTCGGACTGGGCGTTGCTTCACCGCATCGTCAACGCTGCCCTCACCGCGGCCGCAACATTAAGGAGCCCGCTGGCGAACGTCTGCGCGGCTCGGATGCCGCTTGCCTTCGCCTCGACGATCCAGGCCCCGAAGGCAGACAGACGTCGGATGCGGAGCGCGGCCGATCCGTTCCCATTCGTCCCAGCCTCGCGCACGAGCGCGACGAAGCGCTGGACCAGCCCGTGCAGCGTGGCCGCGTTGGGATCCTGCACGATGGGCGCCAGAAGCGCGCCATCACCCGTGCTCAGCCGGTCCGACGCCACCATCATGATCCAGGCGAGGACCTTCGATCTCGGTAATCGCGCTCGCCGCGCCGGCAGCTCGGCCGAGCCGGGGCCCATTACGACGGGGAGGGCGTCGCGCCAGCGTCGCGGCGTGGTGATCGCGAGCTTCGTCCGTCGGCTCTGCAGCCATTCGTGGATCTGCCGCGAGCCGCCTGCGTAACCGCGTTCGCGCAGAAACTGCAATCCGCTCTCGCATCCCTCGGCACGGCGACGCTCGGGCAACGCGCGGCAGGGGCGCGAAGTGCATGAGGCGCAGCAGCATCGAGGCGCTCGCCGGCATGGAGAGATTTGCCAGCAGGCGCGCACCGGCTCGAGCGTTGATGGCCAATCCGACGCGCTCTTCAGGATCGACTCGTCACACCTCATCCCGGGACCATATACCAGACACGAGATGAGAGGCGCGGCCATGCCGTTCAGCTTCAGTCACGGAAGACGACTGTCCTGGCACCGTTGCCAATAACCCGGCCGTCGAGGTGCCACGCGATCGCACGGGCGAGAACCCGGCGCTCAATATCGCGCCCCTTCCGAACGAGATCGTCGGGCGTATCGTGGTGGCTGATCCGCTCGACGTCCTGCTCAATGATCGGGCCCTCGTCGAGATCGGCGGTGACGTAATGCGCAGTAGCGCCGATCAGCTTCACGCCTCGGGCATGGGCCTGGTGGTATGGTTTCGCTCCCTTGAAGCCCGGCAGGAACGAGTGATGGATGTTGATCGCACGGCCCGACAATTTGGCGGCTAGGTCGTTGGATAGCACCTGCATGTAGCGGGCAAGCACGATGAGGTCGGCGTCTGTCGCGCGGACGAGGTCCCAGACCTGCGCCTCCTGGTCCGCCTTCGTCGCCCGCGTGACCGGGAGATAGTGAAAGGGGACGCCTCCGAAGTCGAGATGGGTATAAGTTTCCTCCGAATGATTCGAGGCTATGCCGACGAGGTCCATCGCCAGCTCTCCCGAGCGCCAGCGGTAGAGCAGATCGGCCAGGCAATGATCAAACTTTGACACGAGGATCAGCACGCGCCGGCACTCATCGCGCCGACGCAGGATGTAGTCGAGGCCGAAGTGCCCGGCGACAGGGGCAAAGCCTGCCTGGATGGCGTCGAGGGTCACGCCCTCTCGCACGACGTTGAAGACCACCCTCATGAAGAAGCGACCGGTGTCGGTATCGTCGAATTGACTGGCCTCAAGAATGTTGCAGCCGGCCTCGAACAGGTTCGCGGCAATCCCTGCGACGATGCCCGGCTGGTTCGGGCAAGACAGCGTCAGAACAAAAGGGTTTGTATTCATGGCGAGATCCTGTTCTTTGGTGAAAGGAACACGATGTGTGAGGAGATAGTTTTGCGATTTGGCCCATGTTGACGTGGTCGTTCGGGTGGACCGGGCTCTTGGAGCCGAGCGTACCGCCGAGGAGCTGGATGGCGCGGTTCGACAGCACCTCGTTGACGTTCATGTTGGACTGGGTGCCGGAGCCGGTCTGCCAGACGAGGAGCGGGAAGTTCGCGTCGAGCTTCCCCGCGATCGTCTCGTCGGCGGCCTGGACGATGGCCTGCGCGCGCCAGTCCTCCAGGCGCCCGGCGGCGTTGACCAGGGCGGCGGCCTTCTTGACGTAGCCGTAGGCGTGGTAGACCCGTTTGGGCATGCGATCGTTGCCGATCGAGAAGTGCTGGAGCGGGCGCTGGGTCTGCGCGCCCTAGTAACCGTCCGCCGGCACGTCGATCCCGCCCATCGAGTCCGTCTCGTGGCGAGTGCCCGTGGTTGCAATGCCGACCGGTATTAGCTGCACCGTCGCATAGATGGTGGAAGCCATGCTTAATTTCCTGTCGTGCGGGAACATAGAATCCGATGCCCCCTGGATCGTTGGAGGCCGCCGCGGCAAGTCCCACGGCAGTTGGATCTTCACAGTTGCCTTCGGGGAGGCCCCAAGTGATCGCTCCATGACAAGACTTGAGGTAGGATCGATCCCGGCCCCTTGGCATCCGGGAAACCCCGTACGGAGAGAAGCGAGGGTGCACGCGGAAAAGGCTCTCGCCATAAGCGGCGAGGTAGTGACCCGATGAAGGATGTATGGAAGCTGTTGGATCAGGAGGACACGTGTTGGATCGAGCCGCCGCGCGTCGTGACCGCCAGCGCCATCGCGCTGGTGCTGGTGCTGCTCGGCATCGCCGGACGCTTCGCGATCATCCCCGTCGTCGGCGACCGCATGCTTTTCCTGCTGTTCATCCCCGGTGTCATCGTCGGTGCGGCATTGGGTGGCTTTCTGCCGGGCATCGCCGCGGCGTTCCTGGGCTCGATTGCTGGTTACATCCTGCTGGCACGCGGCGGCGCGCCGGTTCTGGAGAACCGGATCGAAACCACGCTCTTCGCTACCCTATGCGTGGCGATCGCCCTCGGAGGCGAGCGGCTCCGGCGCACCCGCAAGCGAACGGTCGAGATGGCCCACCGCATCCGCGAGCGTGAGGCTCATCTCCAAGCGGTCCTTGATGCTGTTCCGGATGCCATGATCGTCCTTGACGAGCAGCGACATGTCCAGTCGTTCAGTCCCGTCGCCGAGGCGCTCTTCGGCTGGGCGGCGCGGGACGCCCACGGCCTGTGCGGCCACGTTCTGGTGCCGGCTTTGAAGCGGGTTGAGCCCGGTTCTCACCACGCCGACACCGCGGTCGGGCGCAGGAAGGACGGATCGACCTTTCCCGTCGATTTGTCCATCGGGGAGCTGGTGTCGGGTGGACGCTCGCTCACCGTCGTCTTCGTGCGTGATCTCACGGAGCGCCAGGAGGCCGACCGGCGCCTGCGCCAGCTGCAAGCGGAGGTGGTCCATATCTCGCGCCTATCCGCGATGGGCGAGATGGCCGCCACGCTCGCGCACGAGCTGAATCAGCCGCTCACGGCGATCTCGAACTTCCTCAACGGAGGGCGGCGCTTCCTACAGACGGGGCATGCCCAGGACCGTGCGCTCGAAGCGATGGAAAGGGCTGCCGCCCAGGCGCTTCGAGCTGGACAGATTATTCGCGGCGTACGGGACTTCGTGGCGCGCGGCGAAGGGGAACCGCGCATGGAGAACCTACCCGCTCTGATCGAGGAGGCTGCCGCGCTGGCGCTCGTCGGCGTATCCGAGTCAGGCGTAGATGTTCGCTTCGAACTTGACCCGTCCGCCAGTGTGGTGATCGCGGATAAAATTCAAATCCAGCAGGTTCTCCTTAACCTTATCCGCAACGCGATTGAGGCGATGGACGGTGCCGATGTGCGTCACCTCCTCGTGGCCTCCTCCGAGGTCGAAGAAATGGCGCAGATCAGCGTAGATGATACCGGACCGGGGATCAGCCCCGAGGTCGAAGCGCGTCTGTTTCACCCGTTCACGACCACCAAGGACTCAGGCATGGGCGTCGGACTGTCGATCTGCCGCACGATCGTCGAGGCGCATGGCGGGCGGATCTGGGTGGAGCCGGGACCGCGCCGCGGCTCGTCCTTCCGGTTCACCCTCCCTCTGGCCCGCAACGAGGCCGACGAGGTATGAGCGGGATATTCATCGTCCACGTAATCGACGACGACGAGGCGGTGCGCGAGTCGCTTGCCTTCCTGCTCCTGTCCGCTGGGCATGCCGCGCGGACCTACGCGTCGGCCGATCAGTTCCTGGGCAAGCTCGACGAAGCTGGCTGCGGCTGCATCGTCACAGACATCCGCATGCCTGGCTTGAGCGGCCTCGAACTGATCGCGCGGCTGAAGGAAAGGGGCACGTCACTCCCTATCATCGCGATCACCGGGCACGCGGACGTGCCCATGGCGGTCCAGGCCATGAAGGCGGGCATCGCCGACTTCATCGAGAAGCCCTTCAATGAGGACACGATCCTGCACGCAGTAGACTTTGCGCTTCGCCGCGGGAGCGAAGTAAGCGACAATCAGAAAGCTTTGAAAGCTATCCGTGAACGAGCCACGGCGCTGACTGCGCGCGAGCGGCAGGTGCTCGATAGGCTCGTCGACGGTCAATCCAACAAAGCGATCGCCCGCGAGTTCGGGATCAGCCCCCGGACCGTCGAGGCCCACCGCGCGAACGTGATGACCAAGATGGATGCCGACAGTCTGTCGCAGCTCGTTCGCATGGCGATGGCCCTCAGCGGCTCCCCCTTCGCCGACCCGCCACCCGAACGGTGATCGTGGATCTCCGGCGTGCTCGAGGCGACCGATTGGGTCGCCTCGTGTGGGACGCCGTCAGTTCCTGGCGACGTAGGCCGTCACCATTTTCCGCGGATCGACGATCCGATCGTAATCCGCCGGGGAGACGAAGCCGAGCTTCAACGCCGCGTCCCGCAGGCTGAGGTCGTTATCGCTCGCGTAGTGGGCGATCTTCGAGGCTTTGTCATAACCGATCGCCGGCGCGAGCGCGGTCACGAGCATCAGGGAGCGATCAACGTACTCCTTGATCTTCTTGAGGTTCGGCTTTGTCCCTTCGACAAGAAATTTGCGGAAGTTCGTGCATCCGTCGGCCATGAGCCGAGCGGATTGCGTAACATCGAAGATCATGACCGGCTTGTAGACGTTCATCTCGAGGTAGCCGCTCGCACCTCCGAACCCGGTGGTGACATCGTTGCCCATGACCTGGATCGCGATCATGGTCAGAGCCTCGGCCTGAGTCGGATTGACCTTCCCGGGCATGATCGATGAGCCAGGCTCGTTCTCGGGGATGATCAACTCGGCGAAGCCCGCGCGGGGTCCGCAGGACATCAGACGGATGTCGTTGGCGATCTTGTACAACGACACTGACAGGGTACGCAGCGTCCCGGACATATGAACCAGCGCGTCGTGCGCGCCCTGCACGGTGAACTTGTTGGGCGCAGTGACGAAGGGGAGGTTGGTCAGGCGCGCGATCTCCTTGGCGACCGCCTCGGCGAAGCCAGGCATCGCGTTCAGCCCAGTGCCAACCGCGGTGCCGCCCAGGGCCAGTCGGTAGACCCCCTTCAGGGCGTCGTCGAGCCGCTCGAGGTTGTCGTCCAGCATACCGGCGTAACCTGACCATTCCTGACCGAGCGTAATAGGAACCGCGTCCTGCATATGGGTGCGCCCGATCTTGATGATATCCTTCCACTCTTCGGATTTCGCTGCGATCGCATCCCGCAAGCCTCTTACGGACGGCACCAGCGTCCGCCTGACGGAAATTGCCGCGGCCATGTAGGCAGCGGTCGGGAAGGAATCGTTCGACGACTGCGACATGTTCACGTGGTCGTTCGGATGAACAGGGGACTTGCTCCCGAGCGATGTTCCAGCGATCTGGCAGCACCTGTTTGAGATCACCTCGTTCATGTTCATGTTGAACTGCGTACCACTACCGGTCATCCAGACGTGCAGGGGAAACATGTCGGCGTGCTGTCCGGCCAGGATTTCGTCGCAGACTTGGACGATGAGCTTGTGTTGCGGTTCACCAAGGCGCCCCTCGGCAGCGTTAACGTTGGCGGCTGCCTTCTTGAGCGTCGCGTAACTCGGGATCATTTCCCTCGGGATTAGGTCGGTGCCGATGCTGAAATGCTCGAGGGACCGCTGCGTCTGAGCGCCCCAGAGCTTGTCGGCCGGAACCCTGACCTCACCCAAGCTATCGGTCTCGAGACGGAAGCCGCCGCCGTCGGATGTGGGCGGGGCGGTCGGCACGGTTGCGGCTCGCGAGCCGACGTCGGCGCTATCTGACGCGGAGGCCACGGTAGGCGTGACAGCCCCGGCGGCCAAGCCGATCGACGCTATCAGGCCAGTCTTGAGGAGATCTCTACGTTCCATGGCATGTTCACCTTTGCTTCGGCTCGTAAACGCCGATCGCCTTTCCATTTCGGTCAAGCCCCGGCTTGCGTCCGATTGATCTACGATCGCCATTCGCGCGAGAGCGATGACGTTCACGCGGAGCTGCACGGTGCTTCGGGGTTCCCGTGATTGGCAGTCTCGGCATTTGTAGTATTGATATAGACGATCTGCCGTCTATTTCAGTTAGGAACTTGCCTTAGGTAGATATACGGATCTCAACCGTAAGATCCATGCGTTAAACACCCCTCACGAGGTTATCCGAGTTCAAAGTTAGTGCAGCGTCAAGCTACATGATCGGGCCAGATGTCGGCGGAGCCGTACACTCAACCCTCGACGAAGCGGCGACCGCGTCAACCGCTGATCTGGACACCTTTCCATGATGTAGCAGAGGTCTTGTTGAGTAGTTTAATCGGTGCCACGATACATGATGCGATATCTTTTGGAATGTCTGCCGACGCCAATCATCATAACAAGAGCGAGTCACCAAATATTCCTAGGTGTGAAATTCTCCACGCGATCGTCAATTTAATACCATTATCTACAGTATTGCAAATTAAAATATTGAAAAAATCGAGACCGGCATATATATCCAGGATGATACGTAAATTTCCCGGCGCTCTCCGACAGAGCTGTAAAATTCATATTTGCATTTTTCTGGGCCATGCATGGCGAATTAATGCAGTCTAAATTGAATTATGTCTCGATCTTGATCAATCCGTGCCGAGCGAGTATTATGATGTGCTTTAATTGGGGCACGGATTGCAATTGAGTAGACTAGCCAAGATAGCGTCAGGCAAATTGCGTCAGGTCCTCGACGGGCCGACACAGCTGCGTCAAGTCGCACGCTGGCTTGAGCTGCGCGCCGTCGGGCTGATGCCGGAGTACTTCCATCCCTCCGACGGTGCACGCGCGGCTTTCATCACGGGTGTGCCGCTCCTCCTCGCTCTCATGACGGGATGGAAGCCGCTCGGCTGGGCCATTTTCGCAGCGTTCTGGACATGCCTCGCGGACACGGGCGGCCCTGAGCCAACACGCCGCTCGTTCCTTGTCGGCTTCGTAGCCTTCGGAAGCCTCACTACCTTGGCAGCCTCATCCCTTGCAGGGTTGGGTCCAGGGGAAGCTGTGACTGCAGGGCCTCTGTTGGTCTTCATGACCGCGCTCCTGCCAATCTGGTGGACGCAATCTTCCCTCGTTGCCACCTTGCTCGGTGTCGTAGCGGTGGTGGCAGCGGGTTACCCGCGGACGCCGGCCGACGCCGCCATACTTGCTCTCTCGTTCCTCTGTGGCAGCGCCTGGGCGACTCTGATCCTGACCGCGGTCTGGAGGACGGATCGCTGGCTTCCCTCCCGGCAGGCCGTGTCAGCGGTCTATGCACGCATCGACGACATGGCTTCGGACCTCGTGCATCGGCGTGTGGACGGCCAGCATGTCGGGCAGAGCCAGCATCGCCGGGCCGTTCGGACCGCCATTGAGCGCGCTCATGCGAGTCTCAGCCATGTCGAGTTGGATGATCCTGCGATGGCCGTACGGCTGCGCCTGGCACTGCTGACGGCAGACGAGATCTTCCACGCACTTCTGGCCCTGGATCATTTACGGATTCAGCTTGATGAGGACACGAAGAGCGCGCTGGAAGCCATACCCTTGCTCCTTCGTGCGAGTGGACGCGCTTTGTCTGGTGAAGCGCTCGCGATCGCTGAAGTCGGCCGGCAGGCTGACGTGCTGGTACGACATATGGCCGGCCGGCCAGGTGCGGACGCCGCTGCGATACGGGCGATTGCGGCTGTCTTGAGCGATCCTGATTCCTGTACACCACCATCCTGGCTTCCACACAGCGGCGCTTTGGCGGCTTCACGCCGAAGGATCGTGCAGGCTGCGACGCGGAGCGGGACAGGCGTCGGTATCGTCACACTCGTCGCGCATGGGCTTGGGCTTGGCTATCCCTATTGGGCTGCGATGGCTGTGGTCGTGATCCTGTTTCCTGTGAGGCAGATGAGCTGGAGCCGGGCGATCGAACGCACCTTCGGCTCCGTGATCGGCGGTGTTCTCGCGAACATCCTCCTGACGCTGGTTCCCGCGGCTTGGCCGCTGCTCGGCTTCATCGTTGCCGCAACAGCCGCGACGATCGCGGTCCGTTTAGTCAACTACACGCTCTTCGTCGTCTTCCTCACCCTTCTCTTCGTTTTGACGATGGGCATCCTACATCCCGGCGATGGGATAGCTTTCGCGCGTATGATTGATAATATTCTCGGCAGCATCGTCGCGATCACCGTGACGGTGTTGATCTGGCCTGAGCAACGCCCCGCTGCCGCAGCTCTGGCGGGTGCCGCACTCGCGGCGAACCAAGCCTACCTCGATGCCGTTAAAGCTGGCGATACGGCGCTTACAGCCGCGACACGGCGTGCCGCCGGGATCGCCAGCACTGAAGCGGAAATCGCCGTCCACGCGCCGGATTGGGTCCTCGGCGCTGTGCCAAACCAGTCCGACATTGCCGATCTGGTAGCGGCGCGCCGGCTGGCCGGTGAGGCCGCAGCTCTCTGGTACACATTGAGGCAAGCCCCCTAGAGTCAGGGACAAAACCGGTCGATCTGTGCCCAGCAGATGAGGACACAGGCGAGGGTCGTGAATGTGAGATGCAGGTCGACGCGTCGCTCGTATCGGATGGTCAGTCGGCGGAAGCGGGCGAGCCAAGCCAAGGTACGCTCCACGATCCAGCGATGGCGGCCGAGGTGCTGGCTGCTCTCGATGCCCCGTCGCGCGATCCGTGGTGTGATGCTGCGGGCCCGGCACTCGCGCCGGCAGCGACGGTGATCGTAACCCTTGTCGGCGTGCAGCTTGTCCGGTCTGCGTCGCGGGCGACCACGCCGGCCGGTGCGCACGCCCTGACCTTGCCCCCTGGTCTGCCCTCATTCTGAAGCTAGAGTCCGTGGATCAGGAGACGGACGATGAAGAAGAGCCGGTTCAGCGAAGAGCAGATCATCGGCATCCTGAAGGAGCAGCAGGCTGGGCTGCCGGTCACTGAGATCTGCCGCCGCCACGGCATCAGCGATGCGACGTTCTACACGTGGCGTTCGCGCTACGGCGGCATGGAGATCTCGGACGCGCGCCGCTTGAAGGCGCTCGACGAGGAGAACCGCAAGCTCAAGAAGCTGCTAGCCGAGGCGATGCTCGACGTGGCGACGCTGTGATCCTCCCTCGGTGTCGCGGACACAGGGAGATCATTTCGCGGTCCTCTCGGCTTGCTCGGGCGTGAGATAGCCGAGTGCCGAGTGGATGCGTTGCCAATTGTAGTAGCCCTCGATGTAAGCGAACAGATCGCGCCGCGCTTCATCTCGGGTCGCCCATCGTCGCTGATGGACGAGCTCGACCTTGAGCGTGTGGAAGAAACTCTCCATCGGGGCATTATCGTAGCAGCAACCCGTGCGGCTCATCGACGGCCTTGCTCCCATGCCGGCGAGTTGCCTCCGGTAGGCCTCCTCCGCGTACTGGCTGCCGCGATCCGAGTGACAGATCAGCCCGGCAGTTGGTCGCTGCCGCTGGGCGGCCATCATCAGCGCCGCCACGCTCAACTCAGTGCGCATGTGATCGCGCATCGACCAGCCGACGATCTTGCGCGTGGCCAGATCAAGGACGGCGGCCAGGTACAGCCAGCCCTCGCCGGTCGGCAGGTAGGTAATATCGGCCAGCCAGACCGTGTTTGGCCGCGCGGCTGAGAAGTCCTGCTTGAGGAGATTGGGCGCGATGTGGAGATCGTGACGGCTGTCGGTCGTACAGGGCCGGAACCGACGCCCCGCCAGGGCACGGATGCCGTGCCGGCGCATGAGGCGCTCCACCCGTCCGCGGCTGACAGACCGGCCCTCGGCCCGCAGGGCGGCATGCACGCGCGGGGAGCCGTAGCGCCGGTGATGGGCGGCATGGATGCGCCGGACGTCGTCCAGGAGCTGGCGGTTGGAGGCCGAGCTGGCGCTCTCAGGCCGTGACCGCCAACTGTCGAAGCCGCTGGGTGAAACTCCGAGCACGCGGCACATGAGACGCACCGGCCAGGTCCGCGCATGCTGCTCGATGAAGGCGAAGGTCACTTGGGCATCTCCGCGAAGATGCCAATGGCTTTTTTTAGCACGTCGCGCTCCATGCGCGTACGGTCGAGCTCACGCCGCAGGCGGGCGATCTCGGCGGCCTGATCGGACGGGGACGCAACTGGGCTTGGTGGCGAGGCGCCCGTCGATCCAGCAGACCGCGGCCTGGGTGAGGCCCCGTTCAGCGTGGCACGCCACTGCCTCAGCATCGAGGGCTGGATCCCGAGCTCGGCCGCGACCTGCATCTGCGGCCGGCCGCTGCTCTCCAGCAGGGCGACCGCTTCGCGTTTGAACTCGGGCGTGAACTCTCGTCTCGTCTTCGCCATCCGACACCTTCCCCGCTCAGCATGAGCGTATCAGAGGTGTCCGCGATGCCGAGGGAGGATCACTCCACGTCTCCGCCGCTCACCCGGTGTGCGGAGGTCTTCCCGCTCGGGACAGCCTGGGCGGCCAGAAGCCATGCTGACTTGCTGAGTTCCAGCGTGACGAACACAGCAACCTTAGGAAGGTTTGTCTGGATCTGTTCACGATCATGCATGGCCAACCCCGGTCCAAAGTCAGAGAACTGGAGAGTGATCCAATCTCCAGCTCCCTGCATGGTACCTTTGGCCATCCGTGGCGGGTCGAGCGAGCGGAGGTGACGAAGCGGGAGTAAGGAATAGGCTGGTGGCGTCCCCGCCAAGAGACACCGCCATGCTCCCCCTGCCTACCCGCTTCGCCGGGATCATCCCGACGTTCGCGCCGCTGTTCGTCCACCGCTCGTGGCGACAAGCCCAGAACCTGCTTTTCGGCGCAATCCTCACACCGGGGCAGCGCACCGTGACAAGCGCCCTGCGCATCACGGATCGCCCGCAGGAGCGACGGTTCGGGAACGTCCACCGCATCCTCAACCGCGCAGCGTGGTGCCCGCGCTCCGAACCCGTATCCTGCTTGGGCTCCTCGTCGAGGCATTCGCGCAAACCGGCCCCGTAGTCTTGGAACTGGACGATACAATCGAGCGCCTCCGCGGCAAGCGGATCGCCGCCAAGGGCATCAACCATGATCCGGCTCGCTTCACCGACAGCCACTTCGTCAACCGAGGGCAGCGACGGATACGAGATCGCCTTCGTGCTGACCCTGGGACTCTCCGAGGAGCAACGCCTCAAAAAGCCCTTAGTACCGAACCTGCGGAAGAACCTACATGTCGACCCTACTTGCCTCTGGGGCTCGCCAGTTTTCCCGCAAATTGCCATTCCTGAATGTGATGACCGTAGCAAAGCTCAAGGCATCAATCCCTAGTTGATGCGGTGACTCAGATAGCATCGATAAAGTAGTGATCGGAAAAAATTAACACCCGCAAAAATATGATGCACCTTGATCGATCTGGAACACAGCTCCTGCGAGAGGGACTATGGAGACTGATCAGGCTCTATCTCACAAAAGAGTAGCAAATTCGACGTTCCGTCGCAACCAATCCGGCGCCGCGGCCCTCGAGTTTGCCATGATCTCCCCACTGATACTCGTGGCTATGCTTGAGGTGTTTCAAGGTGCTGCGTACTTATATTGCTCCGCCGCTGTAGAGCGCGCTACAAGCTTAGCCACACGAACGATCATGGTGGGAAGCTTAACTCCAGAGGCGAGCACCGCGGCGGGATTCAAGAGCACTGCCTTATGTCCGGCTCTGATGCCAGGTTTGTCTTGCGCCAACGTAATTATCAGCCTCCAGACTGCAACAGTGGGGCCAAGTGCTCCTGGCTACGCCGCTTTTGTTAAGGCCGATTTGAGTGGCCTTCTTCCGGCAAATATGGATAGTAATCAGGCTACCTATTGTGCCGGATCTGCAGGAGCATATCAATATTTACAAGTGTTTTATGCCCTGCCTTTAATCAGCCCAATATGGAAATTGATTTCCGGACAAAATTGGAACGGGAAAATCGTGACCTTTGTACGATCTGCCGCTGCATTTCGAAATGAACCATACACCGGCACTAGTGTTACTACGAGCTGCCCGTGATTATACCCTTTTACCGCAGATGGATTTCCCCCAAAACGGTGCAAACTCGGGCTAGGAGATCGTTGATTGTTGACATTAGCGGGACGTCAGCTCTGGAATTTGCCTTAATTATGCCGGCGATCATTGTATTGGCTTTGGTCGCTTATGATCTTGCGAGATATACAATCTTTGTGCGGAAGGCTCATCTTACAGCCAGTACTATGGCCAATTTCATTGCCCGAAATGACACTGGGACAATAAATCAAGCAGATATGGATGCTATTTTTCAATCGCAGCTCGTGGTGTTCCCGGAGATTATGAAAGAAGCCACGTCACGGAGCCAATCCGTTTGGTCGGTAATCCATTCGTCTCTTTCTGGCGTGCAATTCAAGCCGCGAGCAAACTGCAAGAAGAATTGTACTTACACGCCCTACGTGGCGTGGACCGGCGGTATAGGACGGCCGTGTGGGGTGCCTCTAAACGCGGCTCCAGACACTGAGCAACCCTCTCCGTCGACCTTGCCAGCCGATACTTTTGGCTCGGGCTTTCTGATCGTGGCCGATGTTAGCATCGACTACGTCCCTTTATTTCTGCAATCCGTAGTTGGCCATATACAAATTCGACGGTCGTTCTACATCTCCCCCCGCTACGTTTCTGCCATAACTTACGACAGATCGGCAGGATCTAGCTTCACTTGGTCATGCGCAATACCCTGAGGTTCGGATGCAACATCTTTGTCCGCGCTTCTTTGGCGCATTCGCAACATGGTGCCGAACCCTTGCCAGCGACCGAAGCGGCAACGTGCTGATCCTGTTCGGCCTTGCTCTCCTGCCCATGGTCGGGAGCCTAGGTCTCGGAATCGAGTACTTGCGCAAGGTGAACTACCAAGCTCGCTTAGACACTGCTGCCGACGCGGCGGCGATCGCCGCCATCACTGCCGCACGTGACTTCATTTCGGCCAACCCAAACAACGAGGCAGATCCCACCGCGAACGCGATTACCGCGGGTCTTCAGCGCGCTTCTGCCGCGTTCAAAGCTAATGCCGCAAGCGCGACTACTGCCGTACATGCCAAGCCGACTGTTGACCTCAAGCGGAGTAGTCAGGAGCTAATTGCCACCGTCAGCTATCAGGGTAGCTATTCATCATCGTTTGGTCGGTTGTTTGGACAACCGATAGTAGTTCTGAACGGTAACGTATCTTCGCGTCTCAAGATGGGAACTTACGCCGATTTCTATCTTTTACTCGATACTTCCGGCTCAATGGGATTTCCCACAAGCACTGACCAGCAAGTGAGCTTCGCCAAGCAGAACCCTGACATGAATAATGGTCAAACATCTAATAATTGTGCGTTTGCCTGCCATTTTCCAGAAACTGCAACAAATAATCACGGATATGGAATTGCAAAAGCAAGCGGCGTCGAACTCAGAATTGCAACAGTTGGCAACGCCGTCGCTCAGCTTATAAGTACTGCGAAGCAAAAAGCGACGCTAAACAATCAGTTCCGCATCGGCTTGTATCCCTTCGTGAGCTATATAGAGACGGCGGCGGATCTTACCGCCGCGATCGACACTCTCATGCCGCTCGCTGGAAATCTCGAAAGCTATATGGACGTCGGCGACTCCAGCACCCCCCGCGGGAGTGGAGGGACACATTTTGAGAATGTCTTGCCTGCAATACTCAATAAAATCCGGGCCAATCGAATTGGTGATGGATCTTCATCGGCAAAGGCACAGCCCTACGTCTTCCTTGTCACGGACGGGGTCGCGAATTCTCAGTATTACAATGGTAATGCAAGCTTATTTGATCAGAGCAAGTGGACAGGATCGAACTCAAACCTTCTTGATCCTAATCTTTGTGCTCCCCTCAAAAATCAAGGCGTCAAAATATCAATTCTGTACATCCCATATATGCCACTTCAACAGCCTTTTAATACCAACGTAGGTTATGAGAACCAAAGGGTAAATTCTCTTTTGCCGAGCGTTCCCGGCTCGCTTAAATCTTGCGCCTCCGACGGCTATTTCTATACAGCCAGCAGCTCTGCAGAGATAAATAATGCCTTGCAGGCAATGTTTGTCCAAGCGATATCCGAAGCTCGGTTGACTCGATAAAACATCCGATCGTTCTACACGTAAAAACTTCCCATATTTATATTTTTATTCTCGTATATCTGTGATTTAAACAAAGTCAATCGGGATTGTGTCGCACAATGCTCAGTGATAGCTACCTGTTACGCCGACAGATCAAGCAGAAACGCGCTCTGGCGACGGTCGCTAACATCGCGGAGGCGGCAGTAACCGTCCTTACAAGAGATGGTGCAGGGAGGTTTACGACTAACCGGGTGGCTGAGGAAGCAGATGTCAATATCGCGTCGCTTTACCGCTATTTTCCGAACAAAGAAGCGCTCCTATTGCATCTCATTCACCTAAGTTGGGAGGAGGAGCGTGCTCATCTTTCTCCCATTCTGATCGATAAATCTTTGGGTGATGCGGAAATGTTCCGGATTTTCATCCGAGAATATTTTTTGATTGAAGCGCAGGAGGCGGAGTTGAAGAGAGCTATCCGAGCGGCTGCTGTAGATATGTGGAACACGGTCGAATATCGAGAGGCTATAGCGCGAGGTTCCAATTTGTTCCGGAAATTGATAGCACGTGTATTACGCGATAGGCCTATCGGTATGAATCTCGATGTAAACTTCGGCGTTTTGCTGACGATTGGGGCGGCAGAGAAATCTGCGGAAATATTCAATTCGAAAGCTGATATTATACGTTCCGCCGATCTTGTCTCAGAAATACTGATTGCGCGATGGAAAATATGCTAGACGCACAAATATTATATAAAACGCGAACCAGCGAGGCCAATCGCGCTGGACCCTATAGACATATTGCCAGGCGGTCTATAAACGTCAGTCATCTTATTTCGGTGCCACGGGTCCTTCCTGTCTCTCACCCGTGACTAGCCTGCCGTTGAGTTCGACTGAAACGGCAGCGACGGGATGGTTGAGGCCTGCGGCTCCGGACGGGCCGAGCTTGAGGCCAACCGACCGCTTTGGGGCGAAATCGGCTTCCACGCCGGCGACGACATCCCCTTCATCGCTCGAGGCTGGCCGAGTTCTTCAACAGCCTGCTTGGGCGCGGACAAATGGAAGCGGGGTTTTATTCGGACGCGGCGTTGCGGTGATGTTGCCAAAGTCCGCTCGCGCCAGATCGCGCAGCGCACGGCGGCCAGAGCGCCGAAGGTTGGGCGCGTTTTGGGATACCACGTAGCCGCAGCGATGCGTCGCCGGTGGCGAGCCGAGAGGCGTGCGGTCAGCCGTGTGACGGTCGAGAACGGGGCGAGCAGGTAGGGCGTGGTGCGGGTGATCGCCGTGTCGGACCACTGCCGCTGTGTCTCGACCTCGAGATTGGCACGTGCCTCCTGAAAAGTGACCTCGATGGTCTAGGTCGCGGACTCATTAAGCTCGCAGCCAGACCCGCACGGCTGCGAGCTTGACTCTGGCGAGGAAGTTGTCGGGATCCTTGTCGTAGCGCGTGGCGACGGCCCGGAAGTGCTTGATCTTGCTGAAGAAGCGCTCGACCAGATTGCGGTACTTGTACAGGAACGGGCTGAAGGCCAACACCTTCTTGCGGTTGGGCATCGGCCTGACGTTCGCCCACGCGCCCTGCTCAGCCATCTGGGCGCGTAACGCGTCGCTGTCGTACGCTCGGTCGCCCAGCAGGATCTGGCCCGTGCCCAGACCGCCCAGCATGTCGGCCGCCGCGCGCCCATCGTGCGCTTGACCCGCGGTGACCTTGAGCGCCACCGGACGGCCCTCGGCGTCCACCAGCGCGTGGATCTTGTTCGTCAGGCCGCCGCGCGAGCGACCCATGCCACCGGATCGGCCATCTTTTTTTGGGTGCATGCGGCATGCTGGTGAACCCGCACGCTGGTGGCGTCGATCATCTGCAGGTCGACGTCGTAAGCCTTTGACACCGCGTCCAGAAGCCGATCCCAGATGCCACGCTTGCGCCAGCGCCGAAAACGGTTGCCGCAGGTCGTATGTGGGCCGTAGCGCGCCGGGATGTCAGCCCAGGGCGCGCCCGTGCGCAGCCGCCAGAAGATCCCGTTAAGCACCCGCCGGTCATCCACGCGCTCCTTGCCGCGCACGTCCGTCGGCAACAGCGGCTCGATCACCGCCCACTCCGCATCCGTCAGATCAAACCGCGCCATCAAGGCCCTCCTGCTCAGAGAACTAACGACGCCGCGGTTCAACCGTGCCAGCCGTTATGGGTTACCGAAGCAACTGGAGGACGCCCTGCTGGGCGGAGTTGGCCAGCGACAGGGCCGAGATGCCCATCGACTGGCGGGTCGATAGCGCCTGCGAGTTGGCCGCCTCCTGGTTCAGGTCGGCGTTCGTCAGGTTGGCCGAGCCCGTCTGCAGCACGTTGATCAGCTGCTTGGAGAAGTCCTGGCGGTTCTGAACCACCGACAGGTTCGAGCCCAGCGCGCTCGCCGCGGAGTTGAGCGTGTTGCCGGCGTTGGTCAGGGTGGCGAGCGTCTTGTTGACGTCCGCGTTCAGCAGGAAGTTGCCGAGGCCGTTCTGGCTCGTCGAGTTGTTCGAGCCGGTGATCGACGACAGACCGAGGCCGCTGGCGGTCGCGTCGACCGAGGCGACGTTCAGGTTCGAGCTGCCGGTGTCGTTGAACTTGATGTTCATGTCATTGCCTTTGCCGGCAATGAGGTTGACGCCGTTGTAGCTGGCATCGCCGGCGAGCTGCGTGATCTGGTTGAGCAGGTTGTTGTACTGGCTCGCCAGCGAGGCGCGCTGCGTCACGCCCGAGATCGACAGGTCGCTGGAGACGACGGTGCTGGCGGCGGTGCCGTAGGTCGAGGCGGTAGTGGCCGAGGCGGTGAAGCCGAGCGCCGTCTGGCTGCCGGAGTTCTGGAATTCCACGTCCGCCTGGGCGTTCAGGACGATCTTGGTGCCGGTGCTGTCGACCGAGAAGATCGCGCCGGCGCCGAACGAGCCGCTGGACGAGGTCGAGGCCGAGCCGACCGCAGAGTTCAGGGCTGCGACCGTGGCGCTGATGCTCGAGGAGGCGGCGACCGTGGCCGAGACCGAGGTACCGTTGATCGTCATGAGCACCGTCTGGGAGGCGGTGCTGGCGCTGTAGGCGTTGGCGGCGGTGCCGGTGGTGGAGAGCTGGGTCGAGAGCGCCTGGCTGGCGATCGACTTGGCCTGGCTGACCAGCTTCTGGATCGAGGTGATGCCCTGGTTGGCGGCCTGGATCGACTGGATGCCGTTGGAGACGCCGTCGAGGAGCGAGTTCAGGCTCGAGGAGCGTCCGTCGAGGGCCTGGGAGGTGAAGAAGTTGGTCGGGTTGTCGAGGGCGGAGTTGACGGTCTTGCCGGTCGCGAGCCGGTTCTGGGTGGTCGACATCAGCTGGGCGGTGTCCTGCAGCGAGAGCAGGTTCTGGCGCGTGGCGGCCGACAGAGTGATCGAAGACATGATTGGCTATCTTTCTGACTCAACATGCCGCTTCTGCGGCAATCTCATGAGCAATAAAGCCGCTGCCAGATCAAGCCGGATGCGGAAACAATCTAGAAATTAATAATTTAAAGTAAACAAGCGAATAACGAGCGCCGTTTCCTTCTATTTATCCTAGAGCAGAAAGGATCGACATTCGATCGTTCAGAGGTTGATTTACTACAACTTGTGGCGGATCGGACGCAATCAATCCAACCCTGCGTGCCTTCAGCAGGACCTGTGAGCCACGTGGTTCTGCGACACCACGTCAATGCTCACTGGGCCAACTGCCTCTCCGCTATCCGCTGATCTACCGTCGGGAAGGCCAGGGCCGACTTGTCCGGAATGCGCTCAGCATCCGTCTTGTTCGTTGCCTGAACCTGAGATGGCCGCCGAAGGGTAATGAACGGCCTTCGACAACCGGGATGTCTGGGACGGAGACGAGGCAACAACGTCTTGTGTGGATGGCTCCCGCATTGCAAGTGGCGAATTGAGCTTCTGACGCGTTGGTCGGGTGCAGTCTTGTGTCCGGCCTGTCGATGCAGTCGTTCATGTTGACTGCTGGCCCTGATGGTATCCGCGAACTGGGTCCCACTCTGCTTTGCGGGCTATGACGCCCTAGACGTTACGCGGGGTGTCCCAGCTCCCGGTCTGACCGGTTCGCCATCAACTCTCATCGTCCTCGCAACCTCAAAAACGCTTTTCTTCGTGCTGTCAGGCGACCGCGGTCGCTGGTGCGCGGTAGGTGCCGCCGCGGGTCATGATCGCCCAGGCGACCCGCGCCGTGCGATTGGCCGCCGCAACGGTCACCACGCGCGCCGGCTTGCGCTGCAGCAGTGCCGGCAACCGCGGGTCGACCGAGGTCGGCGTCGCCTTCGCGCGGCGGATCAGAGAGGTCATGCCGACCACGAGCAGGCGACGCAGGTAGCGGTCGCCCATGCGTGAGATCCGGCCCAGGCGCTCCTTGCCGCCACTGCAGTTCTGCAGCGGTGTCAGTCCCAACGAGGCCGCAAACTGCCGACTGGAGCGGAAGCGCTCGGGCTCGCTCACCGAGGCGGCTAGCGCGGTCGCCGAGACGATGCCGACACCCGGGATCGTC
This sequence comes from Methylobacterium sp. NPDC080182, assembly GCF_050281105.1. Lineage (NCBI taxonomy): Bacteria > Pseudomonadati > Pseudomonadota > Alphaproteobacteria > Hyphomicrobiales > Methylobacteriaceae > Methylobacterium > Methylobacterium sp. NPDC080182. Next base: position 44,496 of record NZ_JBNNWO010000030.1, read on the forward strand.
GCCAGACGCTGCGACAGGTCGCTGTCTCGATGCCAGGCGAGCAACTCCTTCTCCAGCCGGGTAAGCTGGCTCTCCAAGGCTCCGATCTGATCGGCCAGCCCGGTCACCACGCGCTGGGCGAGCGGCGGCACCTCGGCCGCGTCTCCGGCCGAGAGCCTGGCCGCCAGTTCCAGCGCGTGCCGCAGGCCCCGCGCCATCTCGATCCCAAACTCGGCGAGCAGGCCGCGGATCATGTTCACCAGCTGCGTGCGTTGCTTGACCAGCAGGTCGCGCGCCCGGTGTAGCGCCAGCGCCGCCTGCTGCTCGGTCGACTTCACCGGCACGAACCGCATGCTCGGGCGCGTCACTGCCTCGCAGATGGCAGCGGCGTCGTTCGCATCGGTCTTACCGCGCTTCACATACGGCTTCACGTAAGACGGCGGCATCAGCCGCACGTCACGGCCGAGCCTCATCAGTTCCCGGGCCCAGTGGTGCGCCGTGCCACATGCCTCCATGCCGACCAGTCAGCGCGGCAGCTTGGCGAAGTACGGCATGACCTGCGCCCGCCGCAGCGCCTTCCGAACAACGACGTGCCCGGCCGCGTCGACGGCGTGAACCTGGAAGATGCTCTTGGCCAGATCGATGCCGACGGTGGCGATCTCCATGGGGATGGCTCCTGCATCTGCGTGGCTGCTGCTTCGGCAGCGACCACATCTTGGCACCGAGGTGCCGTCAGTTGGAGCGGGAGCCATCCACCCCATCTGCTTGGCCGACCCGACCTACAAGCCACCCAGTTCCGGCGTCGTCAAACAGGCCCTTCGCATCGTTGAAGACCCCAAGGAGGCCTCATATTTAGACACCAGGGCTGCTTACGGCTCTTCCTATGCTTTGAGAAAGTTCGCCCCAGTCTCGCGACGAGGTAGGATCTGCAGTAATAGAGCCCGCATTCCGGGGCCTGCCCATCAGCTTGCCATGGCTCGCATCCCGCCATTCCCATCGTGCAGGATGTAGCCGCGGCCCCAGACAGTCTCGATGTAGTTCTTGCCCTGGCTGGCGTTGGCGAGCTTCTTGCGCAGCTTGCAGATGAAGACGTCGATGATCTTCAGCTCGGGCTCGTCCAT
>NZ_JBNNWO010000031.1:0-44378 GCF_050281105.1 Methylobacterium sp. NPDC080182
GCCATCCCATCCTCCTGAGGCTCCAAACCCGAGGATAGAATCACCCCACAGCCGCCGACGCTACCCCATGAGTCGTGCTCAACAAGGATTGGTATTAGCGATCCTCGAAGATCGAATTTCGGCGGCCTGCCGACGCGCCGGTCGCAGCCGCGCCTCGGTGCACCTGCTGCCGATCACCAAGACGGTGCCGGCGCATATCCTACGCTTGGCCTGGGAGGCTGGCGTCACGAGCTTCGGCGAGAACAAGGTGCAGGAGGCCGTAGCCAAGCGCGAGGCGCTCGCGGATCTCCCCGCGACGTGGGGTATCGTCGGACATCTGCAGACCAACAAAGCGAAGGTCGTCGCACGTTTTGCGAGTGCGTTCCATGCCCTCGACAGCCTCCGGGTCGCCGAGGCCCTCGACGCCCATTTGGAGCGAGAGGGCCGGGTGCTCGACATCTATGTCCAGGTCAACACCTCGGGCGAGGGGAGCAAGTTCGGGTTGCATCCCGATGCGCTACCGCCATTCGTCGAGATGCTGGAGCGCTTTCCCCATCTTCGCCCGGTTGGCCTGATGACCCTTGCCGTGTTCACCACCGACATGGATCGGGTGCGACCGTGCTTTGCCCTGCTGCGCCACTTGCGCGACCAAATTGCTCGCTCTCACCCTACGATCAACACGCTGTCGATGGGTATGTCTGGCGACTTCGAGACGGCGATCGAGGAGGGAGCGGACGTGGTGCGTGTAGGGCAGGCCATTTTCGGACACCGACCGACCCCGGATGGGACGTACTGGCCAGGGCTTGCCGACAGTCGCGCCTAACTTAACCCTGTCTAGGCCAGTGGCATCCACGACGGGGCGCCTCGCGTCCGAAGCTCGGCCGCCGCCTGCGTTGGGCCTCCGGGGCGGTGATGATCGCTCTCGGGATTAACCTCACCATGGTCCGGCGCTCCACCGGTTGACCGTCTCATCCGCAAGACGTCCGGTACTCGCGCGGTGACATCCCCACGAACCGTCTGAACATCGCAGCAAAAGCACCAGTCGTTTCATAACCCAGGGATCGGGCGGCCCCGGTCACAGGCTCTCCGGCAACGAGCATCGGCACAGCCGAGAGAACCCGAGCTTGCTGACGCCACATCGAGAGGGGGCAGCCGAGTTCATGAAGGGCGAGGCGTCCCAGGGTCCGAACCGACGCGCCGGCATGTCGGGCCAATTCGTCGATCCGGTGCTCCTCTCCCGGCTGAGCCAGTATGTTGGCACAGGCCCGGGCGAGGCGGGGGTCTGAGGGCATCGGGAGGGAGATCCCGTCCGGGTCGAGGTCGGCGAGTTCATCCACCAGAACGGCGGTGAGGCGACCGTGGCGCTCTCCATCGCTCGCCGCGCACGGATCGAGCATACGCAGGATCAACTCCCGTACCAGCGGCGGTACCACAAAGCCGCGAGGCACATCGCCCAAGAGCGGCTGGGCGCCCGCCGGTGCGATGTAGAGCGTCCGGAGCGACACGCCTCCCCGTGCCCGGAGTGCATGCGTCAGGCGGGGTGGGATCCAGAGAGCTCGCTGAGGCGGGATGAGCCACAGACGCTGAGCCACCTGGATCTGCATGACGCCGGCCGTGGCATGGATGAGCTGCCCGTCGACATGGCAATGCTCGCCGACGACCGAGCCATTCGCGTAGTCGCGCGCGATGGCGTGCAGGCACACTGGTCCTGCCCCGTCACGCGCTGCCATCGATGAGATGCTTACGGAACCAGTCACGGGCAGCGGTGCTGGTTCGCTCGAAGTGCCGGACATAGGGATCGAAGTGGCCCCCGGTGATCAACATCAACTGCTTGGGCGGCAGCGCCTGCTGGTACGCTTCCAGGCAGAGGTCGGTGGCCGTCAACAGATCGTGGTCAGCTACGATCATGAGGAGCGGGGTGGGGCTGATGCGTGCGATATGGATGGCCGGTTCGTTCTCGCGCGCCAGCTCGGCACTGCGGAGAGTGAGTGCATTGCGCCATGCTGGCGCGAAATCCTGGGTCTGGGTGAAGAACGCGTAGGCGTCGCTGCCTCCCATCGCACACCCCTCGTGCGGATCGTTCGAGACGGCGGGGAAGGTCGCTGGCTCCCCACTCCTGAAACGTGCGGCACGATCGGAGTCGAGATGGGACAGCAATGCCGGTACGAGATCGGCGCGTGTGCGCCGTAGTGCCGAGCGGTATCCGCTGATGGTCGGTACCTGGCTGACGACGCAGCGTACGCGCCGGTCGAGGGCGGCAACCTCCAGCACATGGCCGCCGCTGTAACTCGTCCCCCAGAGGCCGATGCGGGCGGGATCGATCCAGGACACGGTCTGGGTGAAGCTGATCGCATCGCGATAGCCGCGTCGTTGTAGGACGGGATCCGCTTCCTGCCTGGGCAAACCGTCGCTGGCACCGAAATTGGCGTGATCGTACACCAGCACACCGAGGCCGGCGGAGGCGAAGACCTCGGCATAGCGGTCGAGGTATTGCTCCTTCACGCCGGACAGGCCGTGCGCCATGACAATGCAGGGATAGCTCCGTGCGTCGCCCTCTGGCTCGTAGAGCCAGCCGCGCAGGATACGGCCTTCGGACTCGAACTCGACGTCGCGACGCATGTGGGATCCCCGCTTGAGCGGGGATCATCTATGCCGGTTTTTCGGATAGCCTGCGTCGCATGACCGGTCAGAAAAAACGCCGGATCGGTCAACCTTATACTGCGTCTATCATAGTGGCAGACGTCCGCTATCAGCCTTGAGAAACATTACCCTGAACGTCTCGGTAGAGACCCATACCGACCAGCTGGTCAGGGTGGAAAGGCGACAGGCAGGTTTTGAGACGTAACCCTCAATAACTGCCATGACCAGTGATACCAGCCATCAGCTGGACGGCGCTACGGTGCTCACCCTTCGGAATGTATTGGGATAGTCGATGACAAGGCTATCTTTATCAATCTCAAGCTCTGCGGTGAAGAACCGAAACAGACCTTCATAGCGGTATCGCCTGCTTGGAATGAGGCAGGTGTAACGCTGCTCCGCTCGCTGTGGCAGGAACTCTCCACCGATCTGATCGGGAAGTGGAATGTAAGCAACAGTGATGTCTCTGCTCTCATTCATATCGAGATTTAGACGTTTAATTGGGAGTGTGTTCGTGGCCGAGGTAATACCGATATCGACATCAAGGCATCCTGCAAGGAAATCCAACGATCGGTCCCTCACCACATCCCGCCAATTACCTTCTCCATCTGCTTCCACTTGGAGAACCGCGCCGCCGACGTATCGAAGATAGACCTCGCGGGTCCTGAAAGCAGCATCAGTGCGAACTCGGTAGTACCCACCATACAATCCATGGCGGGTTCCTGCGACAACCCCTTCGAGGACCAATCCGTCGCTGTCCTCCCGGCACTCACAATGTTCGAGACCGTGACCGTCCCAATCTTGCCAACGCACTACAGCCATCGACTTCTCCTCGAACACAGCGAACAAGCCGGGAACATTGTTAATGTGCCGACGGGCGGTCAAGGGGAGAAAGGGGGGATTCGCAGGGCTTTGAGCGATTGGGTGGTTGATCGCCGGAGGCTTGGGTTCATCGTGGGCGAAGAGCGGCTGATGGGTCGCTAGGCGGGTCGCGTTTCGGAGCGACGGGCGTCCGCTTTCAGGATTGTCGGGTTCACCCGTGAACGACGCGTAAGGGTCGCAAGCGGATCGTCCGCTTCCGGATGAGGGGCCGAGATCAGACGGCGATCCTCGACCAGCCGTTCGCGTAACGTCGGCTTATGGCATGTGAGGCGGCGAGGTGTCGGAGGGCTCTTGTGGCTCAATCAGGTCGTTCTCGCTGCCGTCGAACGTGATCCTCAGCCGATGATCTTTTTGGTCATCTGTACTCCGGCTCACCGCTCACGCATGGCGCTGGAGGCGATCTCAATGAGGGGCGAGAGCAGATACTCGAGGATGCGCCGCTCGCCGGTGCGGACCTCGACCGTCACCTCCATACCGGGCGTGAGCGGGATACGCTTGCCATCAATCCGCATGAAGGCCTGATCCGGCTCGACGGTGATCGGGAACACCAACCCTTGCGTCGGCTGAGTGGCGCGCGCCCCATCCTGCGCGGCGGCATTTGTGCCTGTGTTCGCTCCCGGTCGGAGGGCGGCCTGTCGCGCATCAACGGCGTCGGTCGAAACGCGTGTGACCCGCCCCGGCAAGGTGCCGTAGCGCGTGAAGGGGAAGGCGTCGATCTTGAGCACGGCCGACTGGCCCGGTTCGAGGAAGCCGATGTCAGCGTTTACCACCATCGCCTCGATCTCGAGATCGGCCCCATTGGGCACGACAGACATGAGCTGCTGCCCGCCCGTCACCACCTGTCCCGGCGTCGTGACGGCGAGTTCCTGGATGGTGCCCGTCACGGGCGCGTATAGCCGGGTGCGCTCGACCCTGGCGGTCGCTTTGACGAGGCTCTGCTGCAGGTCGGATCGCCTGCGTGCGGCCTCTGCGAGCTTGCCCGTATTCTCGGCCACGAAATGCGAGATCGCCTCGCGGGCCTTCTGCTCGAGCGAGGCAATTGCGGCGTGCGTCTCGCCGACCTGCCCCTGGTCGGCGACTAGGTTCGTGCGCGCCTGCTCGAAGTCGTGCAGCGCTACGACAACATCCGCGCGTGTTCCCGCGCCGCGGTCGACTAGCGTGCGCCGCATGTCCAGGCGCTCCTGTAGGGTCGCCAGGACGCGCCCACGCGCCTCAATGCCAGACTCGAGGCGTGCGAGCGTCGCACGCTTCTCCGCAATGCCGGTGGTGAGGCTCTCCAGACGCGCGGCGAGCTGAGCGAGGTCGGCGCGCAGCACGGCCTCTTCTCGGACGCGAACCGCCGGATCGCTCACGGTACCGGGGAAGGTAAGCGTATCTGGCACAGCGATGGGGGTTGCCGCCGCGGCGCGCAAGGCGGCTTGGCGCCGAATGATCTCCGCCTCCGTGCCCATGAGGTCTGCGCGGACGCTGTCGCGTTCGGCCTGGATCTCTGTGGAATCGAGTTCGGCCAAGAGATCGCCGGCCTCGACGTGCGAGCCGTTCTCGACCGTGACGCGCTTGATCCGGCCCGTCTCCATCGGCTGGACAAGCTTGGTGCGTCCGACCGGCTGGACCCGACCGGTAGCGACAGCATGGATGTCGATCCGGCCGAACCACGACCAGGCGAGCGTCGCCGTGAACAGCGCGCAGATCGCCAGCATCAGGCGCACGTGGATGGGGGAAGGTGGCGTCTCCAAGAGTTCGAGCACGCCGGGCAGGAACTGGCGATCGATCGCGTCGAGGCGAACCTGCCGCCGGGACGGCGCGGCGGGGCGCAGGGGCACCACCTTGTCAGACGTTGCACGGGCGTTCGCCGGTCGCATCACGTGCACCTCCCGCCGCTGGCGACGCGCATCTGCAGGCGCCAGAAATGGGCATAGGGGCCGTCTCCGGCCGCGAGCAGGCTCTCATGCGTGCCGTCCTCGACGATCCGGCCATCGCTCACGCTCAGGATACGATCGCAGTCCCGCACCGCCGCGAGGCGATGCGAGATGATGATGACCGTGCGCCCGCGGACGATGTCGCGCATGTTCGCCTGGATCACCTGCTCGCTCTCGTAGTCGAGCGCCGAGGTGGCCTCGTCTAAGATGAGCACGCGCGGGTTGGTGGCGAGCGCCCGGGCGATGGCGATGCGCTGGCGCTGCCCACCGGAGAGATTGGCGCCGCGCTCCTCGATCACTGTGTCGTAGCCGTTCGGCAGTCGGGCGATGAAGTCATGCGCGCCGGCGAGCTGGGCCACGTGACGCACCGCATCGCGCGGCAGTGCCGGGTGAGCGAAGGCGATGTTCTCGTGGAGCGTACGGTTGAACAGGAGGTTCTCCTGCAACACCACGCCGACCTGCCGCCGCAGCCAGACCGGATCGACCTCGGTGAGGTCGTGCCCGTCGAGGAGGACACGGCCAGCTTCCGGCACGTAGAGGCGCTGGATGAGTTTGGTCAGCGTCGACTTGCCCGATCCGGAGGGGCCGACGATACCGACGACCTGACCCGCTGGAATTTCCAGGGAGACGCCACGCAGCACCTCCGGGTCGCCCGGCTTGTAGCGAAAGATGATGTCCTCGAAGCGGATTGCGCCCTGCGCCGGCGGCAGCGTCGCAGCCGTCGCGGGCGGCTGCGCCTCGACCGGAGCGTTGAGGATGTCGCCGATGCGTTCGACAGAGATCTGAACCTGCTGGAAGTCTTGCCAAAGCTGGGATAGCCGCAGGACGGGTTGGGTGACCTGTGCTGCGATCATGTTGAAGGCGATGAGTTCGCCGACGCTCATCGTGCCGGCCATCACGTCCCGGGCGCCGAAGAACAGGATCAGCGCGGTCGTGGCCTTCGAAACGTACTGGACACCGTTCTGTCCCAGCGCCCCGAGTAGCGTCGCACGAAAAGAGGTGCCGACGTAGGCCGCCAGCCGCTCCTCCCACTCGAGCCGCATCAGCGGTTCGACGGCCGCAGCCTTGATCGTCTGGATGCCCACCACTGACTCGACCAGGAACTGCTGGCTCTGCGCTCCTCGATTGAACTTCTCCTTGGCACGTTCGCGCAGGAGCGGGCGGACAAGCGTGGCAACGAGGACGTAGATGGGAGCGGAGAGCACGACCACGAGGGCGAGGGGCGGCGAGTACAGGAACAGAACGGCGACGAGGATGGCAGTGAAGGCGAGGTCGATCGCGGAAGATACGCTCTGACCGGTGAGGAACTGGCGCACCGTATCGAGTTCGCGCGCGCGCGCGACGGTCTGGCCGGCTTGGCGGGTCTCGAAATAGCCGAGCGGCAGGCGCATGAGGTGGGCAAAGAGCCGGGCGCCGAGTTCGGCGTCGATGCGACTGGCCGTATGCGCCAGGACGTAGGTACGCAGGTACTGGAGCGTGACGTCGAAGAGGCCGAGTGCGGCGAGCCCGACCACGAGGACGACGAGGGTACTCAGGCCCTTGTGTACCAGAACCTTGTCGACCACCAGCTGGAAGAACAGCGGCGTGACCAGCGCGAAGAGCTGGATGAAGAGCGAGGCGACGAGTGCCTGGGCGAGTGGCCGCTTGTAGCGCGCGACGGAGGGCAGGAACCAGCGGAAGCCGAAGGTACGCGGATCGAGGCCCGCCCCACCGATCGCACGACGGGTGACGAGGACAACCTCGCCAGTCCAGAGTGCAGCAAGCTCCTCGCTGGCGATGTCCCACGGCGCTCGCGTGAATGGATCGAGGAGGCGCAGCCGGTTCTCATCCAGCCTCCGATCGATGAGGAGGGTGAAGCGTCCGTCTGTCAGCCTGAGGATGCAGGGCAGTGGCGCACGCCAGAGTCGTGCAAGGCTTTGTCCAGACAGATGCCGGGCTCGCAGACCGAGTCTGATGGCGGCTCGAACGACATCCTCGGGCAGATCCGAGTTGTCGTCGCACCGTAGATCCTGAGCGAGTTGAGCTGGGCTCGGGGCGGGGATCCGATAGAAGCCCGCGACCACACCGATTGCTGCAAAGCCGCTATAGGGCGCGGGCGTGTTCTGCGGCCCCTCAAACGGTGACCTCTCGCCCGCACGTGGCGAGCGTGACGCGGGCTCGACGCCGAGACCGGCCTGAGATGTCTGCAATGGGTTGACTCCAGAACAGAACAAATGGAATTACAATGGTCAAGCTCGCATTCGGGGCTTGCCATCGATAACCAAATGATGTGAGATCGACAATGGGTGTTGCGGCAAGCAACCCCAAACAGTCGTCGGAGTGAGCGGCGACGACCTAGTCAACAGAGGTCTTGGGACGAAGCGTGATTCTCTAGCGCCAGCACCTATCGAGCATATTTAGTCCTAAGGGCTCATGCCAAATTAGGAGAATTTTATAGCCATGGCTGATCTTCCAGGAGAATTCGGCTCCGACAATGTCGGCGAGCAGGCATTCGCGCAGACGCTGTACAACTACAGCCCCGACGCGTTCTATGCTTTCAGCGGTACGACCCCAGGATCGGCTTCCGCAATCGGTACCGAGCCGAGCTACGGCACCGGATATGACGCCTACGGGACTACCGCGTACGACCGCTCGGATGCGAGCCGTCAGGGCGGTTATCTCGGAACGGTGCTCGGCGGCGCCATAGGTGCGGATCTGGGGGGACCAGCAGGAGCCTCGGTCGGCGGCCCGACTGGTTCCTACGTCGGCCAAGTCAGCGGCGGATACCTCTACGACGCCTTCACCCAGCCTGTGCCGGTGCCGAACGGCGACTACGGCACACCTTCTCCGGGCAATCTCGATCCTTATACCGGCGTCGGCCCTTGATGAAGACGACCGCTAAATCAGCCTAACGTATCCCGGGTCTGGCGCGCCACCGCGCCGGATCCGGGCGATCTTGTGAAAAGCACGAGGCGGCCTCTTGGCACTCGCGATCAATCTCACCTTCGTCATCCTCACAGTTTCCGTTGTCTCCTATATCCTACGCGTATATCCGGCTGGACTGAAGGCGGTGGTCGTCGTCTCCGCCTTGGACGTCTGCATGGTTGCGCTGGCAATCTGGGTGAACACAGCTTTCCGATCGGCTTTGGCGGCGATACTGCTGATATGTTTTATCGGACCATTGATTGAAGAGTGCACACGATACGGTTTTCGCACGGTAGATGCACGTGGAATAATTACGTCAAAACCGATTTCTCAAGTTCTTGGCGGCATAGAAGCAATTGAAAAAGGGCTGAGATTAAATGTTTCATTTAATCCAAATTATCTAGCGATCGATCATCTAGCCATTCACGCACTTCTAGCCACGTTGATAACTGTTTTATTTCAGGCAAATGTCGGTATTTTATGGGACAGGCGAGCGGTAGATCAAGGTGCGCAGGGAGCAACTTTCGAGATGTTTCTGCTGCATGGCAGCTACAATTTCGTCGTCCTTGCGACGGAACCTCCAACGCTCGGCGGCAAGGTCACCCAAGGATTTGTGCTGCTCGCCTTACAGCTGGCATGCTTTGTATTAATGATCGCGAGGAGTGGGAGCATGGCCAAGGTTCAATCGCAAAAAATTGATCCGCCCTAGTTTTATATCGAAGGTTTATTCGCTTGATTAGCGGATGAGGTTATTATTATTCTTTTGTGTAAGGAAACTAAATAGGTACGCTAGGTGCATATATTTATAGATATATTAGCCTAGTTTTTATTGTTACTTAGAATAAGCTGTCGCGAACCTACACGACTCGGTCATTACAAACCTGTCCGTAAGGGATGGTTCTGCAGGGCTCTATATTCAGGACGTAGTGTCCTCAAGCACACGACCCATTGCGTAGGATGGTACATAGCCTGCAAGAGCATTCCCGGTCTGACGTATTGATCTCATAAGGATCTCCCGAGATTTGCCGGCGATGGCGCCAGCCTTGCGGAAGCCGAACAGATAGGGTCGGACGTCGGCAGGTAACGAGTTAAGCGATAGCCCTAACTCCTTATCGGATAGATGCGCCGTCGAAGCTGCCACCTCGTAATTACCCACGCCCTTGCGCGGGACGGATTTCGCTGATTCTCTCGTGAGATGGGCCGCAGCGACCTTGAACGGCTGAGCCGCGAAGAGCTGATCGAGCTGGTGCTGCGGCTGCAGCGGCCAGAGAAGACCTCGCGCACCTCGTCCAAGCCGCCCGCGACCGATCGCAAGGAGCAGCGGGAGCACTCAAAGCCCGGCGGTGCCAAGCCGGGTCATGAGGGCCATAGCCGCGTCGTCAGCGATGATCCTGACGCAGTCGTCGAGCATCGTCCCGAGGCGTGCGCGTGCTGCGGTGCCAGCCTGCACGCCGCTCTTCCGGCAGAGGTCGTCAGCGTCGCCGAGCAGATCGAGCTGCCCGCGGTGGCGCCGATCGTGACGCAGCACCAGCGTCTCGCGGTCCGCTGCCCGCGCTGTGGGGAGCGGGTGGTCGCACCGGTGCCGGAGGCAGCGCGCGGCACGCCGTTCGGCCCACGGCTGCATGCGGTGGCGACGTACCTGAAGGCCTTTCAGGCGCTCTCATACGAACGGTTGCAGGTGGCGCTGTCCGACCTGTTCGGCCTCACGCTCAGCCAGGGCGGGCTGATGAACCTGCTCCGCCGCGCGCAGGGCTGCTTCCACCCGGGCCGCGACGCGGCCATCGCGACCCTGCGTCGGGCCGAGGTCGTCGCCTGCGACGAGACCGGCGTGCGCATCGAGGGCTCGAACGCTTACCACTGGCTGTTCCACTCGGCCGACGCGGTGGTGCACACGCCGTCTCCGACGCGCGGTGCTGTCGTGGTGCGGGAGATGATGGACGGGCACCGACCGGCGGTGTGGATCTCCGACCGCTACACCGCCCAACAGGGCCATGCGGATAAGCACCAGACCTGCTTGGCGCATCTGGCCCGCGACGTCGCCTACGTCGTCGAGGTCAGCGACGATCCCGTCCCCTGGCGCCTGCAACTCTGGCTACAGAGCGTCTTCGCTCTGGCCGAGCGCGTCACAGACTTGGCTGCCGCGACGCTCTCGGCCAAGCGCCGGAGCCTGGATCAGCAACTCGGTGCCATCCTGGCCACGCCGAGCCGCTGTGACCTGACCCGCGAGCTCCAGGCCAAGATCAGCCGCGCGCGCGATCAGCTCCTGGTGTTCCTCGCCTATCCCGGAAAGGTCGAGCCGACCAACAACGGCTCCGAGCGGCTGCTGCGTCCCGCTGTCGTGCAGCGGAAGGTGACCAACGGCTATCGCGCCATGTGGGCGGCCGAGGGCGAAGCCGCCATTCGCACCGTCGTCGACACCGCGCGCCTCACAGGCAGCAGCCCCTTCAGCACCATCCTCAAAACCACCGGCGCTTGAACCCTGCCATCATAGGCCTGGGTAATTACTGCCGCGCGGCTTCCACCGCATCCGGCACTACGGCTTTCTCACGGGCTCGAACCGGACGGCAGGCCTGGACCGCATCCGCGCGGTCCTCGGCGTCCCGGCCCCGCCGCGGCCCAGCGCCGACGCACCCGATCCGCAAGACAGCCCCGGCCAGGCCCGGCCACCTTGCCCCTGCTGCGGCGGTCCCATGACGATCGTCGGGTCCTTCGCGGGCTGGCATCAGCCCCGTGGGCCGCCGTTCCGCTCCACGTCGCACCGGGCAGGTTCGCCATGACCCGGCATGACCTGACGCAGCCAACCACCCGAGGAACCGCGCCTCGGGGCATGCCTCACCCTGTGCCGAACCTCAGGATGAACCGTGCCCCCGCGATCGCCGAACCCCGGTTCGCTTCGCCAAGCGCTGAGGCCTTGCCAATCCGGGGACTTCCAAGCACGCCACTGGCGAGGTTTGCCCGCCGTCGCTCCGCCACTGGGGGCGACGCCCAGCCCAAATCCCCATAGGCCCGCCCGCCATCCCGCGGGTTCGTTCATCCAAGACTTTCGTACGCCTCGCGGCGACCGAAACTCTTCAGGTTTTCGGCTGGTCCGCTTCCGCTCATAGGTGAGGCGGAAGCGGACGTTCGCGTAGTCGGCCACCTGCGGGCGCGATAGGGAAGGTAGGAGCAGCTCAGGCGGCGCGCACGGTTGCGAGGAATCGGCTGGCCTCGGCACCGAGATGCTCGGATTGCCGCGAAGCTCCGAGCCCACCGACAGCACTTAACCGGCCGCAGTAATCGTTTCCTCCAAGGCCTGCGCCACGCCGGCGATGTTGCCCGACACCTGGCTCGAGCCCGCCGAGGCTTGCCACGTTGCGCACGAGCTCCTGGCTCGCCGCGGCCTACTACTCGAAGGCAGCCGCAATCAATGTCGCCACGACGTCGATCTCGCGGATCCGCCCGGTAATCCGTCGATCGCCGTCTCCGCCTGCGCCGTCAGGCTAGATCAAATGAGGTCCTCAAATCGGGCAGCGACGCCATCTGACGGCCAGCTGTTGCCAAGCGGAAACACATGTCCGCGATTCGGTCAGTCTAACAATTCCGTGAGTGGAGTGCTGCTTTCCACCCACGCAGAGTACGCACGCAATTTTTAGCGGCGCTGCCGTGACGTGAGATCAATATGAACGTATCGAGCAGCATCTTTCGCCGCGCGCTGGCCAGCAGCACAGCGATCGTTGGTGTGGTGCTGCTGACGCCAAAGCTCGCCCATGCGCAAGTACAGTACGGCTCTACTTTCGGCAATCAAGGTCCTGCCCCGGCTCAGGGATTGGGCAGTGTCATCTACAGCGCCGACGACCTCCCGTCTGGGGGCACCACGGCGGGCGCGATCCAGGCAATCGCGGCCGATCCGACAAACGCCAACACTTTGTACGTCGGAGCTATCACTGGCGGTATTTGGAAATCCACTAATGCGGGAACGAGCTGGACGCCGCTGACCGATAATCTCTCGTCGCTGTCAATTGGAAGCCTCTCGCTCGACCCTACGGATGCCACTCATAGGACCATCATCGCAGGTACTGCCGCGATTTCTGCTGGTGGGTTCAACTCAATAAGCATCAACGGCAAGAGCGGTCACGGCGGCAATCTTACCGGACTACTTTATAGCACAGACGGCGGCGCAACTTTCTCTCATCTTGGAACGAGCGCTCTTAGTGGCAAAAGCATAATTGGCGTTGAGGCACGGGGCACCACCATTTTGGCGGCAAGTTGGGAGCCGGCACTCGCGTCGGCCGACAATCCTTACTTCAGCGGCGGTCTGTACAGGAGCACAAACACAGGCGGCTCGTTTACACTCGTTTCTGGAGCTGTCAGCTCCGGCCTACCTGCCGGGCCCATCACGTCCTTGGTCGGAGACCCAAGCAACTCGGACGTTTTCTATGCCGCCGTTGCGGCGAGTAGCGCAACGACTTTCGCTCAAACGGGTGTATATAAAAGTGCCGACGGTGGCGCGACCTGGATTCGTGTATTCGGCGCGGGAGATAGCAACGGGACTATCACAGCAGTCAATCCAACATCAATAAAGCTCGCAGCCGGCCCCGGCGGAACCGTCGCAATTGCCGTGGGCGTGCTGAACGGGGGCGGAGACGACGACGATGGCAGCAATAATGTCAAAAGAAATACCGGATTTGTCGGCCTGTTCTACTCTAACAACGGTGGAGCAAGCTTCTCGCAAAAGACGACTGGGGACGTCAACGACACGGCGGTGCCTCTGCATGGCGCAATCGCCATTGACCCCAGATCACCAAACATTGTCTATTTAGCAGGCAATATCACGCCGCAGTATAATAACGGTTGGTTTCTGTCTGCGGCGCGCATTGACACAGCGACCAACACTGCAACTCCGTTGGGCGATGGAGGGAAGGACAGCGCCGGAAATCCCATTCTCAACAATACTGCGAATGGATCCAACATTCATCCAGATAGCCGTGTCCTCGCGTTCGACTCAAACGGCCGATTGCTTGCCGGCGTCGACGGTGGCCTTTATGTGAGGTCCGACCCGCAAACCACGAACGGTATTTGGCAAGGATTGAACAAAGGCCTATCTACTTACGAGATCTACGCGCTTGCCTTTGATGGGAATAGCAAGCGGATTGTGATCGCAGCTCAGGACAACGGCACGGCTCTACAAGTCGGTCCGGGTGGCGCAGTGTACAACCAGCTTCAAGGCGGCGACGGAGCTAATGCGCGGGTCAATGACAAGAGCTTTGGCTCCTACAGCGCCATCTATGATTCGACCCAAAATCTTGGCGGATTGCAAAGAACAATTGTCGACTCTTCGGGTAATGAGGTCGCGACAGCTAGAATCGTCAATAATGACAACACGCAAGTTCAATTCGGAAAATCAATCACCGGAACATCGTTTTTGAGTCCGATAGTTTTGAATAACGTCGATCCAAGTCGGATCGCGGTTGCAGGCTCAAGCGTCTACATCGCTTCGGACAATAGCCCAATAAGCGCCACGACGGTAAATCTATCGCTGACAAACCTTGGAAGCGCAAGCGGAACTGTCACGTCTATCGACTATGGCACGCGCGACAAAATGAATGCGCTTCTGGCCGGAGCCAACAGTCGTTCCGGCGGAGCCCTCTACCTTAGCGCGACCGGCGCGGCCGGCTCGCTGATGCCTCTGCCAGCCTATACTGGACAGGCACCGACCTCTGTCGCTTTCGATACTCGAACATTCACGCGGTTTTTCGCAGCAGACAGCGTCGATATCTATGGCACCCGCGATATGGGCGCGAGCTTCACCACGCTGACCAGTAATCTTCCGGCGAACCTTATCCGTCCAACCTCGCTGAGCTTCATCGACAACAACGGGGTGGACGCTCTGCTGGTGGGCGGCCTCAACAGCGTCGACAATGCCGGCAACCCTCTGGCCGTAGCTGAGAGCGATGCGGCGGGTAATCTCATTAACTGGCGCCGCTTCGGCTTCGGACTACCGAACGCGCTCGTCTATACGCTCAACTATGACGCGAAGGCCGATACGCTCGTGGTCGGCGAGGATGGTCGCGGTGCGTTTGTTCTTCATGACGTGACCAGCAATTTTGCGAGTGCCTCCGTGCTGCAGTTTGGCCTTGCAAACAACGACTCGATCCCCGATGCCAACGTCCTGTCTGGCAATCGCCCACTTATCAAATACGGAACCGGGACGCTCATCATTGATGGTCCTGCGACCTATACGGGAAGCACCAGCGTTCTGACTGGCGCCGTGACAGCGGGGGCGGCCAACGTCCTCGCACCGCTCTCGACCTTTACGGTGGCGGGTGGAGCGACATTGAATCTGAACAACTTCAACCAGACCATCGGCTCGCTCGCAGGCGCTGGCAATGTGACACTCGGGTCTGGCACACTGACTACAGGCGGCGATAACACGAGCACGGTATTTTCTGGCGTGATCTCTGGCTCGGGTGGGCTAACCAAAATCGGTGCCGGCATATTCTCGTTGGCAGGTGTAAACACCTTCACGGGCAGCGCCGTCGTCAGAGCGGGCACGCTGACGCTAACGGTCACCGGCAGCCTCGTGTCACCCGTCCTGGTCGGCTCGGGTGCGAGCTTCCTCAATTCCGGCTTTGCCTTAGGCGGGGTCAGCAACTTCGGAAGCCTAAGCAACAGCGGCACCATCACCGGGGGCCTATTCAACGCTGGCTATGCCCTCAACAGCGGCGCCATAGCAGGCAGCACGATCAATACCGGAAGCCTGACCAGCAGTGGCACCATTTCCGGAGATATATCAAACATCGGCACACTAACAATTAGTGGCACGATCGTGGGCAGCCTGAATAATACTGGCCAAACACTCAACAATGGCACCATGGCGGGTGGTGTGACCAATAGCGGCAGCCTGAGCAACAGTGGCGCCATCTCCGGTGGCTTGGGCAACGCCGGCACGGCCATCAACACCGGCGCCATCGGCGGTGGCGTCGCCAACAGCGGCATCCTGAGCAACGCCGGCGCCCTCGGCGGCGGCGTGACCAACAGCGGCCTCCTCGCCACCAGCGGCACGATCAGCGGCGGCCTGACCAATGCCGGCACCGTGCTGGCCAGCGCCGGCCGCATCGACGGCGCCATCGCCAACAATGCCGGCCTGCTCGCCGTGTCCGGGACCATCACCAGCGCCGGCACCTTCGCCAACGCCGCCGGCGCGACCCTCGCCGTCACCGGCGGCGGCAGCTACAGCCTCGCCGGCCCCCTCACCAATGCCGGCCTCGTCGCCGTCGCCCAGACCGCCAGCCTCACCGCCTCCGGCGGCCTCAGCAATGCCGGCCTGGTGGCCAGCGACGGCACCCTCACCACAGACCTGACCAACACCGGCCTTGCCCAGCTGTCTGGGCAGCTCAACGGCACGCTCACCAACACCGGCCTCGTGCAGATCACCGGCCCGCTCGCCGGGCTCACCAGCCTGACCAACACCGGCGCCCTCGACCTCGGCGGCACCGCTTTGACCGTCGCCAGCCTGTCCGGCCCGGCCTCCGCGGTCCTGGGCAACGGCGCCCTCACGGTCTCCAACGCGGCCGCCTCGACCTACGCCGGCGCCATCCTGGAGACCGCCAGCCCGACCAGCCTGACCAAAACCGGCCCCGGCACGCTCACGCTCACCGGCCTCGGCCGCTTCTCCGGCCCGACCACCGTCCAGGCCGGCACGCTCTCGCTCAACGGGCTCTGGGCCTCGCCGGTCACCGTCGCGGCCGCCGGCACCCTGCGCGGCATCGGCACCATCGCGGCCCCGGTCACGGTCGCCGGCGCCCTGCGGCCGGGCAACTCCCCCGGCACGCTCACCGTCCTCGGCCCGGTGGCGTTCAACCCCGGCAGCAGCCTCGGCCTCGACATCGACGGCCCGGGCACCGGCACCGGCGCGGGCAGCTACGCCCGCCTCCTGGCGCTCGGCCCGACCGGCACGGTCTCGGCCAGCGGCACCCTGGTGCCGGAGCTGCGCGGCATCACCGGCAACGCGGGCAACGGCTTCACCCCCGCGCTCGGCCAGCGCTTCGGCGTGCTCACCGCGCAAGCCGGGCTGTCGGGCTCGTTCACCGGGCTCGCCCAGCCGGCGGCGGGCCTGCCGGCCGGCACGCGCTTCGACGCGCTCTACGCCGCCACCGGCCTCGACCTCGTGGTCACGCCCGCCGCCTACGGAAACCTCGCCGGGCTCGGCCTCGCCCAGACCGGCAATGCCCGGGCCGTGGGCGCGGCCCTCGACCTCGCCCGCCCGGCCGCCGGCACGCGGCCGGACGCGGCGCGGGCGCGGGTGTACGACCCGCTCTACGCGGCGAGCCCTGCGACCCTGCCGGGCGGCCTGGCGAGCCTGTCGGGCCAGAGCTACGGCGACGCGGTGATGACCGACCTCGCCGCGCGCCGGCTGCTGGCCGACACGATCGACCGGCACCAGCGCGGGCTGGGCGGCGGCGCCAGCGCGTTCAGCGCGGGCGATCCGGGCCCGGGCCCGAACCGCACGGCGCTGCAGGTGCGCGGCGGCGCCGGGGCGGCGGCGGCGCCGCTGGCGGTGGGCGAGGGCCGGGTCTGGGCCGACGCGCTGTACGGGTTCGGCGCGCGCGCCGGCGACCGGGCGGCCACGGGCGCCGGGTTCGACGCGGGCGGCCTGCTGATGGGCGTCGACCGTCAGGTCGGGGCGGACACGCAGGTGGGCGGAGCGTTCAGCTACCTGCGCGCGGGCGGCACGTCGCGGGGCGCGGGGCTGGGGCGGTTCACCACCGACAGCTACGGCGGCACGCTCTACGCGAGCACGCGGTTGGGCGCGGTGGTGCTGCGGGGCACGGCGGGGGTGTCGTACGCGGACGGGCGGGTCGACCGGACGGTGGCGCTGGGCGCGGCGGTGTCGCAGGCGAGCGGGCTGTCGTCGGGCTGGAACGGCGGGGTGTCGGGCTTTGCCGGGTACGCGCTGGCGACCGGCCTGCCGGTAGAGGTCGTTCCGGAGGTGGGCTTCAGCTACGATCGGCTGACGCGGGGCCGGGTGTCCGAGCGGGGCGGTCTGGTCAACCAGGGCTTCGGCGGCCAGGGCTTCGCGGTGGCCGACCTCGACGCGGCGCGCAGCCTGGTCGGCGGGCGCGTGACGAGCTGGGCGCTGGCAGGCATTCCAGATTTGCGCCTGGAGGGCCGGGCGTACTGGGCGCACGAGCTGGCCGACACGGCGGCGGTGATCCGCTCGAGCCTGTTCGGGGCCGGGTTCTCCAGCCGGACGAGCGCGCTGGGGCGGGACGGCGCGGTTCTGGGGGTGAGCCTGACTGGGGCCGTCGCCGAGGGCGTGCAGCTGTCGGTGGGCTATACCGGTGAGTTGCGCCCGAACGCGACCGCACAGGTGATCTCAGCAGGCCTCCAGGCCGCTTGGTAAGACATCTATCGCAGCGCGCTTTGTAAGCAGCCCTCGACACGCTCGATTGATGCTGTCTCATTCATCAGACCGCGACCGCGTTGAGGCTGCTCCGCCGCTGACCCGCGGCGCTTATCGCGTCGCGCTAGTGCTGTCGGCTGCTCCTCCGCTCGTGGTTTCAGGTCCTGGCGGAATCAAGCGGCCGACAGTTCACGGCGGGGTCGGGCTGGCCACCATGATGGCGGCGGCAAGCGCGTTTCGGAACGTCTTCTCTTGCGGGCCGGCGCGTTCAACCCGCGCTAAGGCAGGCGTCGCATCCACGATGCCCGCGAGATCCAAGCTGTGGCCGCTCGGGAAGCGGTGGAGGCCAGCGCCTGGATCCAACATGTTGGCTTCGATCGCCGCGACGATCTCCCGGCTGGTGATGACGCCTGTCTTGCGCAGGTCCGCGAGGGTCGAAGGTCCGGGCGGCATGGTCGCGCTGATCATTCCCTGACGTGACTTAGCCGTGCGCCCCGGCCGACACGGCCCGTTTGGGCTACACCCGTATGACAAGGCTTACCATCGATCCGAGAGTTGAAGCATCATCAAAGGGCTGCCGGAGGCCAGCGGGCGACCTCGAACGAAGCGCGCGCTGGAATCCGCGCGGGTGATGGAGGCTGCTGCACCATGCGCTGACGGTCTGCGGGCGTTCGATGCAGCGGACGGAGCGAACCCCGTCTGGAGACCGCGGGTGGACGCCCCCGCCCTTGTTGGGTGTGCGCATAAAGCGTACACCCCGGGATGGTCTTCGACTGGGACGATGCGAAGGACGAGGCGACCCGCGTCGAGCGTGGCTTCGGCTTCGCAGACGCCGCCGGGATCTTCCTCGGCCGCCGCATCGAGTGGCAGGACAGCCGCCGCAACTATGGCGAGGTCCGCATGGTCACCGTCGGGGAATCGGACGGGCTGTTCTACGCCGTCGTCTACACCGATCGGCAGGACGCCGATGGTCAGCACGTGCGCCGCCTGATCTCAGCGCGGCTGGCGAACAAAAAGGAGCGCAAGGCATGGCGCGCATGACCCTGGAGGAGATCCGCGATCGGGCATCGACGATGGACCGGGCGAAGGTCGATGCGACTAGCGAGGTCGAAATCGAGGCACATCGGGCCGCCGATGGCGACGCTGACCTCGAAGTACCGGTCAACGCCCAGGTGATCGAATCTCCGCGCGCGCTGCGGGTGCGCCTCGGCATGACACAGCCCGAGATCGCGGCAGCGCTTAGCATACCGCTCGGGACGTGGCGGAACTGGGAGCAGGGGCGGGTCAGCCTGGAGCCGGCCGCGGTCGCGCTGCTGCGGGTCGTCTCGCGCGCGCCGGACATCGCCATGGCGGCGCTGAGCACGATCAAGGAAGCTGAGGGGCGGGACCCGATTCAGGCCTATTACGAGGCTCGACAGCAACCCGGCGAGGTCTGGCATTCGATCCCCGGGGGGCAGAAGGTCATGCCCACGTCGATCCGTTCGGCGGCGGGGCAGTACCTTACCGGTCGTAAGTCACCCACGCGGTCTCGTGGCCTCAAGCCGCGGTCCGCGTGATTCCACGACAGCGCGATCAAGGAGCGCACAGCATGGTACGCCACCCAGAGCCATAAACCCCGACGAAGTCCCGCCGCTGACCACCGCCGAGTTGGCGGAGCTGCGCCCCGTTCGCGAGGTCCACACCCCGAGGACTTCGCCGCGCTCACCGCCGTGCTCTGGCGTGGGCGACCGAAGGCGGCCTCGACTGGGGCGAGGAAGTCGTCGGCGATGCGCTGCTGAGCGTTCTACCTGTCCGATGATCGTGGGTCGACGCGCGGCGCGGCGAGTAGGGCTCCGTTAACGACCCTGCGCCACGACGATCCCAGCGACCGGCCTTGTGCCGCGCGCCGGCAGAGCAGCACCGGGAATCGTCTCGCAACGCCCAGGTGCGGCCTCGCCGGCGCAGTCGCGTTCCCTGACCCGAAGCGCCCTTCTCGCACCTTCAATGCGTGTGGTGAGATGCCTTCGCTCCTACCGTAGCCGCTGCCGTATCGCTGCCGTCGGCTACCGGCGTTGCCATACCCTACCGTGGCTCGGCGCAGTCGTGCACGAGCATGCAGGAGCGCGCATAGCTGGGCGACGCGGCCGTTGCTGCCGCGGGGACGGTGCAGATCAGTCCAAGGGCTGGGGGTGCGGCCTCGACGTGCCGGCGTAGCACTTGGGGATCCTCGGGCAGCCATCGTGGGCGTTGTGATGCATCATCGCGACGCCGCCCAGCCCTGAGTAGAGCCCCTGGGTGCGCACCCGGCCGTGACAGGTCGGACAGCGCTTCTCGGCGGCGCGGTGGTGGGCGTGTGCCTCGACCAGCGGTACGCGGTGCCACGCACCGTCGATCCGTACCTCGCATCCGGTCCTGTCGGGAACTGCCATGGCGGACGAGTGCCATGGAAAGGCGGTGCTGTCAGCCTCGACGCTTCCGATCCGCCTCCTCTGCCGCGACCGCCTCGACTGCAGCAATGACGTTCTCCAGCTCGGCGACCTGACGCAGCGCGCTCCCGGCCGGTAGCCCGTCATGCTCGGCCATCGCCAGGATGAGGGTGCGCTGGTGCGCCGTCAGGCGTTCGAGGAGGGCGTCGAGCTTGTCGGACATCGGCAGGTGGTAGCCATGGGGACTGGGGGCGGCAAGCCAAACGCCGGCTCTCACATGCAGTCGAGATCCCGGTAGTACCATTTCAGATCGCGACGGTAGTTTTCTCCGCGCCAACGCTCCCGCGCCAGCTTACGGGCCTCTTGTCTCTTATGATCGTGTCCGCCGAGCTTGTATATCAGAGGCTTCTTTTGCCCGTATAAACGCGTCCAAAGCCTATGGTATGCGACCCGATTGGGATCTAACACGTATCTCACTGTATATTCGTGCTTGTTTAGTATGGTGAAAATTTCTCTATTGCTGAACCCGAGAACTTTCAATTGGCGGACACGCGCTCGCCATTTGGGTTCGGGGAGATCTGTGCCCCGCAGCATCCGACGGATGTTGCCAGCGGCATGAGAGCTCGACAACCCCACAGCCCAACATCCGCAACCGCTATGGTCTGAGGATGTTCGACAGAGCGGCCGCCGGGCAGTCGTATGCCCGTTGGCGCGATCAAGGCGTTCTTGTGCTAAGGAGGCCCCATGCTCGACCCCGCGATCCTGCACAGCCTGGAAGCCCGGATGCCTCCGGAGCCGCCTGCTATGGTTCAAGAGCGGATCGCGCTTGACCCGGCGGGGGAAGAGTTCTTCCGGATCGGGACCCTTATGGCCGACCGCTTCGAGGCCGACGCTCAGGTCTACATCGAGGCCATGGCCGCGACCCAGCGCAAGCTCGACGGATCGAAGCCGACCACCTTCGGCACCCCGGAGGAAATCGCGCGGTTCGCTCAGGCCATCGCGAGCTACGAGGGCGTCGCCGAGCTCCGGGCGCACAACGCCGCCAGGATGCAGAAGCGAGCCGAGAGGCAGGCCAAACTCGAAGCGAAGCTTTATCCGTCCGTGACAGTGGCGCGGCGCAAGATCCTCAAGCGGCTCCTGGAGACCGACCGACGCCTGATTGATGCGGTCCTCGACCACGCGCTGTTCATCCGCGCGCTGCGGTCCGAGATCGACCCGGCGACGCAGGAAGCGCAGACCTTCAGCGATGCCTCTGACCTACGCGGGTATCTCGCCGGCCTCGGGGCGGTGTGAAGGTTTGCCTCACCGTCACCTCCGGCTTCGAGACCGGCCTTCGCAGCCTGCCACCCGACCGGAAGAAGGCCGCGGGCCGCGCGCTGCTCAAGTTCATGGAGGAGCCCGCGCTGCCGAGCCTGCGCCTGCGTGCGTTCGAGGGCCGCGCCGGCTACTACCTGATCAACCCGAACAAGGGCGACCGCATCCTGCTCCGGAAGGAGGCCGACGACCTCTACGTGGCTGTCGATGTCGGGCCGCACGACAACGTGCTGCGACGGTGGAATCGGTGAAGCGCCGTTCTACGACGCGACGCGCGTGACGATCACGTACCGGCACAATCCGTTCGCCTTCGGGGGCGCCAAGGGCGCGACGCTGACGATGACCTCGCCTTTCGCGAACAACTCGTTGAGCTTGCTCTCCAGCCCCGCTCTGAGATGTTCCGCGTGATAGACGCGATATGGCTTGCCGCTCGTGCCGGTCATGGACCCTCGTCGTTCAGTCGAACACCGGGCGATATAGGGCCACCTCGACAGCGGCGCCCACCAAGGTCTGAGGATGTTCGACAGAGCGGACGAGGAGAGGTGGCGGTGACGCGTGAACGGCTCAATATCGGGGGCCATCGCCTCGGGATAGTTCTGGCGGCGCCGTTCGGCGTGATAACCGTCGTCGGGGTTGCTCTCGCGGTCTTCGGCCACCCCTCCGGCCCGCACAGCCCAGTCGCCTTCGCGCTCGTGACCCTCTGCATCGGCACGGCTGTCTATGGGGCCTGTAGGGCCTCCGCGTGGATTGCCGCCGGTTTCTTAGGGGTGTGATCCGGGTGGCCCACCCAGGGCAGTTCATCGATCGCCCGCCGTTGCCTCGCTGTCCTCGACAGCCGCGCTCGCCGCCTCCATCTTGAGCGCATGCCGGACCATCGAGGCCAGACCTATGAGCAGGAGCCGGCGCCCCGAGGCGGCTGGTTCCGCCTGGAGGAGCGGCCGTACCCCGAGCGGTTGGACCAGGCGTTCCGGGTTGTGGCAATCCCCATAGCCATCGCGGCAGACTTCGCTTTTGTGGGCTGGATCTCCAGCGCAAGCGGCAAGCCGATCGACAGCCACGCGGCGTTGGCGGTGATCACGATAGGCCTTGTCGCCGCCGCCATGGCCTACGGCTTCACCCGCGGCATCGGCATACTCGCCGTCGGCATCTACGGCACCGTCCGCGACGGTTCCGAGTTCGTGGTCGACTGGCGAGCCGTGCGCCATGACCTGCCGCTGCGCCGGACCTGGATCGTGGTGATGGAGGGCGTGCTGCTGCTGGCCGCCGGCGGCGTCTCGCTCTGGAGCCTGCCGCTGTTCGTCCGCCAGGGCGAGGGATTCGGCCTCGCCGTGCTCGTCGTCGTTCAGACCATGACCTACTGGCCGCTGATCCGCCGCAGGATCGCAGCGGGCCGGACGCGGGGTTAGTACCCCGCACCCAGCGGCGCCAAGACACGCCCTGCCGAACTGCCGGCGGACACCGCATATCACGGCGGGGGTGCCACGAGGCGCGTCGCACCGCCCTCGAACGACCGCCGAGCCGAGGCCGCACCCACGCCGCCCATGACCGCCCGCGTGCCGACCTTCGCCCCATAGGTGCCCGCGGCCGCCCCGAGGCCGCCGACCTTGAACGCGATCGCCCCCGCGATCAGGTCGACCGCCTTCGCCACCGCCTTTTCGCCGTGCCTACGCCGTCACCGGGTCTACGGCCCGGCGGTCGGTCGGGCTCTGCCCCGTCGTGCCGCGGTAGGCGACGAGGCGCTTGCGCACTTGGTCGAGCTGCCGAAGGCTCGGCCCCTCGCCCGGCTGAAGGTTGAACAGTCCGGGCAGCGCGTCGAGGTCGCTGATCGCCCGCGTCGCGGCCGGCGTCAGAACCGGATCGATCGGCACGTCGGCCCCAAGACGGTCGCGCACCCGGGCGCCGAGGCGATCCAGCGCGCCGGGGGTGAAGGTCGCGGGGATCTGCGCCACCTCGTCGTAGGCGCCCCGATAGGCAGTCCGCCCCTGCGCCGCGGCGTCTCGCACGCCCTGCGCCGCCAGGGTCGCCGCATCCAGCGCATCCGTTTCCCCGCGACCGCGCACGGCCCGCAGGGCATCGTCGACCCCGCGCTGCGCCACGCTCGACCGTTCGGCATCGGCCTGCGCTGCCTGCCGGGCCCTGTCATCGGTCGCGCCGTCGCACTTGATGCCGAAGTCTGCGGCCAGGAGCGGCAGGTTCTGGATGCGGGTTGAGAGCGCGAGGGACACCGATCCGACATCCGGGGTCGCGGCGCTCATCCCGTCGATGGCGCCAGACGAACCCGGCCCGGTGATGGTCAGGCTCGGCACCGCTGTCGGCAGAGCCACCGTCGCCGGGATCTGGGTAATCGGGACCAGCCGGCCGCGTTCAGCGTGGCGATGCCGCCCGGCTGCCCCTTCTGGCCCGCGATGGTGTTGAGACCATCCTGCATGCGCTGAAAGCCGCAGCGGCTGGAGATGCCGTCGAGTCCGTCGGCCCGCTGGCCGAAGTTGAACGCCATCGGGAAGCCCGAGAAGGGCAGGCACGGCGCCGTGGCGGGGCCCGTCGGCGGCTGAAGTCCGAACTGCGCGGCGGCGGGCGTCGTCAGCTCTGCTAGCGGCACAAGCACGATGAGGGCGCGCGCGAAAACGCGCCGGGCGAGCGACTTCATGGCTTGGCTCCAGAATGAGGATGGTCGGTCGGCCCTGAGGGTCGCGACAGTAGTAGGGGGCGCCTACCGGCCGGTCGGTTCACCCCGGACGCACCCGGCGTGAGCTTGCCGCTGCGCCTTCTGCCTCGCCACACCGCAATCTTCGCGGGCTCCGGTTCCGGCAAGACCGTGCTCCTGCGTCGCCTCGTGGAGGAGGCCGCTCTCGCCGGGCTTCCGGCCATCGTGATCGACCCCAACAACGATCTCTCGCGGTTCGGTGATCGGTGGCCCGAGCGGCCCCAGGGCTTTTCCCCCGACGACGATCGCAAGGCGGCGCTCTACGCCGAGCGGGTCGAGGTCGTGGTCTGGACCCCGGGCGTCCATGCCGGCAACCCGCTGTTCCTCTCAGTCCTGCCCGACTTCGCGGAGCTTGGGGAGGACCGGGACGAGCGCCAGCAGGCGATCGAGATGGAGGCGGAGACCCTCGGACCGCTGGCCGGAGCCAATACGAATCTCAAGCGCGGGGTGCTGGCCGATTCGCTGCGCCACTTCGCGGAGCGCGGCGGCGGCAACCTCGCGGCCTTCATGGCCCTGCTGGCAGATCTGCCCGATGGGATCAGCCAGATCGGCAACGCCGCCAAGATCGGGCTCGGCATGGCGGACCAACTCCACGCCGCGATTGCGACAAATCCGCTCCTGAAAGTGGAAGGCACGGTGCTCGACCCTCGGCACCTGTTTTTCGGAAAAGACCCGGCGCGCACCCGCATCTCGGTGATCAACCTGTCGGGTCTCGCTACGGCCGCCGGAAAATCCAGTTGAGATCGCTTTTCTTCAAGCCGCGGAAAGTCCGCTCACTCGGGTCCGCGCTCCCGATGCTCCCCAGCAGGCCCCATCGGGCTCGTATTCCAATAGCAAGGGCTCGTGTATACCACTCGGCAACGGACAATGGTGGTGTCCACCCTGACGCACTGATTCTCGATCTATGCCTCATGTCCAACTAGAGTGCGGTCGGGGGAGGGGGCTGATGACCGGCCCAAGGCACAACTTGGCCGTGTTCCGCTTGGATCACAATTTTTCAGGCGCTACTCGAGCAGTCGTTGCGGGACGGGTATTGCCCCTATGTGTCCGTTGTGGCGCCGCAGTTTCCTGCTGTCCGACCTTTGCGACGTGAGTTTGTGACGCAGACGGGTATAGTCCACGTGCGCAGACTGGTCGGAAAGCCGCGCTCTGTCTGTGAGGATCGTTGCACTCTTTCTTCGCAGCAGCGGCTGTAACAACGTGAGCGTCGGGAGGCATGGCGGAGGGGGCCACTGGGGATTGACAGGAGGCCCGCCAACCGTCTTTGAACGCGGCCCGTCCGACGGGCTCGAGCCCTGCTGGAGCCTTCTGGCTGGAGGGGTAGGGGCCTCATTTACATGACCGGCGTCGAGGAGGCTTGGTTCGAAAGAAGTCGCGTCGATTGGGTCGAAGCGAACCGGATCGCCGACGGAACCACTGGCATTCGAGACGCCATCTATGGACTTTGGCGGGCCATGGCCGCGGCTCCCCTGAATGTGCGCGACCTGTATCGCGGGATTGACGAAGAGTCTCTCATGTCGGCTGCGGCGGACGTTGCCTCTCGGCAATCCCTGCCGGAGCTTCCTTCGCCATACCCCGACAACGCCGCGCGGGATGCAACCTTCACGGCTTTAGCCGTCGGCCTACGTGCGCTCGAACTGAAACTGGCTGGCCTAGCTGATGGTGGAACTCTGCGACGTGGGCAACAATGCCTTGCGTCCTTCGGAGGTGACCGCGCGTACGTCGTTCCCATTCGTCCCCGCCACAGGCGAGCCGCGACACGCCATCCTTTCGCGCGACGCGCGCTCGTGGGTTTGCGCGTGCTCCCTCTCTCGCACATGGGCGTGAACGTGCGAGTCCGGTTCCAAGAAGATCCCAACAGACAGTGCGGCGACCCCAATGAGGATCTACCGATGGCCGCCGCGCTGTTCCCGGGATTGGTCTTCGACGTGGAGGACACATCAGGCGGTTTCCGCATCCGGGGTGCAAATTCGGCCGATCATCTCGGCGTCATCGAGCGCGCGCTCAGGTCGGCCGATGCGTCGGGCTGCCTCGCCTTGACTCTGCCCGAATTGACTGTGGACGACGCAACTCTCGCCGCCGTGCGCACCAAGATGGGGGATGGAACCTGGGTATTGGAAAAGCTTGGTGTCTTCGTTGCCGGCTCGCGGCACGCCGACGTTGGTGGTGGGAGATTCGTCAACGTCGCGACAGTTCTTGATCGTTATGGCGCCGATGTTGCCGAGCACCGGAAGTTGTTTCGCTACAGCGACGGTGCCGGTCCGCATGAGGATATTGCGCTCGGCGACACTATCGAGGTGTTGGTGACAACTGAGGCGATCTTGGCGTTCGGAATATGCCTGGACTTCTGCAATAGAACTGAGCCGTCTCCATATCCTTGGCTCGATGTCGATTATGTTATTGTTCCCTCATGTGGAGGACTTACGACCATGCGCGGCCACGTCGAGCGGTCGAACGAGTTGTTGCAGGTCATGAAGACGCGAAGCATGGTCGTTCAGCAGCATTACGGCGATCATCCGTCAGATGCTCCACCTCTCGGCTATGTCCTTGCGCGCAGGGAAGGTGAGCCGCCATCCGTCGACGAGCTCGCCACCAGCGACGATTGGATCATGGCACGCCTGTAGCGCTGGCGGCGTTGACACCTGACCTAACGAGGTGAAGTGTCGTAAACCTTCCGCCCGGATGATGGACGTTGCATGTGGGCTGGCGCCTGGAGCAGATCTAGATGACTGACGTGGAGGCGGTGGCGACAGCGTCCGTGCCGCCCGGCGAGGCTCTGCAGAGACTTCGAGCCCTTCTGACGGATGTCGAATGCTCGAACGTTGAGGAGGCTGCCGAGACGGCCTACGAAGCGTTGCGAAGCGTCGTGTGGCAGTTCGTGTCAGGGCGCGCCGAAGGCGATGAGCCGCGAGCTTGGGCAGACGTCGTTCTGCGCGTTCGCCAGTCGCTCCGCCTAAAGGGTTCTCCGATAGCCGAGCGGTTGACGACACTCTACGACATGCTCGACCAGACTGTCCGCTTTGGCGAACTCGCGACGGTGCGCCGATCGACGACGGGAGCAAATGTCGCCGCAATATTGAAATGTATACAGGAACACGGTGGCGAGGCTCGACGGGGGCTTATAGCTGAAAAGACCGGCATACGGAGTTCCAATTTATCTCGGATCCTTTCCAATATGTGCGCGGAAGGCCTCATCTCGCGTGCGTCGCGCGGGCGCGAGGTTGTTGTCTCCATCGCTCCAGAGGGGCGAAGGCGGCTGGGCGTTACGACGGATGTCTGTGTGTCCATGCCATGGGACGGTCTCGTCGACGGAGCTGCGGCGCGTCGCATAGTACGGGATCTCTGGCCGTCGACGGGCTGCGTCATGGCGGTTGCGGACCATCATGGTACGTTGGTCGCCTGCGATGCTGGTTTTGCGTCGCTTTTCGGAGTGGAAGAAGCATCGCTCGCCGGCCTGAGCGTAGAGCGTATCCGCTCGCGGTTCGACGAGGCGTTGGACTTGGGGGGCGGTGCGCTCGAAGGGCGGACCCCAGATGGGCGCGTGCTCCAGATCACTGCGCATTCCGCCGAACACGGTACGATCTGGATGGGCTTCGACGTCACGTCGTATAGAGAAGCACTTTCGGCGGCCCGGATCCGTGAACGGCAGTTTGCTAGGGAAGTTACGACAGAGCGAGAGGGCCGAGGACGAACATTGGCCGCCCATCTGCGGCCGAGTGATCGAGGAGCGCGCTGGGCTCTGGATGTGCTTGCGGATCACGGGCCGGAGTTACTAAGCGGTATCACTGCCATAAACTGCTATGCTGAACTCATGACGTCCCAAACTTTTGGACCCGTGGGGAACTGGAGATATGCAAACTATGCCAAGGAGATGGCATTGTGCAGCTTGCATCTGCACGATTTCTTAGGTCACGTCGTGATGGTCGCCGGTTTGAACGACCTCGCGGATGGAGAGCAGATGAATGTTGTTCCCAAGAAACTTCTTGAAGAAGCGGTATCAGGCGTGATCGATCGGACGCAGGAAAAGCATGTCGCTGTTTCCCTTGCGCCGAGCACAGAGGCCACGATCCGAGTGAATGGGCATGCCGCGAGCGCCGTGGCGCAACTCGTGGTCAATGGCATGATTGGAATGGTGCCATTCGGCTCTCCTGTCGCCTTCGCGTCGTTCGTTGAAGCTGGCAGACTTGTATTCAAGGTTACCAGCCAAGGCACTGTTTGGCCGGGGAGGGGGCGCTCCGGTTTTACTACAGCCTGCCAGGGCCTCGCCGACAGCTACGGAGGGGATTTCCGCATGGAGGCAAGCACCGGGGACGGCATCGTGACGACCCTAGCGTTGCCGATTGCAAGTCAGCGTCGAACGTAAGCCAAGGTGACCTCTAATCGTGCGCTCCGCGGCTTAACGAAGTAGCCGCAACCAATTTTCTACGGCGATGATTGGCCTTCGAGGCAGCCGGTTCGATACGCGGGGAAGGCAGGGATTGCCCGCGCAAGGAATGTTTATCTTAGTCTAGAAATTAACTGGCCTTTATCAAAGTTTCTATCTTCGAATTGTTATTGTACGCTTCTCCACGCAGGAAGCCCAAACGCCAGTGCAGCGCAGGCCAGCCCAATGTATCCTGGAGCACCATTGATCTTCCAAATGCGAATTTGGTTCGGCCCGCACTCGAGTTGACGGGCGCACTCGAGGCCTGACCATCCGCGAGTGTCCTTCATGAATCGGGTCCAGGCTGTAAAATCGTTGGCTGTCATCACGGATCAGGGGCATATCGGCGGCCATATCGAACCGAACCGGTGATACCGCGTCTTTATGGCGGACTTCAGGGATTGTACGCCGACCCAGCAACCTTCCGGCTCCGGCGACCGTTCTGGCGCGCTCACCCTCAACATCGCTGAGCGACACAGTCATTTCGAGGCGGCTCGCCTCGGTGAAGCCTGCGAGCAGGCCGGCGTCGGGGCGCAGATCTGGCGTCTCGATGTGGCGGTCGACACCGGCCGGAACCCGATCGATGCGCAGCGTCAGCGGCTGGACCACCGCCGGGCGGCTCTCGATCTGCAGCACGACGTCGCGGAGGTCCGCCTCGGTCGCATTGGTGACGACGATCTCGCAGACGACCGGGATCGCTTTCTCGTGAGAAGCGAGACTGACGTGCTCGGTGGCCACGCACGTGATCCGCACGCCGGGCTGCACCGCCATTTCGGCATCGGCTTCGATCATCGTGTTGCTCACGGTACGATCCAGCGGCTGGTGAAGTGCCCGCCGAGCTTGTACCGGGCGAGCTTGCCCCCGACGTCGTCGCAGGGCTCGCCGAACGGATCACGAATGATGCCGAACTCGGCGTCGTTGATGAACCCGGTGACGTAGCAGACGTCCTGATACTCGCCCTTGATGCGGTTGCGCATCTTGATCCGCGTAGTTGCCAGGGCCGTCTCAAGTGGGCGATCCTTGTACAGGGCCGTGCCGTAGTCGAGCACATGCGTCTCGACCGCCATGAACTCCCAGCGGTCGTCGCGCTGCCCCTGATAGTGCCGGGCGAGTTTTGGGTACCGATCGACGAAGGCAGCCGGTTGAGTGCCGGTGGCGAAAGCGCGGGCTTCTTCGCCGAGCGCCTGCTCGAAGAACCGGGCGCGCTCGCCGTACTGCGAACGCAGGGCCCGTTCCTGGGCGGCCCGACGCACGCCTGCTTCGTTCTGCTTTTCCTGATCGAGTCTCTTGCGCTCTTCGAGTTCGCGCCGCCGCTCGACCTGCTGTTGCGTGTTACGTGTCTTGTCCTGCTCGATCGTGTCCCGCGTCCGCGCGATCTCGGCGGGTTCGATCCAGATCGGCAGGTGGCGGTGCGCGATGCTGTCCCGGTTCATGGCCTCGTCGAGCGCGGCGAGGTCGGTCGTTGCGGCGTAGACCGCACCACATTCGCCGCGCTTGATCGCGATAAATGCGCCGTCGGCCGAGGTCGGCGTCATCAACGGCTGGCCGGGTAACTCGTCTCCGATCCGGGCGTCGAGGCGCGCCAGGATGGCCGTATGCGCCTCCGCGTCGTTCGGTGCGACCCGGCACAGCACGCTCGACGTGTTGGGTACGACGACGATCCCGAAACCGTCGCCTGACCGTGCTCGGACCCACGCCTCGATCTCATTGGCTCTCGCGGCCTCGGCCTGCTTGGCGGCAGTGAGCGCCCCCGCCGCCGCCACGTCGAGCCGTGCAAACAGGTTGCCGTTGACGGCCTCGACCAAGCTGATCACGCGGTCGACCGGTTCGCGCAGGAGGCGTTCGCGCTCGGCGAACACGAGATCCTGTTGGGCGAGATCGTTCGCGGCGCATGATCCGAGCGGCAAATCGAGCTTGGCTCCGAGCGCGGCGCTCCGGTCGCGGACCTGCCGGTTCATGAACACGTCGGACAGCGGGGCGTGATACAGGCACGCGGCGGCGCGCCCGTCCTTGAAGACCAACTCGCCGCGCAGATTGCGCACGACTGACGGGGCCTTGCCGCTGTCGTTGTACAGGATGATTAGATCGCCGCGGTCACCGTCCATCAGGAAGCGGCTTTTCGCCGTGACCGCCCGGGCGAGCCGGGCAGCCTCGTCGATGCGGGCGCGCTTCCCGGCATAGGCATCGGTCAACTCCTCAAGCCTGGCATCGGGGGTCTCCGGCGCTATGGCCGCGACCTCGGCGACGAAGCCGCTGAGGAACGTTTGAAGATCCTGCGGGATGCCGCCCTTGAGCGTGAGCTCGGCCTCGGCCTGATCATGTTTAAGCCGGCCGATGAGCACGACACGGCTACGCGCGGCCGCATCGCGCTCGCGCCGACGCTCGTCCTGCTCGCGGTCGCGCTGTTTGGAAGCCTGCTGCTCCGTCAGCGCGGCCTGCACCTTGCCGACGACTTCGGGCGTGATCCAGATCGGCAGGTATCGGAACGTTACGCCGTCGCGGGTGAGCCCCGTCACGAGCATGGCCAAGTCCTTGGCGGTCCCATAAACGGCTCCGCACTGCCCGCGCTTGATCGACAGGAAGGCCCCGTCGGCGGTCGCCGTGACAGTCGTCGTCACACCGCGTAGCTCCGCCTTCAGCAAGGCCTCGTAGGGTTGCAGGAGTTGATCGTGCAGCGGCTTATCCTCGGTCGCGATGCGGCAGATCGTGCGTGACCCAGGGCCAAAAGCGAGAACTCCCAAGCCGTCCGACGTTCCACGCGCGACTTCGCTCTCGGCCTCGGCGGCGCGGATCCCTTCCGCCTGCCGTGCGGCCTCGATGTCCGACTTCGGCACTGTACCGCCGAGGGTGAACACGCCCGTGTCGACGGCCGAGGCGATGGTCTGGAACACCCCGACCTGCGTGCGTAGGGCGCCGCGCTCGAACACGACGAGATCGGCGCTTTGCTGCTGCGCGCCGCTGCACGGTGGCAACGTCTCCTTAACCGGTGCGCCGAGGCTTCGCGCTTTGGCGACGAGTTGCTCCAGAGCGATGCGCTCGCCCGGCGCTTCAGGCACCGCGCAGGCGACAGTGCGTTCGGGGTCGAACACGAGGTTGCCGTCGAGACCGCGGACGACAGCGACGGCGCGGGGCGAGCTATTGTAGAGCAGCAGCAGATCGCCGGGTTCACCGTCTACGAGAAAGCGGTTTTTTTCGGTGACGGCGCGTTGGATGGCCTCGGCCTCCCGCACCCGTGGCTCGATCTGTGAGAAGCGTTGTTGGATCGCTTCGGCGGCCTTCGGTAGATCTTTTGGCGCAGTGCCGTCGTACTGCTGAACCAGCACGGCGAGTTCCGGCCGGAGGTCCTCCGGTACGGGGCCGGCCAGGAGGGCTTCGACGCGCTTGCGCTGCTCGTCGATCTGACGCTGCGCCTGCAGGCGCGTGCTGCGATCCCGCTCTTCTTCGCCGAGGTCCGCAAGGTAGCCTTCGTAGCGCCGTGCGACGGCGTCGATGCGCGCGGGGAGGCTCGGATCGGTGATTAGCGAGACGCTCGGTGCGGGGGGCAAACCACGCCCGAGCCTGAAGGCGAGCCCGTCACCGAGGAAACCGTCGGCGGTCATGCCTTCAGCCTCGGCGAACGCGACGAGCGCTTTGCGCGTGACACTGCCATAGACGCCGTCTGCGGATGCGTCGGCGGGGAGATACCCAGCGTTGCGCAGCGCGTCTTGGAGGCGAACGTGTTCCTCCAGCGACCGGGAGATCTCCTGTCGGGCCGAGGCCGGCCCTTCACGACCGACGCGGGCGGACCACGCGTCCCGCTGACGCTGGTAGGTTGCGGCGATACAGGGGATGGCCTTCCGAACGGCCGCCGTGACCTTGCCAGCTTCCGGGATCCGACAGGAAGCAAGGGTACGCTTTACGAGGTCGTTCGAGGCCTCTTTGAGCTCGGCCGCGGCCTCAAGGTGAAGCTGCCGGAGTGCGTAGAACGCCCGGGCCATGTCGAGATCGACGCGCCGCAGCCCGGCATCCTCGCAGATCAGGGTCGGCAGGGGCGTGTTCGCACGCTCGCAATCGAACGAGGGCCCAAGGTCGGGCGTCGGACCCGTCACCTTCGGTGTCGTGGCCGGTCGGGGCGGTTCAGAAACCGACACGGCATCTTTGCGCAGATCCGCCAGCCGTTTGCGCAGCCTGTCGGGGGCATCGGATTTGGTGCGGGCCTCGGCTTGGGCGCGCAGCCCGCTCATCCGATCGAGCGCAGCCATGCGCACGGTTTCACCCTGGGACAGTGCGGCCAATCCAGCGATCTCGCGTTGGATCGCCTCGGTATCTGGTGCGGCCGGTCCGGTGCGTGCGCCGAGTTGCTGATCGATGCGGTTCTGGATCCGAGCGATCTCAGACCGAACGATGGGGGAGGGGTCTCGCTGATAGGTCGCCAGTGATCCCTTGAGCACCTGAAGCTGGTCGGCGCGGCCTTGTGCCTCGGCACGGGCGCGACGCGTCTCACGTGCCTCGCGGGTCTCGACGTCAGCGACGATAATCCGGGTGCCAGAGAAGTGCAGCTCGATTGCGTCCCGTGCCTCAACGGGTTGGACGCGGCCATCGCCATCGCGGTAGGCGAACGACTGATTGCAGGTTGTCCCGATCGACCATCCGCTATCGTCCGGCACCGTGCAGCTGAACCCCCGCTTGAGGTTCGGTTCGGTAAAGCGTCGGCACTGTGCGAACACCGCGCTCAACCTGCCGTCGTCCGGACCAATGCCGCGCTGGGTCAAACTGGCGATATCGGCATTCTGACGAGCGAGGGCTCGATCCAGGCACGCACGATCTTGGTTTGGCAGCCGTGCCCAGGCTTCGCGCGCCGCTTGCGTCTGAGCGGCCCCGATCAGGGTACCGAAGATGTCGACCGGTGAGACCTGTGCCTGAGCCGGCACTGCAGAGGCAAGGGCTGCCACCAGCAGAGACCCACACCATCCACCCCGTGCCATGGCGATACCCAACATCTTCGTTCCGAGCTGTGTCGCCGGTTCCGGATCCCTATTCAAGGTTGCAAAAGACACGCACTCGGGGTTTGTCGCTCCAGGGTGAATCGGCAGCGACGGTGACCTTGCCCATGCGATGCGACGACACGCGTCCCACCGAACGCATTCCGGCCTGTAGGACCGAATTCGCGAAGGCTGATCGTTGGTGGCCCTTTCAAGTTCCTGTCGAGCGACGCATCCGCGAGTGCCGAGAGGACGACTAGCGCCGATCGGAAGACCACGCATCGATGGATGCTGGCCGCGAAAACGAGCTTCGTCTTGCCACGCAAGACAACTACGTCGCAGCGAGTTGATTAGATGTTTGGTGGGTTCCAGCAGTATAAAGCGATCGTCTTATCGCTTTGGCATTGCCTTCCTGTGATATCGGGTTCGGCTCAGGGCGAAACCCGGTGCCTGTCGTATGCACGCTGCACATCCTTGTGGAGGCTTGCCCCCCACCCGGAGCGCGTCCTCTCCGCGATCATCTAGACCAGGGCATAGACGTCCGGTCACCCCGGAGTCGGCCCCGCCGCGGCATAATTTGACCGCCGCCTAAGACGCACTTCCAACGTCACGATGGCCTTCGCCGCAGGCGCGTCAAGGCGCGGTCAGCCGGCTCAACGTCGCACCAGCGTCCGAGAGGGCTTGCGAAGGCATGCTCGCGTCCCACCTATTCCAACGCGGCAGCCAGTTCGGCCTCTCACGCAGGGGAGGGCGTCGTTTTGTTGAAGTTGCGCGTAAGCGACGTATCCCTCAGGCGTAGGCACCAGCACGGGAATGCCAGGGCAGCTACGGCGCGCTCTATTACGAAGCTGACCAAGTTGGATAGAGTGCCGCAAGCGTTCTCAGCGGTGGCGGTCATTTCTAGACCGCCCGCAGAGCGATACGTTGTCGCTGACAACGCTTCTGCAGCGAAGCCCGGATTAACCGTCCGATCTTGTCGCTATTACGAACAGCGCGCGATCCGCTATAACATCACGGTCGCAAAAAAATCGCTTTGAGAATCAGCAGAATTGCGCTTGGGGATACCGTTTTGAGTTTCAAAACGTGGCAGGTTGTCTCAATGAAATCAGTCCTTGCGACATCGTCAAGGGATGAATGCAATGGAAACGAATCTTCATTCAAATCTCGGCCATTGACCTTTCGCTCATAAAGCTGCGCAGCACGATATCCAAAATCGAACGCCAGATACTCGCGCCCGTACTTGAGCATAAACTCCTTCGCGTCGTCCAGACCATCTTCGAACACAAAATTCGATACTGGCGACGAGCGGCATAACCAGTAAATCAGATAAGCAGCGCACTTTAGATGATCCGGACGCTGCAATTTCTTTTCAATGAAATCGAGACGCCTCAGATCTTGAGACCACTCGAAGAAGCCATCCAGCGCATTGCGCTTGTTCCAGTAAAAAAGGACCCCCATTTCCTCAGCCCGGTCATAGAAGTCCCGGTAGATTTCTGCCTCGAACACGTCCTTGTCTTGGATGCGCTCGAAGAAATCTCCCGTCAGCCCCTTGCCCAACCGGACGTCCATCAATTTCCTCAGGCGCACAAACACGAAGGGCGCAGCTCACAGCCGCGCCCCACTAACTAATCAACACCGATCGAAGATGTCAGGCGGCTTTGGTCTCGCCAGAAGCCTGAGCACGACGCCAGGAACCCTTCAGTTCTGACTTGCCCTCGACAACCACGCGCTTGTTCGCGCGGAAGCCGTACGGCGACTCGGAAAACTGGGCGAGATATTCTGCGTCTGTGGTCTTTGGCTTCTCAGACATTCTTCCCTGCTCCCCCATGGGTGCTGGTAGCGAAGGTGTATCACTTAGATTGACGCTGTCGAGTCAAATTCGGCCGCCAGAGCGCCCTTTCTGAACTCCGTCGCCTTTTGAGCACGCCTCTCTCAACGGTTCGTTAGCGTGATGGTTCGAGCGTCTTAGCGAAATACGCTTTCTGACGCAACTTCAGGGCATGGCTCGGCCGAGACAAGTCGCCGGACCCAAAACGCATCCTCCTGATCGTCACAGCCCGCTCCCCCGTCACCTTGCCTTTCCCTCAATGCGATTTAATGGGTTAGCGGAACGCGCGCCAATCCCTCTTCCTTCAGGGAGAGGGTGTAGGCGCGATGAGCGACCTTGTTTCTCGATGTACCGCTTCAGGCTTGAGAGCGGCGCACCGCCCACCGATCCGGCGAAGTAGCTCGGTGTCCACAGCACGCCTCGGCTCTTCCTGACGGACCAGAACGAGACGATCTCGGGGAACTCCTTCTTCAGCAGGCGGCTCACGACGCCCTACAGGCTGTTGACGAGTTCCGAGAGCCGGACCTTCGGCGGGTAGAATACCTGACCATGGAGGCTCCCTACTGGGCGGGAAGGGCAGGGGGCCATCGTCCAGCGCCGACGCCCTGGATCGGATCATGGCCGGTGCTGGTCGTAGTGGCGATATCGGCGGGCTTCACGTTGGGTATGCGGTAACGAAGGACCGACGCTTGTCAGAGCCGGTGCTCCGCCAACTCGAGCGCATCCGCGGGCTCGTGTCATCCGGGCATTCGAGCGTCCCCTCGTGGACGTAGGGCGACCATGCTTTGTCGCGTACTCGCCCACGGAACGGCTCGGCCGGCCGTGCCGGAACAGCTCTGCCGTCGAGAGCATATCGAAGTCGACCTGGAAGCCGCGGGCGATGAACCAAGCGGCCTTGTGCCGCCCGACGCGGTGATCGAGATTAAGCAGGTAGCCGGTGATCTTGCTGCTGACGGTCGCCAGCTCCGCCGTCCGGTAGCCGGACTTGGTCATGGCCGCGGCTCAGGCGGCGCGGAGACCTTTGGCCCGCGCGGTCGCAATGCCGGCAGGCTCTAGAAACTCGACCTCATAGGACAGGCCTTCGGGGTAGACCGCGACCACGGTTCCTTTCGTGTCGGCCGGGATCGCAGTGCCCTCATCCGTGCGTACCTCGTAGAGATTCGCGACGACGCTCAGCTACTCGAAAGTCCGAGAAGCCGTCTGCGGCGGGCGCCGTCGATAGAGGATCTCGATCGTCATGGGGTAAATTTGCCGTGCCGGATCTGCTTTCTCGAGGCTTCTCGGGCAAATCTACCAACGCCGCCACCGCCTTGGCAGCATTGTCATCGTCCCAAGTGAGATGCGCTTCGGCATGGTGCGGGAGGAAGTCGAGCGCGTCCTGCGCACCATCGAGATCCTGCCGTATGCCTCCGGGCGTACCGGGCTGCGGTATTATTCGAAGGACGTTGGAGGGCGAGGGCAGGGGGGCTGGCCCAACGACCTGTTGATTGCCGCCCAAGCACACTCCCTGGCGACGATCTTCGTGACCGATAGAGCTTGCGAGTTCGAGCGTATCGACGGGCTGCGGGTGGTCAACCAGTTCGATCCGTCATACTCTAACGACTCTACTAAGTAGGTCCCCTGCCCCGTTTTCGCTCAAGGGTGAAGATGGTTAACAGATCCGCAACAGAATAGCGGGCCACAGGCCTCATGTTCCATAATCTTTCTTATGCGAATTCGGATTTTGCCGCTTCGATCGGCCCGGGGCTCATTCTGACGATTAATGTATTCCAAAAAAATCCGTCATGGGTCTCATTACGGCAAGTTTAAAAAAATTGTTCGAAGCAAATCTATATGCTAACCCAATGGATTGTAAGGGTATTAACTGAGATGGCAGTTGGTAAGTGCCCTCCCCTGTTGCGAATAAGACTTCACTCTGATTTCATTAGGCCCTTGCAGGGGACCCTCGTCATCAGGCCGGGCGTGAATGCGATCCCAACGCGATGCCCGCTTGGCGGCTGGAACGAAACGGGTGCGTCATCGACAAATGCCGCGGGACCGCAGTTTCAAGCTCAGGCTCTGACCCGACGCCGCACAGGCCGTGGCGCTCAAGGCGATGCTCGCCAACTTCTACAGCCTCCACAACGCCTGTATGCAGCAACGCATCGAGGCGTACCGCCTCCAGAGGCGGACGCTGGGTTACGCCAATCAGGCTGGCGAACTGCGCGCTGTACGGGCCGAGGTTCCGGACATGGCGGGCTGGTCGTTTACGGTCCTCAAGCAGGTCCTGCGACGCGTCGAGACCACCTACACCGCATTTTTCCGCCGCGGGCGGGGCTTCCCGCGCTTCCCGGCTGCCAACTGCTACCACGCCGCCATGTCCCGCATTGGCGACAGCCTGTCGTTCCGTGGCATGGACCGGCGCCTGTGCATCGTCGGCATCCCCGGGCGATAAAGGCCGTCTGGCAGAGGGCGTTTCCGCTCGGTGCCAAGCTCGGAACCCCGGTCGTCACTCGCCAGAGCGGTAAGTGATAGGCCGGGTTCTCGGTCGAGGCCGAGTCCGGAGGCCAGCGCGGCGTCGGATACGTCGGGATCGTCCTGCGGCTCACGGCCCTCTTCGCGACCTCGGACGGGCATGTCGAGCCTGGACCTTGCTTCGAGCGCCGCGCCCACAAGGCGCAACGGCGGCGCCAGATGGACTCGCGCGTCGTCAACGCGAGCCCCGGCGCCGCGTGAAGGCACGCGCCCAGCTCGCCGCCGGGTCGGCCCGGATCGCGCGTCAGCGTCGCGGCCAAGCCAACAAGCCCGCCAACGGGCTGGTGGCGCGCTATGCACGCCTCGCCTTCGGGGATCTGAACACGGCGGGTCTGGCGCGCTCACGACTCGCGCGGCCGATCCACCACGCCTCGTGGCGTTTTCTCGTCGATCTCACCACGTACAAGGCTGCAAACTCCGCTGCGGTGGTCCAATTCGTCGATCCCCGGGGCGCGTCGCAGACGTGCCCGGCTTGTGGTGTGATCGCGGCGACGCCGCTCTCGCCGCCCAGGCATGCCTGCGCCTGCGGTTGCGACTTAGATCGCAATGTTGCCGCAGTGCAGGTCAGTCGGGATAGGACATTCGAGCCGGGACACGGCCTCCGGTCGATGAGCGTGCGGTTTGCCGCGTAGCTCGGCCGGTAAGCCTCGTCCTTCTTGGCGGGGATTTGTCACCGGTCCGCGTAACGGTATGTTGCCAGACAGCTGCAGTTCACAGCTGCAAACTGTTTGGCAAAGGTACCTTTGCGGGGCATCGACGCTGTCGCGATGAACGTCGTCCGGATCGATCCTCGGATCAGCGCAGGCTCGTTCTCCGCCGAGGACACTTAGGCTGGACGTACGTGTCGTACTCGCGGTTCGACACCTTCCGACACAAGGCACCCTTCCCTCTCGGCGTAATAGCCGATTGGAGCTGCCGGCAATCTAATTCTAGACAAAGCACAAACAACCCTTTGGCAAGGCCGGGTCAGAGGTGTGCGAAGAACGGTTTATTAGATATTTGGCCAGCACCCAAAACCCGCATGAATTTCTAAATGGTGGCGAGTTAGGTCGCAAAAGTAGTTAAGCGATAAAGCCTAATTTCACTAATTAGTGGCAATAGAATAATATTATATCTAAATATGTACAAATATTTCAGACTTATCTTATGACGTTTCGGGCAGAAGTTGCGCAACAAATTTTATAATTGATCATCGTAGATATTTCTTCCAAGAATTGTTTTTAAGCACATGTCAACCGACAGCTTGACCAGTAAATACGTGGCCACCTCGGCAAGGCGCGCTACCCGGTGTTGTCCCGCGCTTGATCGCACTTTACAGATGCATGTCTTCGGGGTCCTATAAGCTATCAAGTGATTTCGGTGAACCGAAGGCCCTCACGTGAACCTCCGTGACCTGATCCTCCCGCCTGGCGACACGATCGACCGTGAGGGCCTCGATAAAGCTGCCGCCTACATAGAGGCAGCACGCACATGTGGTGCCGAAGCCATCGACATCGTAGAAGGGAGCTATTGCTTCGGCGGTGTTCTCCCCTCGCACCAAGACGACCCGAATGTCGTGCTAGCATTCCAGCTGATCAGTGACGCAGTCCGGATTTGCGAGAATTCCCGTGATTTTCACCTCATGGCTCTTGTTAATTGTTTGAGGTACGATCCAATCAACGTTTCGTATTTAGATCTGATATATCAAGAGATCATTGAATTCATCGCAGAGCGAGACTGCGGTGATGAGGTCGGATTTCGGGCGAGGTGCCTCCTATCTTCCATAGTTCGTATCGAAGTTGCTGCATCAGCAATGAGTATAAGACGATCTGATAGAAGAAAGCTGCATAGTCTATTGGCCGAGGCGCGTTATAATGTGGATGATATCAGAATCGACCGGGATTCGGCCGATAGGGACGAACGTCTGGAACACTGTTACAGTTCTTTGAAGAAATTTTGGGGCAAGCTCAATGGCACACCTTCAGTATGGGACTAGAATTTATTTATTAAGATATAGAAAGTAATTCTTTTTAGCCGACGCGATCGAGATCTATTCTAAGCTTAGCCGCATAATCATGACATATCGGCAGAAGCTCTGGCTCACCGCTGCTCAGCATTGGCTCATTGCAGGGCGGCTGCAGCGGCAACGTGAGCTCTACGGCCCGCTCGACAGGAATAGTGCGATGCGTGGTGGCGGCTAGACATCCCCCTCACCCGCCTTGGCTCGCAGGGAACCCTTACACCCTCCGGGCGGATGATCCGGACGAACACGGCATCAACCCCACCGATATGGAACGCTGATGCTCTCGCACATCAGGGGCGCTGTCACGGGATCCTGATCGTGAGTGCGTCGAGGTTGCAGAGCGGCGTTTCCCTGCTTCCGCTTCTTCACCCGCCAGCGCAGCTTCGGCCTGCTTGAAGTCAGTGGCTTTCGACTGAAGGGCGGCGGCCTCCGTCTTAAGGACGGACCGCGGCGCCCGGTTCAACCACGATCGGCCGCTCCCAGAGAATGTCCGGATTCCGATTGTCGTCTTCGACCGCCGCGACCGCAACAGGTTCGTCTCCGCTCTCCCGGAGATTGCCCAGCTCGGGGGCGTTCATAATCATCAGGCTGGAACTGCCCGGACGGCTTGGACCACCGCGGCGGCGTCCATATCCAAAGCGTCGGCGATCGCCAGAAATTCCACGATATCGATCCGTCTTCCCCCACTCTCGATCGCAGCAATGACGGACTGATACCGGCCGAGCCGAGCCCCCAACTCAGTTTGAGTGAGGCCTGACCGCTCTCGCGCTTCGACGAGCAGTTCGATCAATCTTCGATGTCGTGCAGTCCTAAGGGTGGTGGGCATCGGCCCGTCGGCGTGAACAAGGAAGCCGACGGTCCAGCTAAACCAACTGGTCCATTATCAGAAAATCTGATATTTCGGTCGAGCGGCCGCGATGCCGCCGCCGATCCTGCGGGAGGGGTGCATTGGCTCTTTGGTTCACGGCTGGACACCATTTCGGCCATGCGAACATCATTGGTCTCTGTCGCCGTCCTTTTCGGGATAGCGATGAGATGGACGGCTTCATGGTTGAGCGGTGGAACGCAACCGTGGGCTCGAGCGACGAAGTGTGGCACCTCGGCAATTTCGCCTATCGTTGTGGACCGAATCGAAGGGCGGCTATTTTCAACTGCCTGAATGGTAGAGCAATCCACTTGGTCCGCGGCAATCACGATGGAAAGGCAACGCTATCATTGCCTTGGACGACCATTCAGGACTATGCCGAGGTACGATCTGAGACAGATTTACTCATACTTTTCCATTATGCGCTTCGCGTATGGAATAGATGTCATCAAGGTTCAATATCTCTTCACGGACATAGCTATGGAAATCTGATAGATACGCTGACATCGTGCGACGTTGGAGTGGATGCTTGGAATTTCAGGCCAGCATCGCTAGGCCAGATCCGCTCCAGACTTTGCTCGTCAGGGAGGTCGAGTCCCTGCTGAAGGCCGAAGCGGCCTCGAGCGACCAAGATCCGGCGCAGATGCACTGCAAGCTCCTTTGTAGAAAAGCGCCAGATCCAATCCGGTATCCTTGGATACCCGAACGATGTCGCGCTTCTATCGGCTTTCGGCGCGTCCGAGGATCGGGGCCAGATCTAAATCGGCCTCGGCGCAGCGCTCGTCCCCGGATCGACGCGAAAAGATTTCAGAAGTCGCGTTGTTCGATCACTCCAACCACTTAAATCTTAATCTGAGCCAAAAATTCTTTAATGTAAAACGTTTGGTAGGATTATTGGCCGCGAATTCCATCATTTTCGGTCTGTGGACTTATGCTCGTTCCTCGATGTCATCTTAAGCCTTATCCCAATGCCGTCGACATCGGAGTTGTCAAATTCGATCCCGCCGCCGCTAAGAGTGGCCACAATACGTCGAATAGTCTCAAGCTTCGGTCGGCTCGTCTCCAGCTCGAGCCCAGCGATGCTTCTCTTCGCGACCCCCGATCGAACAGCTAGATCGTTCTGCGTCCAGCCGAGCATCGCCCGCGCGCCTCTGATCTGCGCAGGATGCACTTTTGACGCGTATGGTCCTTGAC
Organism: Methylobacterium sp. NPDC080182; assembly: GCF_050281105.1. Lineage (NCBI taxonomy): Bacteria > Pseudomonadati > Pseudomonadota > Alphaproteobacteria > Hyphomicrobiales > Methylobacteriaceae > Methylobacterium > Methylobacterium sp. NPDC080182. Next base: position 41,914 of record NZ_JBNNWO010000031.1, read on the forward strand.
GCGGATGCATCAATATTGCAGCCTGCGAATCACTGGGCCACCGAGTCGGAACGCGACTTGCGAATGGCGGAGGTCCAGAAGACCTTATCTTTGCCCGACCTGCAAGTCGGTTGCATCCGGTCGACGCCGTTCCTTCGGCGATACCTTCAACGGCAGTTGAAGATGACGCGCTGCGCCTTCGGTCTCCCGATCGGCTCAAGCGACGATGTCCCTCAATTCAGCATCTTCGGTCGACCGCCGTTCGGGCGGTTCGGGAGATTGCGCCATGTCGAAACAATCTACCCGCGTGGGCAATGCGATCGTCACTACCCTTCATGATAGCATCTGTCGCCGGATCCGGATCGCGAACGAGCGTATCGCGATGGCTCGTGGCCTTGAAATCACTGCTAGCTCGCGGCCGGATGTGCTGTCGGTCGTGCCCCGAGGATTGGAAGATATCCCGTCCTATGTGCGCCTGGCCGATATCGGTTTGGCTCACGCCACGTTTCGGCGCGTGGGAGGGACGGTGATCGTTCTGGTCGCGGCCAATCGGGTTTGGCGCAAGCCGGAGCTGAGGAAGCGGCTACTATCCATCAAGCGCGACGCGCGCCGGATCGGTCGCCGTGTTCTGCTCGTCACCAAGCGAGGTTTGGCTCGGCAGACCGGGGAAGATCCGAGCAGACCGGCTCGTCAAGCGGCGTGCCCGTCTAAAGTCGCCAGCCAAGACGACCGATGCGTCGAGGCCCCCGAGCGTCCGTAAGCCTCCGAGCTGATCCAATCCACGTTGCGAGGTGTCGCCATGCCAAATAGGAACATCGTCGAATTTCCATCGGGACGATCGTTCATTCGGCCGCTGAAGAGGTGTCAGACGGTTGCTGCGCTGGTCAAGCGGATCGCCTCTCGCGATGGCCATGTTCCCTCGGCAAGGAAGCGCCATCGTCTGGAGGTCACCCTCGACGATCTGACCGGGGTGTCCGACGAGACCGTCGATCTTCTGACATCTCTCGCCGAAGAGCGTGTCTTATCCCCGGCATCGGCTGCACGGCTTGCGATGCGCCATGCTAACGAGGTTGGTCTTCCGCGCCTCGGATCGGCCGGCATTCCGCAGGCACTCACGTACAGCCATCATCTTATGCTGGCTGGCGATTTGTTCCGACGCTTCGCCTTCCGGATCGAGGAGCGGGCGAGTGGCGCCTGGGTCGCTTGCGCGACGCTCGCCACCCTCGATCTCCTGTCCGAGATCTGCCCGATGGATGGTATGCCGTTCTGCATCCTTCCGGGCCTGGAAGGGCAACGACCGCCCTCGATCATCGTCCGGATGCCGCGCAACTGGCGGATCGAACTTGCAAGTTGGGCAGCCGGTACGGACCGCGCCGCCGAGCGACACGTGCTCGTCGTCGGCGGCCTGCCGGAGTCAGGACGCCGCCGCGCAACGATCGTCGCCGGTGTTCGGGACGGCCTCCGCCGGAACGGCTTTCGTGTGCAACCTAGGCAGTCCTCATCATGCGCTCCCGAAACGGCCAACGAGCGGAATAGGCAGGCGTACCGCCACCTCGTCCTGATCGAGATCGCATTTCCAGGCTTGATCCGAGTCTTAGGAGACTAGCGATGATCAGGGGCGACGAGATTCACGGGTCTCAACACCCGATGCCTTCAGACCCACTGGAGGAGAAGCTCTCCCAGCGCGGGGCGACTGCCAGCGCCGCGCGCTATCGCATCGACCCGGAAGATATGCTGACGCGTTTCGGCCTACAGGATCGTTCCGAGCGACCGCAGTCAGACGCGGACATGGAGCGCGACGATTGTGCGCCGCGCATTAACGCCGTCCATCCGTCCGACGATCCGGCTCCGATCGCGGCAGCCGTACTCATCGGTCGAGCGCTTGCAAAAGACCCGGACGTCTCAAGGCGTATCGTGGAGGAAGCGCCGGTTCTGATCGTGGAATGCTCCAGCGAAGCTTGGATTGAACCGACCGCCGATGCCCTCATGCGCTGTTTCGGATCACGGCCAAGCGGGAAGCTGCCCCCGTCATCGACCGACGCTCGGGATGAGCGGCGAGGCGCCATCGTCATCAAGGCTCGCACCGGACGCTCAGGCGCGCATCCAAACGATGGCGTGCAGGCTGCGCGAGCCCTTCGAGGCTTCCTGCCTCTGATTGGGATCGTCGCTCCCGGCGCAATGCGGCTTCCGGAGGAACTAGAGCGCGCTTGCGAAGCGCGAATTGTCCTCGGAACCATCGAGCCGTCCGATTTGACGCTCGTCGTGAGGCGGATCGTCGGAGCCGCTCCGACAACGATCGTTTGCTCCGAGCTCGCCGCGGAAGTCGGCCCGATTGACCTGCGCATAGCGCTTCATCCGGCGCGCGGCCCAGAAGGCGCACTCGAACGCCTGATACCAATCCTTGTTGAGCACGACTCATGGGGTAGCGTCGGCGGCTGTGGGGTGATTCTATCCTCGGGTTTGGAGCCTCAGGAGGATGGGATGGC
>NZ_JBNNWO010000032.1:0-39504 GCF_050281105.1 Methylobacterium sp. NPDC080182
CGCGGCGATCGGGACGATCACGGCCCGCATCCGGGACATCGACGGCGTGGCGACCACGATCGCGGCGGCGGTGGAGCAGCAGGGCGCGGCGACCCACGAGATCGTCCGCAACGTCGGTCAGGCGGCGGCCGGCACCGGCGAGGTGACCCGCAGCATCGTCAGCGTCGCGGGGGCCGTCGAGAAGACCGGTCAGGCCGCCGGGCAGGTTCTGGCCGAGGCGTCGCGGCTCTCGGAGCAGTCCGAGCACCTGAACGGCGAGGTGGCGCGGTTCCTCGATCGCGTCCGCGCGGCCTGAGACGGCACGCGGTGTTCAGGGGGTGCGTCCGGGCCGATGGGCCCGGACGCCGCGTCGCAGAATCAGACCGCGCGGCCGCCACCCTCGGTCCGGCGCTTGGCCATGAACGCGTCGAACTGCTCGCGGTCCCGGGCGCGCTTCAGCTCCTCCACGAAGTCCGAGAAGGCGCGGCTCTCTTCCTCGAGGGCGCGGCGCTGCGCCTCGAGGCGGTCGAGCTCGGCCCGGCGGTACTCGTCGAAGGCGGCGTTCCCGCTGCCGCCGCGGCGGTTCGCGGCATCGAAGGCGCGGGCGAAGCGCGACCCGGGGCGCCCGCCCTCGAACCCCGACACCGTCCGGCGCGCGGCGTCCCGCATCTCGGCGAAGGCCGGGTAGCCCGCGAATTTCCAGGCCACGAGCGCGAGGCCGATCGGCCACCAGTAGATGAAGCCCACCACGATCGCGCCGATCTCCAGCGACCGACGCGGGAACGGGCCGGACCGGCAGAGCCTGCCGGTCGCCCAGGGAGAGGAGGATTGAGAGGTCACGGCTGTGCTCCGCTGTTCATGTGAACGCGGTTAACATGCGGGTCCGGCGGGGGCCTTTCAAGGCCGCCCACCGCCGCCGTCGCGCTCGCCGGGGCGCCCCGCCCCGTGGACCAGGGCGAGGACTCCGGCTCGCAGCAGCTCGTACTTGTCGGGGAAGCCGGGGCCGCGCGGCAGATGCCCGGCGGCCGAGAGGGTGGCGAGGCCGTGCGCCAGCGCCCAGACCTCCAGGGCGATGAAGCGGGGCGCCACGCCCCCGAACCCGTCCGCGAAGGTCGCCTGCAGCGCTTCCACCAGCAGGTCGAAGGGACTCGGCCGCGCCTCCGCACCGGGGGCGCCGGGCGGCGCGTCGGGATCGGCCTCGCCGGCGGGTGCCCCGCGGGTCTCGAAGATTGCCGCGTAGTAGGCCGGCTCCTCCTCGGCAAAGGCGAGATAGGTCTCGCCCATCCGGGTGAACCGCTCCAGCGGCGTCCCGCGCGACGTCAGGGCCCGCGCCAGACGCGCGGCGAGCTCCGCGAAGCCGCGCCCAGCCAGCTCCTCCAGGAGCGCCTCGCGGCCGCGGAAATGGCGGTACAAGGCGGCCGGCGTCACGCCGACGAGCCGCGCCGCGTCGACCAGGGTGAAGCCGCCGATCCCGCGCTCGGCGATGAACCGGCGCGCGGCCTCCAGCAGGGCCTCCTTCAGGTTGCCGTGATGGTAGCTCCGCCGGTCGTCCGGCCCGTCCCGCCAGGGTCGCAAGATCTCACATCCTTCGCGCGCCTATTACACCACACCGGACCTCTACGCCCCTGTCGAGTCCGAAGACCAACGAAGTCGGTTTTTCCGAGGTCGGCCTCTACATGACCGGTGAACACGACGGTTGTTTCAGGCGCATGGGGCGACGCTTGACCGCCCCCAGAAAAATGTAACAGTGTTACACAACCGCAACGGGGCTTCCACGGCAGGACAACGAGCATCGCGCATGGCTTTCGTGAGCCTCAGGGCGTGGCGGGCCCGCTCGGCGGAGCGCGCCGCGATCGCGGCGCGCCTGAAGCAGGATCTGCGGACGGCCCTCGGCCTCGGCGAGGCCGACACGCTGGCGGTCAACGAGATCGCCTGCGCCGATCCGGGCTGCCCCGACATGGAGACGATCGTGCTGGTGATGCGCGCCGGCGCGCCCACGCGGGCCCTGAAGATCCGGCGCCCGATCGACGCGGTGGATCCCGACGACATCGCGGCGCTCGTGGCGGAGGACCGGTCGTCCGACGCGCCGCCGTCCGGCGTCTCGACAATGTGATCCGGCGCGGGGGCTTTCCGTCTTTGGGGCGCACAGGTCACAGGGACGGGGCCGGGCGCGCGACGTAGCATCCCGCCACCAGCAGCCCCCCGCGCCGACGGGGTCGCGGGAGGATCGCACACCATGATGAGCCGTCGTCACGTCCTCGCGCTCGTCGGCCTCGCCCTCGCCGGCCCGGCCCTGCTCGGGATCCCGACCGCTGCCCTGGCGGGCGAGACCCGACCGTTCTCGGACGCGGCCTTCGAGGCCGCGCAGAAGGGCGGGAAGCCGGTGCTGATCGCGGTCAGCGCCCCGTGGTGCCCGATCTGCCGGACGCAGAAGCCGATCCTCGCGAAACTCGCGGCCGAGCCGCGTTTCAAGGATCTCCAGATCTTCGACATCGACTTCGATAGCCAGAAGGAGCTGCTGCGCCGCCTGAACGTGCGGATGCAGAGCACGCTGATCGCCTACAAGGGCGCGACCGAGGTCGGCCGCTCGGTCGGCGAGACCCAGCCGGAATGGATCGAGGGCCTCGTCGAGAAGACCCTCTGACCGACGGCGCGTCGCCGGATCTCCCCGGTCCGGTTCCGTTCAGGGAAGCTCCGGCATAAGCCCGATCCAGACCCGCACGACGGGTCCGGCGGAGATGATCACCGGTGTCGAGCCCCCCTTTGTCAGACGTCCCGGGTCCCGATGCGATCGTGGCGGTGCCCGTGCGCAACGAGGAGGAGCGGATCGCCGCGTGCCTGCGGGCGATCGACGCCCAGGAGGGTGCCGAATCGGGGCGCGTCGGGCTCGTGCTGTTCCTGAACAACTGCACGGACGGCACCGAGGCCCTCGTCACCGCGCTGGTGCCGACGCTGTCGATCCCGGTCCGGGTGTCCGTCGAGAATTTTTCCGGCGCCCATGCCGGATGGGCCCGGCGCCGGGCCATGGACGCCGCCGCCGCCTGGCTGGGTGATGCGGGGAATGCGGGGATCATCCTGTCGACCGACGCCGACAGCCGGGTCCCGCCCAACTGGGTGGCGCGCAATCGCGCGGCGATCGAGGCCGGGGCCGACGCTGTGGCCGGCCGGGTCGAGCTCGACGCGGCGGAGGCGGCGCTGCTGCCGCCCTCGCTCCCCGCCCGCGGCCGGCTGGAGGACACTTACGACGCCCTGATCACCGAGGCCGAGGCGCGGATCGATCCCGATCCGAACGACCCCTGGCCCTGCCACCGCACCGCGATCGGCGCGACCCTCGCGGTGACCCGCAGCGCGTACCTCGCCGTCGGCGGCATACCCGAGATCCCGCTCGGCGAGGACGGCGCCTTCATCGCCCGGCTGCTGGAACACGGGCTGCGGGTCCGGCACGCCACCGACGTCTGCGTGACCATCTCGGCCCGCCTCGCCGGGCGCGCGCCGGGCGGCGTGGCGGACACGATCCGCTCCCGCTGCGAGGAGCCCGACGCGCTCTGCGATGCCCGGATGGAGACCTTCCCGCGCGCCGTGCGGCGCTACCTCTGGCGGCGGCGATTCCGCCAGATGCACGGGCGCGGGGCGCTCGCGCGGAGCGACGGCTGGGCGCGGGCGATCGGCATCGTTCCGCCGGAGGCGCGGCGCATCGCGTCCCTCCCGCTGGGTCAGGCCATCGCGGAGGCGGAGCGCGCCAGCCCGCGCCTCGCCTACCGCCCGATCGGCCCGCGCCAGCTGCCCGGGCAGATCCGGATCGCGCGGGTCGGCGTCGTCGCGATCCGCCTCGGCCTGGGGTTCATCGGCGTGGCGCAGCGGCTCGCGGGCGCGGTCGCGCCCGGGCGGACGGTCTCCGACCCGCGCGGCAGCCGCATCTGACTCCGTCAGGGGCGGCGTTCCAGCACGTCCCGAGGCGCCACGCCGAACCGGCGGCGGAAGGCGCGGCTGAAGGTGGCCGCGTCGGTGAAGCCGCAGCTCGTCATCACCGACCCGATCCGCGTGCCGCCGCGGAGTCGCCTGTAGGCCCGGTCGAGCCGGGCGTCGCGGATCTTCGCCGCCACGCCCTCGTCGCCGGTGAAAGCCGCGTAGAGGCGGCTTCGCGAGACCCGCAGAGCCGTCGGCAGCGATTCCGGCCCGAAGGCGGGATCGTGCAGTCGGCGCTCGATATGGGCGAGGGCCAGGGCCCGAACGGCGTCCCCGGACAGCTCGTCGCCGGCCGTCTCGCCTTGGCGGTCGGCCAGGGCGCGCAGCAGGTGAAGGACGCCCTCGAGGGCGATGCCGGCTTCCGCCTCCGACATACCGCCGACCGTCTCGGAGAACGACCGCAGATAGGTCGCGAACAGGCCGCTGAGCGGCGTCGCGCGGAGACCGCGCCCGGCGAAGGCGTGCACGCTGCCGACCTGGCTCACGAAGGCGGCGCGCGGCACCTGGAGGCGGATCTCCTCGTAGGAATCGCGGCTGCCGATCGCGAAGGGCTGATCCATGGCATGGACTGCGATGTCGCCGGCGCCCAGCACGGCGCCGCTGTTGCCCTGCTCGATGTAGCCGCTGCCCTGGACGAGGAGCACGATCGCGATGTCGTCGCGCCCGTCCCGGCGCACGTGCTGCGTCGTGCGCTCGACCCCGATCGGTTTGCTCAGGGTGTGCAGGATCGCGCCGTGACGGGTGATCGCGAGCCGGCGGCCCGCCGCGAACGGGATGTCGGGTGCCAGCGGCGTCGCGTCGACGCGCGCCAGTGCCGTGCTGCGCCAGTAATCGAAGGCGCGCTTCTGATCGACCGAGTCGGTCGTCTCGACGACGATGGGAACGGTTTCGCGAACACTCAAGGCACGGCGATCCCATGCGCCGACGTCGGCCGACGCTCAGGCCCGCAACGGGAACGCCGTCGAGAAGGTTGCCGATCCGCGGGAGAGGCGCAACCTGAGCTAATGACCGGCGCGGAACCGCCTCACCGATCCGCTGCCGCCACCCGAGGGTCGGAGCGGGTCGTGGACGCGTCGGCGAAACGCAGCACCACCGCGCGCCCAGCGGCCGGCGGCGACGGCAGGCTCGCGCGGAATCGCGCGGTCTCGGTCGCGGCGAGGATCGTCCGCGGCGGCGCGACCGTGAAGGTCTTGATCGTCCGACCGCCGGCGTCGCGGATCTCGACGCTCAGCGGCGCGACGGGCGCGTCCGAGCGCGCGACGCCGACGAGGTCGCCCTCGACGACGAGTTCCGCGGGACTGTCGTCCTCGGCCGGGTTGTTGAAGGCGACGACGTCGCGAATCTCGATCCCGCGCACGTTCACCGCCAGGCCGATGCGCGCGAACAGGGAGGCGGTCTGCGGGACGGCCCGGACCACGCTGGTCCGGGCGAGGCAGACGAGCGGGATCGCCGCCAGGAGCGTCAGGCCGAGAGCCAGAGACGGTGTCAGACCCGGGATCGAGCGGCGCGCCTTCCCGGCGGCCTTCCCGGCGGACTTGCGCTTGGCGGACCGTCGGGATTCGGGCGCCGGAACGTCGGTGGCATTCCGCACCGAGGCGGTCGCCTCCTCCCAGGCCGCGTCGGCGAGGGGATCGGTCTCGGCCTGCGCGGCGAGCTCCGCCTCGTGGCCGGCGAGGACGTCGGCGGGCGAGATGAACCACGTCTCGCGGCAGGCGGCACAGCGGACCGAACGGCCCTCCATGCCGACCTTGCTGGCGTCGATGCGATATTCGCTCGCGCAGCTCGGGCAGGCGATCAGCATCCGCGCCATACTCGCATCGATCGGCCGCGACCGGGCCGGACAGTGAATTGCTTGAAGAAGTGTGCCCGAACAGGGTTAAGGGGCCGTGAAATCCCCGAGGCCTTGAAAACGCCCGCCGCTCCGGCGATTCCCGAGGGACGGACAGACGAGATACGGCACGGCTTTGAACCTACAGGCGAGCATGAAGAGCCTGCTGCCCGGCGCGGAGCGGCCAGTGGTGCAGTTCGAGAATGTCGGCATGCGCTACGGCCTCGGGCCGGAGGTGCTGTCCGACGTGAGCTTCCGCATCGCGCCGCGCTCCTTCCAGTTCCTGACCGGCCCGTCCGGCGCCGGGAAGACGACGCTGCTGCGCCTGATCCTTCTGTCGGTGCGGCCGACCCGCGGGCTCGTCTCGATCTTCGGTGAGGAGGTGAGCGACATCTCCGCGAAGGCGCTGACCGGGCTCCGGCGCCGGATGGGCGTGGTGTTCCAGGATTTCCGGCTCCTCGACCACCTGACCACCTACGAGAACGTCGCCCTGCCCCTGCGCGTCCAGGGCCGGGCCGAGGCCAGCTACCGGGCCGAGGTGGTGGAACTGCTGCGCTGGGTCGGCCTCGGCGAGCGCATGCACGCCCTGCCCCCGCTGCTCTCGGGCGGCGAGAAGCAGCGCGCGGCCATCGCCCGCGCGCTGATCGCGCGGCCCGACCTGCTGCTCGCGGACGAGCCGACCGGCAACGTCGATCCGGGCCTCGGGCGGCGGCTGCTGCGCCTGTTCCTGGAGCTGAACAAGCTCGGGACTTCGGTCATCATCGCCACCCACGATTTCGGCATCATGGACGCCGTCGATGCCCGCCGGATGGTCCTGGGCGAAGGCCGGCTGCGGATCGAGGAATGAGCACTCAGGCGATGCCGCGGACGAAGGCCGGTGGATCGGCCGTGCCGCCCGACCCGTCGATGCCGGCCAACCTGCGCCGCAACGCGCCGCTGGTGCCCACCGACACGGCGGCGGGGCGCTCCCTCGCGGCGGTCATCGCGATCCTCACCTTCCTCGCCGGCCTCTGCGCGGGCGCGGCCGAGATGGTCGCGACCAACGCCGCCCAGTGGCAGGGCGACGTGGCGCGGGAGGTCACGATCCAGGTCCGGCCCGGTCCCGGCCGCGACGTCGACGCCGACGTCGCGCGCGCCGACGGCATCGCCAAGGCCGAACCCGGGATCGCGGAGACGCGGGTGTTCAGCAAGGCCGAGGCGGAGCGCCTGCTCGAGCCGTGGCTCGGGACCGGGCTCGACCTGTCCGACCTGCCGGTGCCGCGGCTCATCGCCCTCAAGCTCTCCAGCAGCCAGGCGGCCGACCTGAAGCGGCTGCGCTCACGCCTCGTCGAGGCGCTGCCGGGCGTCGCCAGCCTCGACGACCACGCGCTCTGGCTGCAGCGGCTCTCGACCGCCGCCAACGCCTTCGTGGGGATCGGGATCGGGCTCGTGCTGCTCGTCCTGATCGCCACCGGCCTCGCGGTGACCTTCGCGACACGCGGCGCCATGGCGAGCAACCGCGAGGTGGTGGAAGTGCTGCATTTCGTCGGCGCCGACGACGACTACATCGCCCGCGCGTTCCAGCGGCGGTTCTTCGGCCTGGGCCTGCGCGGCGGCGCGATCGGCGCCGGTCTGGCCCTCGTGGCCTTCGTGATCGCCGGGCTCCTCGCCCGGGCCGCGCGCTCCGGACCGGCCGGTCAGGAGGTCGAGGCGCTGTTCGGCGCGTTCCATATCGGCCTGCGCGGCTACGCCAGCGTGATCCTGATCGGCGTGATCGCGTCCCTCGTCACGGGCGTCGTCTCGCGTGTGACCGTGCGGCGCTTCCTGGCCTGATCCCTGCTGCGTCACGAAGACGTGGAAATAGGGGGTCTTCCGAGCGCGTTTACCGTCTGGAAACTTTATCGTTGCGGTGTGGAAACAGCCGACCGCGCCGGCCTCCGAGCCGCCGCAATCGGCGCCGATTCTCCGGAGGATGACCACGCGTATGCTGCGCGCATCGGATCCGCCCTCGACCGACGCCGTCGGCTGGGCCTGGCACGAGTGGGGTCTCCCGCGCCGCGCCGCCGCGCGCCCGCGCGACCGGCGGCGGATCGCGCTCTGGACCTGCGGCCTCGGCGCCGGGCTCGGGATGCTGGCCCTGTTCGCGGGCTTTCTCGTGTTCGTCGGCGCGCTCGCCCGCCAGGAGCGGACACCGACCGACCGGGCGGACGGGATCGTCGCGCTGACCGGCGGTGCCCAGCGGATCGGCGACGCGATCGACCTGCTCGCGGGCGGCTACGGGCGGCGCCTGCTCATCACCGGGGTCAACGAGCGGACCAGCCGCGACGAGATCGCCCGGCTGAACCCGACCCAGCGCGCCCTGATCGCCTGCTGCGTGGATCTCGACTACCGGGCGCGCAACACGATCGGGAACGCCATCGAGACGCGCCGCTGGATGCGCGCGCACCGGTTCAGCACCGTCGCGGTCGTGACCTCGAACTACCACATGCCGCGGACGCTGGTCGAACTCGACCACGCCCTCCAGGACAGCGACCGCGTCCTGCCGCATCCGGTCGTGAGCGAGGCCTTCGATGCCGATCGCTGGTGGCAGAACCCGCCGGCCGCGCGCCTCCTGGCCTCGGAATACATGAAGTTCCTGGTCAGCTGGGTCCGCACGCGCTTCGAGGCCGATCCCGAGCGCTCCCGCGCGGCGATCCTGATCGGGCGCGGCAAGCCGGTGAAGATGGTGGCCGAGCCGCTCATGCTCCGCGGCGTGGATTGAGGGCGCGGCCTGCGCCACGCCCGCCCCTACAGCCCCTTACAGCGGGCCTTGATCGCGGCCGAGAACTCGCGGTCCGACCCCTGGACCTGGGCGAGGCGCTCGCCGCGCTCCGAACCGGACAGGCAGCGGCCGTAGACGCTCGCCACGCGGCGCATCGTCTCCACGTGGCGCCGCCAGACGCGGCAGTTCTTGGCGTCGTCCCCGTCCGCCTGCTCGAGCTGCTCGAGGGCCTGGCGCTGCATCGACTGCGCCACCAGGACGTCGCGCGCGCAGGTGGTCTCGCCCTGGGCGGCGGCGCCGGAGATGCCGGCCGCGAGGGTCAGGGCGGCGGCCGTTCGGAAGCTCTGGATCATCACGCGGCCTGCGGTGCCGTCGAGCGCGTCAGGAGCGCGTAGAGCGCGCCGGCGTCCCGGGCGGCCCGGATATGCGCGAGCATGCCCGGCTCGCGCAGGATGCGGGCGACCTGCGCGAGGGCCTTCAGGTGATCGGCGCCGGCGCCCTCGGGCGCGAGCAGCAGGAAGGCGATGTCCACGGGCTGCCCGTCGAGCGCCTCGAAGTCCACCGGCCGGTCGAAGCGCGCGAACAGCCCGAAGAGACGGTCGAGACCGGGCAGCTTGCCGTGCGGGATCGCCACGCCGTCGCCGATGCCGGTCGACCCGAGCCGCTCGCGCTGGAGCAGCGTGTCGAAGATGGGGCGCTCACCGAGAGCGGGCAGGCGCCGCGCCGCCTGCGCGGCGAGGTCCTGCAGCACCTGCTTCTTGGCGCGGGCGCGCAGGGCCGGCACGACCGAGTCGGGGTCGAGGAATTCCAGAACTGGCATCGAACGACCGTTGCCCCGTCGCCCGTTCGCGAGGAAGCGGGCCTCGTCGCAGGGGCATCGACGGCCGTTCCGGCCGCGCCCCCACCAGATTCAATAAGCGGGGAAACCAGCCGGTTCCGGCTCCGTTCCTCCCGACCCGCGGCGTCACTCGGTGGCGTTCGGCGGGTCCACCCAGCCGATCGCTCCGTCGCTCCGCCGATATACGACGTTGACGCGGCCGGTGCCAGCGTGGACGAACACAACCACTGGGGATCCCGTCATGTCGAGGGCCGTCACCGCCTCGCCGATGGTGCGGCGCTGGAGAGTCTTGGTGCTCTCGGCGACGATCGGCGGGTGGGCGTCGCCCTCGGCGGCGTCGTCCTCCTCCACCTCCGGGGCGGCGAACACCGCGTAGGCGGCCTCGACCGCCGCGTCGTCGCCCGGGCCCGTCGCGTGCTGCTTCAGCTTGTGCTTGTAGCGCCGCAGACGGGTCTCCAGGCGCTCGGCGGTCTGCTCGAAGCTCGACCGCGCGTCGTGCGCGAAGCCGTTGGCCTCGATCGTCAGGCCGGAGACGAGGTGCAGGACGCAATCCGTCCGGAAGGCTGTGCCGTCGCGCCGGAGCGTGACGTGGCCGTTGCAGGAATCGTGCATGTGCGAGTCGAGATACTTCGCCTGGATCGCCGACATCCGTTCCTCGACGCGGCCGCGCAGACTCTCGCCGAGATCCACGCCGTGGCCAGTCACTCGCAACGATCCCATGCTGCCTCCCCCGTTCCGATGCAGTCGGCCGAATTAGAGAGCCGGCTCGGGTTAAGTCAACGGAGCCCCTTGCGGTTCAAGCGCTTGCTTAACGCTGGGTTCAGCCGGCCTGTCCGTATACACGGGGCCTCCCGCACCTTGCCTTGCGACGTGAGACGACCGCCTGCATGATGATCGACCCCGGATTCTCCGCCACCGCGACACGCCGCGCCGTCCTGGGGGGCGCGCTCGGCGCTGCCGCTGGCCTGCTCCCGGCAGCCGCGCGGGCGGCCGACCCGGAGAAGGCCCCCGCCCTGCCCGGCGCCGGCGAGGCATTCGCGGCGGGCACGCTGACCGACCTCGCCCGCGCCCGGGCCGCCGCCCCCTACGCCGCCCCGAAGACCGGCGACGTGCCGACGGTTCTCAAGAACCTCTCCCGCGAGGCCTACGAGGCGATCCGTCCCGCGGAGGGCCGCGCGGTCTGGGCCGACCGGAATGCCGGCTACGTCCTGGAGCCGCTGCTGCGCGGCTCGATCTTCGAGACGCCGGTGTCGCTGTTCGTCGTGGAGAACGGCGTGGTGCAGCCGGTCGGGTACGACAAGTCCGCCATCGCGGCGCCGGGCCTCGACCTGCCCGACCTGGCCGCCGACACCGCCTTCTCGGGCTTCCGCCTGCGCGCCCGGTTCGACGGTGCCGACGGGCTGTCGAACTTCGCCCTGTTCCAGGGCGCCTCGTTCTTCCGCCTCGTCGCCGAGGGCCAGGATTTCGGCATCAACGCCCGGGCGCTCGCCCTGCGGCCGGCGGATTCCCGCGGCGAGGAGTTCCCGCTGTTCCGGGCCCTGTTCGTCGAGGCGCCGCGGGCGGGCCAGCCGGTCATCGTCCACGCCCTCGCGGAATCGGAATCGGCGACCGCGGCCTTCAAGATCACGCTGACGCCGGGCCGCGACGTCTCCACGGCACAGATCGACGGGACGGTCTTCGCCCGCGCCGAGCTCGACCATATCGGTCTCGGCGGCATGCAGGGCAGCTACCTGTTCGGGCCCCTCGATCGGAACCGCGTGGACGACCTGCGCGCCGCGGCCTTCTCGGTGGAGGGCCTGGCGATCCACAACGGCTACGGCGAGCCGATCTGGCGCCCGGTCCACAATCCCGAGGCGCTGCAGGTCTCGGCCTTCGTGGATCGCGGGCCCAAGGGCTTCGGCCTCATGCAGCGCGCCCGCGCCTACGACGATTTCGAGGACGACCGGCGCCACTGGGAGCAGCGACCGTCCCTCTGGCTGGAGCCCCTCGACGACTGGAACGAGGGCGCGGTCACGCTGCTGGAGATCCCGAGCGATTCCGAGCTCAACGAGAACGTCTTCGCCTACTGGCGGCCCAAGGCGAAGCTCGCGAAGGGCGCGGAGATGCGCTTCCAGTGCCGGCAGCACTGGTCCAAGGGCTGGCCGGACCCGCTGCCGCCGGAGATCGCCCGGGTGCGCGACAGCCGCTGCGGTCACGGCAGCACGGGGAACCGCCGGCTCTTCGCCGTCGATTTCGAGGGCGACGCGCTGTTCCAGCCCGGCGACATCGATGTCGACCTCGGCGCTTCGGCCGGGACGATCACGCGTCAGGAACGGTTTCGGTACCCCGATCGTAAGACGCTGCGGATCCTGTTCGAGCTCGATCCGGGGAGCGAGCGCGCGAGCGAGCTGCGTCTCGCGCTCCGGCGCGGCCAGGCCCGGGCCAGCGAGACCTGGCTGTTTCGCTGGACACCTTGAACCCCGACCCGATTGCTGAGGAACGGCCTCCCCCGTGCGACTGGACGAGACCATGATGTTGCCGCCAGCGACGGACGCCGGTTCCGGGCGCGAGACCGTGACCGACGGCGGCCGTTATCTGCCGCCCGAGGCTCCCCTGTCGATGCCCGTCCAGGATCTGGCGCGCTGGGATCCGGGGCTCGGTCACCGGCCGGAGCGCCGGGTCCGGACGCCCTGGCCTGAGCGGATCCTGGTGTTCGGCGGCGCCCTGGCGCTCACGGCCTTCGGCGGCTGGCAGATGGTCGAGACCGTGTCGGTCTCCGGCAGCCCGACCGCCCTCCAGCTCGTGCTGGTCGTCCTGTTCTGCCTGACCTTCTCGTGGATCGCGCTCGCCTTCACCAGCGCGGTGCTCGGCTTCGCGACGCTGCTGCGCCGGCCCCGGCCGGCGCCGAACCCGGCCGCGCTGCGCACGCGGACCGCGGTCCTGATGCCCGTCTACAACGAGGCGACGGCTCGCACCTTCGCGGGCATCGAGGCCATGCGCGAGGCGGTCGAGGCGACCGGGCTGGGCGATCATTTCGACTGGTTCGTCCTGTCGGACTCCACCCAGCCCGATGCCTGGATCGCCGAGGAGCGGGCCTATCTCGACCTGCGCGGCCGGCTCGGCCCCGAGGCCCGGCTCTACTACCGGCACCGGCCGAAGAACCATCACCGCAAGGCCGGGAACATCGGCGATTTCGTCACCCGCTGGGGCGGGCGCTACGACCACATGCTCGTGCTGGACGCCGACAGCCTGATGAGCGGATCTGCCGTCGTGGCGCTCGCGGCCGCCATGGAGGCGGACTCGGACGCCGGGATCATCCAGACGCTGCCGCTGATCATCAACCGCAACACCCTGTTCGCCCGACTCCAGCAATTCGCGGCCCGGATCTACGGCCCGGTGATCGCCGCCGGCCTCGCCGCGTGGTCGGGCCGGGACGGCAACTACTGGGGTCACAACGCGATCATCCGGACCCGCGCCTTCGCGGATTCCTGCGGCCTGCCGGACCTGCCCGGGACGCCGCCCTTCGGCGGACACATCCTGTCCCACGACTTCGTCGAGGCCGCCCTGATCCGCCGGGCGGGCTGGGCGGTGTACATGCTCCATCGCCTGCCAGGCTCGTACGAGGAGAGCCCGCCCTCGCTGATCGACGTGGCGGTGCGCGACCGGCGCTGGGCGCAGGGCAATCTCCAGCACGCGCGGGTGATCGGCGCCGCCGGGCTGCATCCCGCGACGCGGCAGCACTTCGCCACCGGCATCGCCGGCTACCTCGCCTCACCGCTGTGGCTGCTGCAGCTGGTGGTCGGCATCCTGCTGGTGCTCCAGACGGCGACGGAGCGGCCGGACTATTTCGGCGGCGCCGGCTTCTCGCCGGTCTTCCCGCGCTTCGATCCGGTCCGCGCGCTCCAGCTGTTCGGCCTGACCATGGCGGTGCTGCTGGCACCCAAGTTCCTCGGCCTGATCCTGGCGCTGCTGGACGGTCCGGTGCGGCGCGCCTGCGGCGGCGCCGGACGGCTCGTCCTGTCGAGCCTCGTCGAGATCCTGCTGTCCGCCCTGGTGGCGCCGGTGGCGATGGTGATCCAGTCGGGCTCCGTGATGGGCATCCTGCTCGGACGGGACACGGGCTGGAACCCGCAGCGGCGGGACGACGGCTCGATCCCGCTGCGCGACATCGTCGTCCGCCATCGCTGGCACACGCTGCTGGGGCTGGTGGCAGGCGTCGCCGCCTTCGCGATCGCCACCTCGCTGTTCCTCTGGATGAGCCCGACGATCCTGGGTCTCGTTCTGGCGATCCCGATCTCCTGGGCGAGCGGCCAGCTCGGACTCGGCCTGGCGCTCAAGCGACGCCTGCTCCTCGCTACGCCGGAAGAGGCCACCCCGCCGGAGATCGCGGTCCGCGCCGCGTCCCTCGCGGCCCGCAACGCGGAGCACGGGTTCGACGAGACGGATGCCCTCGCGGCCCTCCACGCCGATCCCGACCTCGCGCGTGACCACACGCGGATGCTGCCCCTCGGACAGCGGCGGCCCCGGGGCGCGATCGATCCGGACCAGACCCTGGCCACCGCCAAGATCTGCGAGGCCGAGACGGTGGCGGAGGCGCAGGCGTGGCTCTCGCCGAAAGAGCGGATGGCGCTCCTGCATGACCGGGCCCTGGTCGACCGTCTCGTCCGCCTCGACGCGCGCGAACGGTGATCGCGGTCCGTCCGCCCGCAGAGTGACGGGTCGCGGCGCGCGCCGGAGATCGCTCAGCGCCGCTCGCGAAGACGTGTCGGTGCGCCCTGATCGTGAGGTCCACCGAAGCTGCCAGCCGGACCGAGCCGTGAGAAGTGATTAACCATTCGGGTCCTAGATTCGCGCATCGTCATTCGGATCCGGTCATGACCTTCCTGTTCGTGTTCCTGCTCCTGCCGCTCGCGGTGGCCATCGTTCTGGCCCGCGGCGAGCCGATCCGCACCATCAGCTGCCTCGGCGCGATGGGCGTTGGCTGCGTCATCGCCGCCACGAGTCTCGTGAGCCTCGTGCGCCACCGGATCCGGACGACCTGACACCGGACCGGAGCAAGCTACCGTCAGAGGAACCCGACCTGACGCGGGCCGCCGCCCAGGCTGCGCCCCGCACGGGAGACGAGCTGAGAGAAGGCCAGGGCCGCCGCCGTGGCCTGGGCGCGGGACGGGAAGCTGCGTCGCGATTCGAGAACGGGCTCGTCAGTCTCGTTGACGAGAACCCAGGACCACAGCGACCGGCTACGCTCTCGTATCTCGAATTGCACGGGCGCCTCCCTGTCCGGGACATGCGAAGCGAAAGATTTGCATCCGCGGGTGACATCCGGATGACGTTGTTTCGCGACCGTCAAGGCGCGCCGGCCGCCGCGAACTTCCGCTGAAGACTATTGTCTTCGTGGACGGAGGGCGGGGAGATCGATGGTTCAGCATCGTGCCAGCTATCCATCGAGATCTGACCCGAACAATCTGGTGCGAAATCCGTGCCACGTTGAGCGGACAGCCGGCCAGCTATCCCCAGGAACTGCGCTGGCCCCGTGACAGCCGCCGCGGCATCCGCGCTGCCGACGCCGCGACGGTCCTGCGACGCGTGGACTTGACTGGATTGTCTGGATCTCGATGCTCTGACCCGTTGCGGGCGGGGTCGAGGGCATTCTGGCGGCAGCACCCGGTGGCGCTGCGAGGCGGATCGACGTGATGGCAGATCACACCAGAGTCCCGAACGAACGGTCGCGTCGCCTTCTCGGCGATCTGGCCGAGACTCTCGGATGTTCGGTCGACGTCTTCTTCGATCCGGACCCGCACGACGACCGTGCGATGACCGAAGAATTGCTGACCCTGTGGTTCTCGATCAAGGATCCCGATGCCCGGCACCGCATCTTGGATTGTGCCCGGGCCGTGAAGGCGGAGGCCGGGGCGGACGCGCAGCCGCGCCCCTGACCGGTGCCTTGTTTCCGACGGCTTGGCGCTCCACCCAGGCAGCCCGTCCGTCGCCGCGACTCCAGTCGGAGAACCCATGAAATCCGTGAACGCTCTGATCGCCGAGGAACTCGGTGTCGGGGAGGCGCAGGTCGCGGCCACCGTCGCGCTCCTCGACGGCGGCGCGACCGTGCCGTTCATCGCGCGCTACCGGAAGGAGAATACAGGCGGCCTCGACGACACGCAGCTGCGCAGGCTGGAGGAGCGCCTGTCCTACCTGCGCGATCTCAACGAGCGGCGCGCCGCGATCGTCGCGAGCATCACGGCCCAGGGAAAGATGTCCCCGCCCCTGGCGGCGGCCCTCGACGCCGCCGACACGAAGGCGCGGCTGGAGGACCTGTACCTGCCCTTCCGGCCCAAGCGGCGCTCGAAGGCGCAATCCGCCCGCGAAGCCGGCCTCGAACCGCTGGCCCAGGCTCTGCTGAGCCGTCCCGACCGCGCGCCCGAAGCGGTCGCGACCGCTTACGTGTCGGACGCGCGCGGCGTGCCGGACACCGAGGCCGCGCTGGAGGGCGCCCGCGCCATCCTGATCGAGCGCTTCGGCGAGGATGCCGACCTCGTTGGGCGCCTGCGGGCGGATTACTGGCGGACCGGCCAGCTCGTCTCGCAGGTGCGCAAGGGCAAGGCGAACGAGGGGGCGAAGTTCTCGGACTACTTCGACTGGAGCGAGCGGCTGGAGCGCATGCCCTCGCACCGGATCCTGGCGATCTTCCGCGGTGAGCGGGAAGAGGTCCTCGACGTCGGCTTCGCCGCGGAGGGGGAGGAGTCGGCGCCGGGCCTTCCCGGGCCCTTCGAGACGGCGATCTGCCGCCGCTTCGAGATCGCGGCGCGGGGGCGTCCCGGCGATGCCTGGCTCCTCGACACGGTGCGCACGGCCTGGCGAACGAAGATCCGGGCCGGGATCAAGCAGGACCTGCGCGGCCGGCTGTTCGAGCGGGCCGAGGACGAGGCCGTGTCGGTCTTCGCCGGGAACCTCAAGGACCTGCTCCTCGCCGCCCCGGCGGGCGGGCGGGCGACGATGGGGCTCGATCCGGGCTACCGGAACGGCGTGAAGGTCGTGGTGGCGGATCGGACCGGGCGGGTCGTCGCGGTGGAGACGACCTACCCGCACGAGCCGCAGCGGCGCTGGCGGGAGGCCGTCGCGACGCTCGGCCGGCTCTGCCGGCTGCACGGCGTGGAGCTTCTCGCCGTCGGCAACGGCACCGCGTCCCGCGAGACCGAGCGCCTCGCCGCGGAGATCATCGCGGCGAACCCGGACCTGCCGCTGGCGAAGGTCGTGGTCTCCGAGGCCGGCGCCTCGGTCTACTCGGCCTCCGAGATCGCCGCCAAGGAGTTGCCCGACCTCGACGTGTCCCATCGCGGCGCCGCGTCGATCGCCCGGCGCCTCCAGGATCCCCTGGCGGAACTGGTCAAGATCGACCCCAAGTCGATCGGCGTCGGACAGTACCAGCACGACGTGAGCGAGGCGAAGCTGTCGCGGTCGCTCTCGGCGGTGGTGGAGGACGCGGTCAACGCGGTCGGGGTGGACGTCAACACCGCCTCCCCGGCCCTGCTGGCGCAGGTCTCAGGCCTCGGCGGCGCGATGGCGGCGCGGATCGTCGCCCACCGCGACGCCCAGGGCCCGTTCCGCACGCGGGCGGCGCTCAAGAAGGTCCCGGGGCTCGGCCCGAAGACCTTCGAGCTGGCCGCCGGCTTCCTCCGCATCCAGGGCGGTGACGACCCGCTCGACGGGTCTGGCGTCCACCCGGAAGCCTATCCGGTGGTCCGCCGCATCCTCCAGGCGACGAAGAGCGACATCCACGTCCTGCTCGGCAACGCCGCCCTCCTCGGCCGCCTCGCGCCGGAGCCCTTCGTCGACGCGCGCTTCGGCCTGCCGACCGTGCGCGACATCATCGCCGAGCTCGAGAAGCCGGGGCGGGACCCGCGGCCGGAATTCAAGACGGCGCGCTTCCAGGAGGGCGTCGAGACGATCGGGGACCTGAAGCCCGGGATGCAGCTCGAGGGTGTCGTCACCAACGTCGCGGCCTTCGGGGCCTTCGTGGATATCGGCGTCCACCAGGACGGGCTCGTCCACATCTCGGCGATGGCCCGGCGGCGGATCGCGTCGCCCACCGAGGTGGTCCGGATCGGCGAGGTCGTACGGGTGCTGGTCCTCAGCGTCGACGTCCCGCGCAAGCGCATCGCGCTGTCGCTGCGGCTCGACGATCCCGTCGAGCCGGGCCAGCAGACCCGGAGGACGGCCGAGCCCCGGCAGGACGCGCCGCGGAGCCGACCGAGCCCGGGTCCGGCGCCCAGCGGAGCGCTGGCCGACGCTCTCCGGCGCGCGGGCGCCGCGCCGCGGCGCGAGTGAGGCACGCCCGACGCGCGCGCACGGCCTCCGCGTCTCGGCCGGGACTGCCGCCGGTGAACCGAGAACATGGTTAGCGCTTCGTAAACCTCCGTGCGGTCAGAGTGCGTTCGTCGTGCCGCGGAGCGCGATTCGAAACACCTGATCGCGGTTCCGGGATCGCTGCGGCGACCCCACGGCTCGGAGGCTCTGATGCAAGCGCACGTTGCGGGGATCGACAACCCGAACCCGATGATCGGCCCGGCCCGCCTGATCCGGGCGGCCTTCGAGGGCGCCGACATGGCCGCCCTGGCCGCCGAGATCCTCGCCGAGGGCGGAGACTCCGCCCTCGACGCCGGGACGGCGCTGGACATGGCGACGATCCTGCTGCTGAAGCACCGCTTCACCGAGGGGCTCGCACTCCAGAGCGAGGTGCTGGACGGACAGCGGGTCTTCTCGCTGCGCTCGAACCCGGATCAGGCGCGGATCCGCGTCCTCGTCCTGGTCACGGCCGGCGACCTCATGGCCAACACGCCGATCGACTTCCTGCTGAACGACGGCGATTTCGGCCTCACCTACCTCTATCTCCGCCCCGGCGAGCCGATCCCGCACGACCTGCCGGCGCACGACGTCATCGTCACGGGCATCGCCTACGCGCGGACCGCCGAGCCGCTCTTGGAAGCCCTCGCGGCGCCGGCGGACCAGTGGACGCGGCCGATCGTCAATCACCCGCGCCACGTCCTCAAGACGTCCCGCCACGGGATCGCGGACGCGCTCCGCGGGGCGGATGGGATCCTGGCGCCGGAGGTCGTCCGCGTGAGCCGCTCCATCCTGAGCGCCGCGGCGTCCCGCAGAGCCGAGGGCCCGACCTACCCGCTCCTCGTGCGGCCCCTAGACACGCACGCCGGCAACGACCTCCAGAAGATCGACCGGGCGGAGGACCTGCACCTCTACCTCGCGCAGACGGAAGCCGAGGCGTTCTACGTCACGCAGTTCTGCGATTACCGCGGTCCCGACGGCCTCTATCGGAAATTGCGCATCGTGCTGATCGACGGTGTGCCCTACCTCTGCCACATGGCCATCCGCGATCACTGGATGATCCACTACCTCAACGCCGGCATGCTGGAGGATCCGGTGAAGCGGCAGGTCGAGGCCGCCGCCATGGCCACGTTCGACACCGACTTCGCCGAGCGCCACCGCGCCGCGTTCGCCGAGATCCACCGCAGGATCGGCCTCGATTACCTGATCATCGACTGCGCCGAGAGCGCGGACGGCCGTCTGCTGATCTTCGAGGCCGATACCGGGATGGTCGTCCACGACATGGATTCGGCGGAGCTGTTTCCCTACAAGGCCCCGCAGATGCGCCGGGTCTTCGCCGCGTTCCAGGACGCGCTGCGGGGGCGGGCTCGGGGGCGGACTGCCTAGGTCGGCCGCCTCGGGGAGGGGGCTGCGGGCGTCGGGTGCTCCACCCGGCGCCTTCACCAGGGGATGCGACCGAAGCGGTCGACCAGCCGCTGGTACTCGGCGTTGCTCTCGGCCTTGGAGGTGCCGCCCGAGCCGACATCCGAGGTCCCGGAGCCCGGATGCACGAGGCGGCACACCAGCGGCAGGACGAAACCGTGCCGCACGAGCTGCACGTTGGGGCCGCCGTTGCGCAGGACGTTGGCGAGCCACGGACGGACCTGGATCGCGTCCTGCAGCGTGACGGGCGCCGTCGCCTCGACGAGGTGGGCGCGGCGCAGGCCGGTCTCGGCGAGGCGGCCGAGCCACTCGTTGTCGTAGTGCCACTTCGCGGCCGGGCTGATCGCGCCGACCTGTGCGAAGGTCGTCCGCCGCATCAGCCAGCCCGAAGGCGTCGCGAAGTCGTTGATCCGCACCACCTCACCGGCCTCGTCGGTCTCGAGCTGCGTCGAGGAGACGAAATCGAAGCTCTCGAGGGCCCTCAGCGCGAAGCCCAGATAGGCGGGCAGCCAGTGATCGTCGTCCTCGAGGAAGCCGACGAGGTCCCAGCTGTCGTCGACGGCGCCGATGGCGGCGTTCAGCGCGGGGATCTGGCCCCTCTGCGGGCCGCGCGCGAAGGTGACTTGCGGGTGCGCGGCGAGCCGCGCCGGGATCTCGATCCCGGGGTCGATCCCGACGAAGAAGTGGATCGTCGCCGGCCGATCGAGCTCCTGGGCGTTGGCGCTCGCGATCGCGTGCTCCAAAAAGTACTGGCCGGCCTTTCCGGCCAGGGTCGAGGGTTTGAGCCTCGACGGCGTGATGATCGCGATCCTCATTCCCACGCCTCACCGTGTCGAGCGTCGCGCGCCGCGGCGCGGCACGCTGTCAGAGCTTGAAGGATTGCTCACCGATATGGCCGAGCTCCTTGCTGAGATACGGATCGCACCAGATCCGGAAGCCGGCGGCGCGTGCCCGGTCGCTGAAGTCGAAGTCCTCACCGATGTTCACGCCCGCTTCCTCGTCGACGCGGAAGCGGAAATAGGGCTTCTTCAGCTTCTCGAAGACCGTGGACTTGATCAGCAGGAAGCCGGTCGGGATCCGGGACATCTCCAGCAGACCCTTCGGCGCGTCGGCCGGCTGCTCCGGGAGGATGTCGCCCAGGAAGTGGAACGGGGCGGTGCGGCGGGAATAGGTCGCGCCGATGATGTCGACCTGCCGCACGAGGAGCTTGAGGAGTGCGTCCTTCGGGAAGGTCATGTCGCTGTCGATGAACAGGACGTACTCCGCCCCGTACTTCTGCGCGTATTCGAGGCCGAGGTTGCGGGCATCGGCGACGATCGACGACTTCCCGACGACGATCGACATCGGCATCTCGCCGAGCGAGTGCATCATCGATCCGAGGCTCACGGCGAAGTCCGCGTGGACCATGGTCCCGCAGGGGATCGCGATCGCCACATGGGGCAACTTCGGCGACGCGGAAGGGGTCGCGGCGCCAACATCACCGGACGCTTGAGCGATCACATCTGAGCTCCCTGCAAGGTGCGTCCCGCACCCGCCGCGCCGACCGAACCGGATCGGCCCCGGTCGGGCAGGCGCGACAGACTTGGTTTGCGTCACAGCTTATGGCTGCGGATGGTTAATGGATCTTGAACACACTCCGCGATCCGTAAATACTTAGCGCCTCAAGGATCGATTCATTAACGATCACTTCGGACACACTGGGAGTCGGCAATTGATTTAACCCCCGCGAAACGTTTGGAGGACGATTACTGGCGTACCCGAGAAACGGGTGCATCAAATCAGAAAGATAAGACCTATGTCCTCGATCACCCTGTCGGCCGCCACGCGTCAGAACCTGCTCTCGCTGCAGGACACCGCCCAGCTGATGGCGACCACCCAGAACCGGCTCGCGACCGGCAAGACCGTCAACTCCGCCCTCGACAACCCGACCAACTTCTTCACCTCCCAGGCCCTCGACGGACGCTCCTCGAGCCTGAACTCGCTCCTCGACGGCGTCTCCAACGGCATCCAGTCGATCCAGGCCGCCAACCAGGGCATCACCTCGATCCAGAAGCTCGTGGACCAGGCCAAGTCGATCGCCAACCAGGCGCTCTCGACCCAGCTCTCGACCACCGGCACCGCCGCCAACGCCTACAGCGCCAGCACCGCCTCCCAGACGGTGCTCATGACGATCAACGGTACCTCGGTCTCGGCCACGGTCGCCGCCTCCTCCAGCATCAGCGCCACGGTCGCGGCCCTGAACTCTGCGGTCAGCTCGGCCTCGACCTCTTCGAGCGGCTCGTTCGGCGCCGGCGCGATCTTCTCGGTCGACAGCACCGGCACCAAGATCGTCCTGAACGCCCAGGCGGACGTGGAATTCCAGAACTCGGGCAGCCAGACGGCGCTCGGCTTCACCGCCTCGGCCACCACCGCCTCGACCTACGGCACCGCCGCCAGCACCGTCGTGTCCAGCGACCTGTCGATCTCGGGCGTGACGCAGCGCGCCTCGCTGGCCAACCAGTACAACAACCTGCTCAACCAGATCACGCAGCTCGCCGGCGACGCCAGCTACAACGGCGTCAACCTCATTGCCGGCAAGGGCAATGACCTGAACATCAAGTTCAACGACACCGGCAGCTCGACCCTCAACGTCGCCTCGGTCGACGCCACGGCGAGCGGTCTCGGCCTGTCGTCGATCACCAGCTCGAACAACTCGTCGAGCCAGAACGGCCTCGGCAACTTCCTGCTGAACTCGGACGTCAACAAGACCCTGGCGACCCTGACCAGCGCCGGCAACTCGCTGACCTCCGCGGCGAGCTCCCTGGGCTCGAACCTGTCGGTGGTTCAGAACCGCCAGGACTTCTCCAAGCAGCTGATCAACGTGCTGCAGACGGGCTCGGCCAACCTGACCAACGCCGACCTGAACCAGGAGGCGGCCAACTCGCAGGCGCTGTCGACCCGCCAGTCGATGGGCATCTCGGCCCTGTCGCTGGCCAACTCAGCCCAGCAGGGCGTCCTCCAGCTCCTGCGGTAAGCGACACGCACCGCGAAGCGACAGAGGCCGGCCGGGGCAACCCGGTCGGCCTTTCTCTATGTACGCGCCCGCGATCGTGGAGCCCGGCATCCGAAGCCGACGTCGCGCCGGCAACCGCCCCGGCTCGAGGGAGCGCCGCGGAGAATCCACGCGGCAAGGCGGCCCTCCCGCCGCCCGCCCTCTGGACAGGACGATCCAGAGCCCGTTGCGACCGCGGGGTTGCCAAGCTTAACCGTATCGGCCAGCCTGTCCGTAGTTACTGCGTACCGACCCGAGCTGAGCCGGAGTGCCGATGCGAGTGAACCACCAGCGCCGTCTCCTCAACAAGGCAGCGGAGGCACGGGATTACCAGATCACGATCCGTCAGAGGGCGGACGCGTCCTGGCCCGGCGACCACAGCCGGCTGACGGCGCTCGAGAGCACCGGCCATCTCCGGCGGATCGACCCGCACGAGGGTCCGGGTTGTCCGGTGGCGGTCTGGCAGATCACCGCTGCCGGCCTCTCCCAGCTCCGGACTCTCACTTCGGGAGCCGAGTGATGGCGTCCGTCAAGATCCGCGCGACCGACGACGGGACCTTCGTGGTCTACCGCAACGGCGCCGCCGTCGCGTCGGGATTGACCCGCGAGCAGGCCGAGCGCTGCGCGACGGTCCTGGGCTGGATCGCACAGGGGCGCTGACGGCGCGGCGGCTATTCGGCGGCCGTCCCGGGGACCGCGTCGCCGAGAGCCTCACGCCGCGCGCTGTTCAGGACGCGCTGACGCGCATTCGGATCCTGTATCGCGTGCCAGAGGTGAAAGAGTTCGTGCGTCATGCCGAGGTCGACGGCCTCGCCATCCGGTCCGTAGAAGGCCTCGACCGGACAGCCAATGACGGCTGCGATCTCGCGCAGGCGCGCGACAGCTCGAACATCGATGGCCATTGGAGACAGAATTCCTACACGCCGGGCGCGCAAGAGCTATCATTGCCCAACCCTGAGCAGCAAGGGATCGCCCTGTACTAGGCCTGATCCGATCGTATCAGTTTGAACACATCTGGGCATGTGGTCGACACGCTGCGCGAGCGGATTGCAGCGCGTAACCTCACGAAGGCGTGAACAGTCTCCGCACAGTCCGGCGCCACCGGCGTGCCGGCGTCCGCGATCGGGCCGGCCACGGCGCAGCTCGTCGTGTTGCGCGACCCGGCTGACCGGAGCCGGGGGCACGAATCCGCGCCCCGACCTGTCCTCGCGGGCGCTGAACGGGCGATCGTCAAGCAATCGGCGGGACAGCTGCCGCGGAATTAGCGGATGGAAGCTTCCCGTTAACGAAGCGTAAACCTTTGTGACGTGATCCTAGGACGGTGGACGGGCACGGGATCCGGCCACGCAGATCGGGCGAGGCTCCGATGATCGTCTTGATAGCCGCAGCCATCGTCAGCGGTCTCGCGACAGCCACGATCCTGGCGCCGGTGAGCGCCCTCGCCGCGCTGATCATCGCACCCCTGGCAGCCAGCGCGTCGGCCATCCTGGCCTGCATCTTCATCGCCTGGCGCAACACGCGCGACGATGTCGGGCCGCCCGACCTCGAGACGCAGGCCGACGCGATGGTGGCGGTCCTCTGCGAGGTTGCCCAGCAGGGCAAGATCGTCCCGGTCGCCGCGCCGGTCCGGGTCCGCGGCCACCGGTCGGCCTGATCTCGGCGCGCCGCGACCGGCGTATCGCCGGCCCGGGCCCGATCCCAGCGGCACCGGTCGCGGCCTATCCTGTTCCGGATGAGGCCGTCCGTACCCCTCTCCGCCGTCCAACCTCTCCCCCGAGCGCGGTCAGTCGGGCATCGCGCAGGACGGACGAGACGCTGGGCGTCGTTCTGTTCGAGCAGGTGGGTCAGGGCATCCCGCGGACCCCTGCCGGAGAGGCGTCGTGCGACCATGTCGGGCGCGCCTCCGCCGAGTCGAACCGCGTCTTCGACCTCGTGGCGCTGCGGCTGGCGCGATTCCTGAGCGCCCATCCGGATTCGGGTTGCGGCTCGCCGCCGGCATGAACCCTGCCCGCCTCATCACCGAGGCGTTCGTCGCCGACATCGTCTCAGGACCGCCCCGCAGCGAAAATTTGGTGCGGATGCCGCTGGGTTAGGAAACTGTCACGCCGCTCCGCGACCCGCTCGGGCGGCCCGCATCCGCGAGCCGGCCGACCTGCTGGCGCAGGTCTGCGCGCCGCTGAACGGCAGAGATTCCACAAGGACTGGAAAACGAAGTACGGCGACGGGGCGCGGTCGCATCGTGAGGATGCGTCGGGCAAACTGACCGGGACCGTTTTCCGCAGGATCGGATAACGGTATCGGAGAACGAAGGCGCGCCGAGACGCACCGCAAGACACACGCGAAGACGCATGTGGGGTCGATCCCGCCGCCAGCGGCATCGGGAGCGGCCCCGACGGAGGGCGCCATGCAGATCGATGTTGCGGCCGTCGAGTCGACGGCGGGGATAGAATTTTCGGGACCGCCGCTGCGCGCCCGCGGCTGGCTGCGCCGGGTGGATGCCGGGCTCGGCCACCTCGTGGAGATCCCGGCCGCCCTGCTGGTGCTGGCCGAGATCGGGGTGCTGCTCGCCGGTGTCGTCAGCCGCTACGTGTTCCGCGATCCCATCATCTGGTCGGACGAGCTCGCCTCGATCCTGTTCCTGTGGCTCGCCATGCTCGGCGCCGTGGTCGCCTTCCGGCGCGCCGAGCACATGCGCATGACCGCTTTCGTGGCCATGAGCGGCCCGCGCCTGCGCGCCTTCCTGGAGACGGTCGCCCTGGTCGCCGGCCTGATCTTCGTCGCCCTGCTGCTGGAGCCGGCCTTCGAGTTCGCCAGCGAGGAGACCTTCGTGCAGACGCCGGCGCTGGAGCTGAACAACGCGTGGCGCGCCGCCGCCCTGCCGATCGGCCTCGGCCTCATGCTGATCGTGGCGCTGATCCGACTCCTGGAGACCGCCGACTGGAAACTGACCGTGGGGGCGCTGATCCTGGGGGGCGGTGTTGCCGCCGCGCTCCTGGCGCTGCAGCCGTGGCTCGCCAACCTCGGGAACCTCAACCTGCTGCTGTTCTTCGTCGTCGGTGTCGGCGCGCTGGTCTTCTCCGGCGTGCCGATCGCCTTCGCGTTCGGCCTGTCGACCTTCGCCTACATCACGCTGACCACCGACGCCCCGTCGATGGTGGTGGTCGGTCGCATGGACGAGGGCATGAGCCACCTCATCCTCCTCGCCGTGCCGCTGTTCGTGTTCCTCGGTCTGCTGATCGAGATGACCGGCATGGCCAAGGCCATGGTCGGCTTCCTGGCCTCGCTGCTCGGCCACGTCCGCGGCGGCCTGCACTACGTGCTGGTCGGGGCCATGTACCTCGTCTCGGGCATCTCCGGCTCCAAGGCCGCCGACATGGCCGCCGTCGCGCCCGTGCTGTTTCCCGAGATGAAGGCCCGCGGCGCCAAGGAGGGCGACCTCGTGGCCCTGCTCGCCACCACGGGCGCGCAGACCGAGACGATCCCGCCCTCGATCGTGCTGATCACCATCGGCTCGGTCACCGGCGTGTCGATCACCGCCCTGTTCACCGGCGGCCTGATGCCGGGCCTCGTCCTCGCCGCGACGCTGTGCGCGCTGGTCTGGTGGCGCTACCGCCGCGAAGACCTCAGCCACGTCGCCAGGCCGTCCGGCCTGGTCATCGGCCGCGCCTTCCTGGTGGCGATCCCGGCGCTGGCGCTGCCGTTCGTGATCCGCTTCGCCGTGGTCGAGGGCATCGCCACCGCCACCGAGGTCTCGACCATCGGCATCGTCTACGCGGCGCTGGCCGGCCTGCTGATCTACCGTCAGTTCGAGTGGCGGCGGCTCTACCCGATGCTGGTGACCACCGCGACCCTGTCGGGGGCGATCCTGCTGATCATCGGTGCGGCCACCGGGATGGCCTGGGCACTGACGCAGTCGGGATTCTCGCAGACGCTCGCCGAGGTGATGAAGGGCCTTCCGGGCGGTGCGCTCGGGTTCCTGTTCGTCTCGGCCTTCGCCTTCATCATCCTGGGCTCGGTGCTGGAGGGCATACCGGCGATCGTGCTGTTCGGGCCGCTGCTGTTCCCGATCGCGCGGGCAGTCGGGGTCCACGAGGTCCACTACGCCATGGTGGTCATCCTCGCGATGGGCATCGGCCTGTTCGCCCCGCCCTTCGGCGTCGGCTACTACGCGGCCTGCGCCATCAGCCGGATCCATCCCGATGCCGGGATGCGCCCGATCGTCGGCTACATCGTGGCCCTGCTGATCGGGCTGCTCGCCATCATCCTCGTCCCCTGGTTCTCGATCGGCTTCCTCTGACAATCTCCACCGCGGGGACGCGCCGCGCGCGATCAGATCATGCCGGCACCGCCGGTCCGCGCGATCCGCTCGCGCTGCTCGGCGTAGCGTTCGGCCGCGGCGCGCCGCACTGCACCCTCGAGTCGGCTGACGAAATTCGCGAGGGTTGTCATGGTGCCGAGATCCCGGTCCGGGCCGGGCGGGGGCCCGGCGTGCTGCACTGCAATATGCGCGCGGCTCCGAGCACATGTCAGGGTCTGCATCTCGGAGCTGTCATGCAACGAGATCATGATGTGCGCGGAGGGATGTGGATCGGCCCGACTTTCCGCTCGGAATGTCTGCCACCAATCGGACCCCTTAGGTCGACGCGGCTCGCTGAAACCGCATCCCGCATATGGAGGCCGATTCCGCCGCTGGCGTCCTCGAGAGCGAAGTGAAGCGATCCAGGGCGGCGCGTCCACTGAGATGTTGGCGCTGACTGGATTGCTTCGCTCCGCTCGCAAAGACGGGGCGCCGCATCAACCGGATGGGATCGCGACAGCCCTATCGGGCCTGCGGCCTCGCCTGCCCGTCGAAGGGCAGGTCGCCCCGCGCCTCAAGTCCCTCGCGGATCGCGCGCTTCGTCACCTTGCCGTAGCCGGATTTCGGCAGGGCCTCCCAGAAGAACACGCGCCGAGGCAGCTTGTAACGAGCGACGGTCGCCGACAGCCACGCGATCAGTTCCCCCTCCTCCACCGCGGTCCCGGGACGCGCGACGCAGACCGCGACGCCGACCTCGCCCCAGGCGGGATCCGGCACGCCGAGGATCGCGGCCTCGGTGATCGCCGGATGCGTGAGGAGCTTCTCCTCGATCTCGCGCGGGTACACGTTCGAGCCGCCGGAGATGTACATGTCCGAGGCGCGCCCGGTGATGAACAGGAAGCCCTCGGCATCGAGATGGCCGAGATCGCCGGTCCGGAACCAGCCGTCGCGGAACGCCGCCGCGTTGGCCTCCGGATTGTCGTAGTAGCCCGCGAACACGGCCGGGCCGCAGACGCAGATCTCGCCGGTGGCGCCCGGCGGGCACTCGCGGCCCTCCGTGTCCTGGATCTGGACCTGCATGCCGGTGCGCTCGAACCCGCAGGTGCCGACCTTGACGTCCGGCCCGTCCTCGGCCGCGTGCAGGCGGGGCGGCAGCACGGTGATGTTGCCCGTCACCTCGCCGAGGCCGAAGTATTGCACCAGCACCGGCCCGAGCACCCGCAGCGCGTGCTGCTGGTCCGCCCGGTACATCGGCGCGCCCGCGTAGATGACGTGGCGCAGGCTGGAATGGTCGTGCGTCGACACCGCGGGGTGCTCGGTCAGCAGCTTGACGATGGTCGGCACGGTGAAGAGGTTCGTGACGCGCCACGCCTCGATGAGAGCCCAGACCTCCTCGGGATCGAGCCGCTCGCCCGCGGTCAGCACCGTCTTGGTGCCGGCCGCGACCTGCGCGAGCTGGTGGATGCCGGCGCCGTGCGAGAGCGGCGCCACGACCAGGGACGCGTCGGCCTCCGTCGTGCCCGGCATCAGGTCGCAGAGGTGATTGGTGATGACGAAGGCCATCTGGCCGTGGGTCAGGACCGCCGCCTTGGGGCGGCCCGTCGTGCCGGAGGTGAAGAAGAACCAGCACGGATCGTCGTGCTCGACATCGGCGACGGGCGCGGCCGCGCCCAGATAGTCTGCGACGAGCGCGTCGTAGCCGGCCCCGAAGGCCGCGTCGCCGATCGCCACGACGCGGTCCAGGTCCGGGCAGGCCTCGCGCACCGCGGCGGCGTGCTCCGGGAAACCCGCGCCGCAGATCAGCGTCGAGGCGCCGCTGGCACGGGCAAGATAGGCGATCTCCGCGGGCGTCTGCCGGAAATTGGCCGGCACCCAGACGGCGCCGAGCCGGAAGCAGACGAACATCGACTCGAACAGCTGGTTGCTGTTGCGCGCCTGGACCAGGACGCGATCACCCTTGGTCACGCCACGGGCGGCGAGCGCCGCCGCCATCGCGTCGACCCGGGCGTCGAGCTCGGCCCAGGTCCAGCGCCGCTCGCCCCAGGCGAGCCCCACCGCGTCCGGAAACCGGCGCGCGGCGCGGCGCAGGAAATGGGCGAGATTCATCACCCGCCGGGAGCACGGCGCGACCCCGCCGCGCGGCGCCCCCGCGGCGCTCATCAGGTGAGCTTCCCGCAGGCCTTCTCGAGCAGCGACCAGCCCTCGTCGCCGTACCGGCCCTTCCACTCGGCGTAGAAACCGGCCTTGCGCAGCTTGTCGCGGAAGGGCTCCGGGTCGGGCTTGTTGAAGACCATCCCGTTCTTCGACAGGTCCGCCTGCAGATTTGCGTTGAGCTGGGCGACGTCCGCCCGCTCCTTCATCCCGGCGGCGTTGATGTGGCGGGCCACCGTCTCGCGCAGGTCCGCCGGCAGGCGTTCCCAGGCGCGCCGGTTCGCCAGGAACCAGTACCCGTCCCACATGTGGTTGGTGAGCGAGCAGTACTTCTGCACCTCGTAGAACTTCGTCGTGGAAATCACCGCCAGCGGGTTCTCCTGGCCCTCGACGATCTTGGTCTGCAGGGCCGAGTAGGTCTCGTTCAGGTTGATCGACGCGGGAGCCGCGTCGAAGGCCTTGAACATCGAGGTCCAGAGCGGCGAGACCGGGACGCGGATCCGGAAGCCCTTGAAGTCGTCGGGCGTGGCGATCGGCTTGGTCGACGAGGTGGTCTGGCGGTAGCCGTTGTCCCAGATCTTCTCCATGGCGACGAGGCCGGCCTTGGCGATCTGCTGGCGGACCCAGGCGCCGAGCTCGCCGTCCATGGCCGGCCAGACGGCGTCGTAGCTCGGGAAGGCGTAGCCGATACCGTTGATCGACGCGTTCGGCACCAGCGTCGAGAGGATCAGCGGCGACATCGTGAAGAACTCGACGCTGCCCGAGCGCAGCTGGCTGAGCGTGTCGGTGTCGGAGCCGAGCTGGCTCGTGGGGAAGATCTTGAGGTCGAACCGGCCGCCGGTCTCCGTACGCAGCGCCTCCGCCATCTCGCGGGCGCGGATGTTCATCGGATGGGTGTCGGGCAGGTTGTTGGCGTACTTGTACGTGAATTCCGCCTTCTGAGCCCGCGCCACGTGCGGGGCCGCCACGGTACCGGCGATGAGGGCCGTCGAGCCGGTCGCCAGGAATCGGCGGCGGGACAGGGGCGTGCGGTACGGGGACATGGCGGCCTTTCCGGTGCGGGCGCAGGGCCCGGCGTTTCCTCGGGTCCGCGTTGGTGCGGACTCCTGATTGCGGCCTCGATAGCCGCTGACCGGTGCCAGTCAACGGACTTTCGCGGCCGCGTCCCCGGGAATGATTGCATCCGGCCGCCGCTGATACGGGGCGGCCGGAGGCGGCCCCGGCCGCGCGAGACCGTGGCGACGCGGCGACGTAGCGGATGGCGCGCTCGGCCTCAGTCCCGGCCGGGCAGATGCACCGTCCAGGGTTCCTCGAAGGTGTGTTCCTCGAGGTTCACGCCCGGGCCGCCGCGGTCGACCACCACGAAGTCCTGCGGCTGGCCGTAGGGCGTCAGCACCCCGTGCCACGTGTTGCGCGCGTAGCAGATGCCCTGCCCCGGCGCAGTCACGAAGGCCTGGGGCGGACCGGGACGGCCCTCCGCGTCCGAGCAGACCACCACCAGGAACGGCGCCGCGCTCAGCGGCAGGAACGCCTGCGCGCCCAGCGGGTGCCGCTCGACCAGGCCGAGCCGCAGCGGCACCGGGTAGGGCTGCGCCTCGACCAGCCCGATCACCACCCGCGACCCCTCGCCCACGACCTCGACCGCCGCCAGATCGTGGAAGCGCCGCGCCATCCCGCCGTTCATCGGCCGCGGCGCTACCGCGGCGGCGTCGATCACCGTGCCGAACGGCGCGAACGCCTCGGCCGTCAGCGGCCGGGCGACGACCGTGCGGGCGCCCGCGCTCACCGGCCGAGCCCGCGCGGCGCCAGCGCCGGGTGGCGGTTGACGTCCTTGTACAGCAGGTACCGGAACGGGCCCGGGCCGCCCGCGTAGCAGGCCTGGGGGCAGAAGGCGCGCAGCCACATGAAGTCGCCCGCCTCGACCTCGACCCAATCGCGGTTGAGCCGGTAGACCGCCTTGCCCTCCAGCACGAACAGTCCGTGCTCCATGACGTGGGTCTCCTCGAACGGGATCGAGGCGCCCGGGCGCATGCTGACGATGTTGACGTGCATGTCGTGGCGCAGGTCGTCGGAGGCGACGAAGCGGGTCGTCGCCCAGGCGCCGTCGGTGCCGACCATGCCGGCCGGCTCGACCGCCGACTCGTGGGTGACGAAGGACGTCGGCGCGTCGAGGCCGGCGGCGGGCTGGTAGGCCTTGCGGATCCAGTGGAACCGCGCGGGCGCGTCGCCGTCGTTGCGCAGGGCCCAGGCCGCCCCGGGGGCGAGGTAGGCGTAGCTGCCCGGCCGCAGGGCGTGGCGCGCGCCCTCCAGGGTGAGGCTGGCCGTGCCGGCGACCACGAACAGGACGCCCTGTGCCTGCGGCTCCGGCTCGGGGGCCTGGCTGCCGCCGCCGGGGGCGACCTCCATGAGGTACTGGGCGAAGGTCTCGGCGAAGCCCGAGAGCGGCCGGGCCACGATCCAGGCCTGGGTCCTGTCCCAGCCCGGAAGGAGGCTGGTGACGATGTCGCTCATCACGCCGTGGGGGATGACCGCGTAGGCCTCGGTGAACACCGCGCGGCCGGTCATCAGCCGCGTCTGGCCGGGTAGGCCACCGCACGGGGGGTTGTAGGCTCCAGCGCTCATGGTCGGTCTCCGGAATTCGATTTCAAGCTGTAAACGTCTGTCGGGGATCTGGTCACGCGGTGCGCGGCTCGGCGACGGGTGCCTCGAGGATCTCCGCCGTGTCGGTGGTGTCCTCGCCGTTCAGGACGCGGTTGGCCCGCGCCCGGTCGATGTCGCCCTCCCAGGCGGCGATGACGACGGTCGCGACACAGTTGCCGATCAGGTTCCCGAGGGCGCGGGCGATGCCGACGAACCAGTCGACCGATAGGACGAGGACCAGCCCGATCACCGGGATCTCCGGCACCGCCGACAGCGTGGCGGCGAGGACGACGATCGCCGAGCCGGGCACGCCGTGGGCGCCCTTGGAGGTCAGGAGCGCGATGCCGAGGATCAGCATCAGGTGGCCGAAGGACAGGTCCGTGTTGGTCGCCTGGGCGATGAACACGGTGGCGAGGGTCAGGTAGAGCGAGAAGGCGTCGAGGTTGAAGGAGTAGCCGGTCGGGATCACGAGGCCGACGGTGGATTCCTTGATGCCGAGCCGCTCCAGCTTGCGCATGACCTGCGGCAGCACGCAGTCCGACGAGGCGGTGCCGGCGACGACGGTCAACTCCTCGCGCAGGTAGGCGAGCAGCTTGAAGAGGCTGAATCCCGCGAGCCGCATGATGCTGCCGAGCACCACGACCACGAAGAGCGCGACGCCGGCGTAGAAGAGCATCACCAGCATGCTGAGCTGCTTCAGGGACCCGACGCCGTACTTCCCGACCGTGAAGGCGACCGCGCCCA
Source organism: Methylobacterium sp. NPDC080182 (assembly GCF_050281105.1). Taxonomy (NCBI): domain Bacteria; kingdom Pseudomonadati; phylum Pseudomonadota; class Alphaproteobacteria; order Hyphomicrobiales; family Methylobacteriaceae; genus Methylobacterium; species Methylobacterium sp. NPDC080182. The sequence goes on from NZ_JBNNWO010000032.1 coordinate 31,956, forward strand.
GCACGCCGAGCGGCGCCAGCCGCACGATGAAGCCGATGATCCGGAACAGGACCTCGGTGATGCGCTCCAGGCTGTCGGCCAGGGGCTTGCCGCGCTCGCCGAGGAGCGAGAGCCCGGCGCCGAACAGGATCGCGAGGAGCAGAACCTGGAGGATGTCGCCCTTGGCGAAGGCGTCGACGAAGGTCGTCGGCACGATCTTCATCAGGAAGTCGACGGTGCCCGTCACCTGCCCGACCCGGTCGGTGTAGCTGGTGAGCGACTTGGCATCGAGGGTCGCCACATCGACGTTCATGCCGTGACCGGGCGCGAACACGTAGGCGAGGACGAGTCCCAGCGCGAGCGCGATGGTCGTCACCACCTCGAAGTAGATCAGGGACTTGAGCCCGACGCGACCGACCTTCCGGAGGTCGCCCGCGCCGACGATGCCGTGCACGACGACGCCGAAGACCAGCGGCGCGACCACCATCTTGATGAGCTTGATGAAGACGTCGCCCAGCGGCTTGAGGGTGACGGCGAAGTCGGGCCAGAGCCGGCCGACGAGGATGCCGATCATCAGGGCGGCCACAACCTGCCCGAACAGCGACCCGAACAAGCGCTTCATCGCGATCTCCCTCGGAAGGCTCGCCCCGACCCGACCGCGATCGTCCCGCCTCTCACGGGCGGGTCCGGTCGAGCCCGATCGCGCGGCGCGGCGGCATTGTGCAAAGCGATGCCCGCTCAGCCTTCCCGACGGCAAAATCGTGCCGAACGATCTAGACGTCAAATATCTATTTCATTTAGTTTGAAACCCTCAGAGTTTTAATCCGCCCATGGAACTGCGCCATCTCCGCTACTTCGTCGCTGTGGCGAAGCACCTGAGCTTCACCGCCGCCGCGGAGAGCCTCGGTGTCGCGCAGCCGCCGCTCAGCCAGCAGATCCGCGATCTGGAGGCGGAGATCGGGACGGCTCTCTTCGAGCGGACGACCCGGCGCGTGGCGCTGACGCGCGCCGGTCACGACTTTCACATTCAGGCGATCGGGCTCCTGGAGCGGGCCGCCGAGGCCGTCGAGCGCGCCCGGGCGATCGGCGCGGGCACCGCCGGCATCATCAATGTCGGCCTGACGGGCTCGATGCTCGCCGGGCCGCTCGGGCACGCGATCCGGGATTTCGCGCAGGTCTATCCCGCGGTGGATCTCCGGATCCACGAGATGTCGCCGGATCGCCAGATCGCGATGCTGAAGGCGGGGCAGACCGACGTCAGCTTCCTGCGAGCCCCGCCGCAGGATGCCGATCTGGTCCGGGTCCGCGCGTGGAGCGAGACCGTGCAGGTCGTCCTTCCGAGGGGGCACCGTCTCGCGCAGGGCAGGCTCCGGCTCGCCGACCTGCGCGACGAGCGGTTCGTGTTCCTCCGGATGTCCGATTCGCTGTTCGCCAAGTATCTCTGGGATTGCTGCGTCGAGGCCGGGTTCGTCCCCACCATCACCCATCAGGCCGTCGAGGCGGCCTCATTGACGAGCCTCGTCGCATCCGGCCTGGGCATCGCCATCATCCCGGAATACGTCGCCCGGCTGGCGCATGCCGACGTGGTCTACAGGCCGCTCGAGGGACCCCGCATCCGCGCCGACGTCTTCGCGCTGTGGTCGCCCGCGAAAGCCGCTCTGGTGTGCAACTTCGTCGATCTGGTCCGCGACGGTCGGAAGACGCTCGCCGACTAGGCGGATCACCCGGGCCTCGGCGCCATGGCGGGCGCCTGTAGGACACGCGCGCCCTCGGATAGCCGGCCGTGGCGGAGCAGCCCGATGCTTTTCCCTCACTGAATTTCCTGTATCCGCCTTCTTTTGGGTTCGCCATATTCCCGAAACGAATCTGATACGCTATTGCAGCTTAAGGTCCGGAGCGCTTGAAGCCACAATGCCTTCCCAGTTCATCCGCTCCGCGGCCTGGGCACCTACGATTGCTTTGTCGTGGTTCTGGGGGCTCGGGTTTTTCTACGCGATCCATGTCACGCTGACATACGGCTGGCTCGGGTTCCTTGCCTTCGCCTTGCCGAACGCGACCGGTCTCGGCCTGTTCGGCTGGATGCTCGGCGCGCCCCGTCGGAATCTCGACGCGATCGTGGCCGCCGTGCAGGGCCCCTACGCGCTCCTGTTCATGGGTGCCCAGTTCTTCGCCGTCGCGATCACGATCTTCGGCTTCGCGGCCTACGCGTGGCTTCCCCTGTTCGGCCACGACGCCGCCGTGGGCGTGATCGCATTGGTCCTCGTCGCCTGCTCGCTCGGCCATGCCGTCCCGCTGCGCGGGATCCGAATCGTTCATTGCGGGGCGCTGGCGGTCGGGCTTGCCGCGAGCGTGATCCTGCTCGGCGGTCTGTCCGCGCAGCGGGACGGCTGGGACGTCCCGCTGCAGGCCTTCGACGAGCGCTTCTACGGGCTCGTCGTCCCCTCGCTGGTCGGCTTCCTGCTCGGCCCCTGGATGGACATCCAGCAGTGGCAGCGGGCGGTCGAGATCCGGCGCTCGGGCGGATCGGTGCGCGCGGCCTACGTGACCGGCGCGCTCCTCTTCCTCGGTCTCCTGACGATCAACGCGCTCATCGCCGCGCGGGCGGGGCTCGGCATGCCGGTCGTCTCGTCCGACGGCCTGTCGGGAGCCTACGCGGCCGTGGCGCAGGCGATCGGGCGCGAACCCGCGACCGGCGTCGCGGTGGCCTTCGTGATCTGGACGGCGATCGCCGCCGCGACCACGATCGACAGCTTCTACAGCGCCACGCGCTGGCTCGGAATCTCGGTCACGGCCCGCAGCAATTCCCCGCTCCTCGCCTTCGTGCCGGCCGGCCTCGTGGCGTCGCCGGTCTGGATCCTCGGTGCCGCGCTCGCCACAGCGGCGGCGGCGATCTGGGCGAACCTCTCGCTCCTCTACCTGATGATGCCCTTCGCCACGCTCCTCGTCGGGGCGGCGGCGTGTCTCGTGTGCGAGACGCTCGGCGCGACCCGCCGCTACGACCCGGTTCTCACCTCCATGATCGGGGCGACGGCGTGCCTGATCTTCGTGACGGGCTATCTGGCCCCGAGCTGGGCGCTGCTGGCCATCGCGCCGCTGATCGGCCTGATCGGCGCACTCCCGATGATCGCCGAGCTCCTCGGCTGGCGCGCGCCGCCGCCGGTCGCGGAGCTGATCCCGGCGGCGGAGCGGGCGCCGCGGGCGGCGCCGGTGCCCGTGGCGGTGGACCAGACAGACGCCGTCGCGTCGCACGGGTTCGACGGGCACTGGTTCGTCCTGCGCCTCATCCCGACCTACGACGACACCAACTCGGTCGGGAACGTCTACTTCGCCAATTACGTGCGCTGGGTGGGCAAGGCCCGCGAGCTGTTCTTCAACATCTGCATGCCGGATTTCGACCTGAAATCGACAGACTTCTACATTCTGACGAAGTCCTTCCAGCACGACTTCCGCCGGGAGGCGATGGAGTTCGAGCCGGTCACCGTCCGCATCTCGATCGCGAGCCACAACAGGAAGTTCGTGACCCTGGCGCACGAGATCCACAGCGAGGTCAACGGCCTCCTCGGCCGGGGCGAGCAGTCGCTGATGTTCGTGGACACCGTCCACTATCGCCCGCTCGATATTCCGCGGGCGATCATCGAGGGCTTCCTGCCCTACTGGCCGAAGACGTCCCCGCACGCCGTCGCGGGCGGGAGCGGCACGACCGGCGTCGCGCCGCTCGGCGTCTGATCGCGCCTCACGCCGCCCGAACCGCCGCCGGGAGGAGTTGACGGCTGCGCGCCAGCGCGGCGGCCTGCTCGGCCGGCAGCGGCTTGCTGAACAGGTAGCCCTGGAACTCGTGGCATCCCTGCTCCAGCAGGCAAGCGCGCTGGGCATCCGTCTCGACGCCCTCCGCGGTGATCGTCATGTCGAGGCTCGTCGCCATGTCGATGATCGCGTTCACGATCGCCGCAGCGCTCCGCTCCTGCGGCAGGTCGCGGACGAAGCTCTGGTCGATCTTGATCTTGTCGAAGGCGATCCGGCGCAGGTAGCTCAGGCTCGAGTAGCCGGTCCCGAAATCGTCGAGGGACAGCCGCACGCCCATCTCGCGGAGCTTGGCGAGCGTGGCGTTGATCGCCGGCGTGGCCTCCAAGAACACCGATTCGGTCACCTCGAGCTCCAGGCGCGGCGCGGCGAGCCCGCTCGTGCGCAGCGCGGAGCGGACCAGTTGCGTCAGGTCCGAGTGCCGGAACTGCCGCGGGGACAGGTTGACGGCGATGCGGACATCCCCCGGCCAGCCCGCCGCGATCCGGCAGGCCTCGCGGAGGATCCACTCGCCCAGCGGTATGATCACCCCGGTCTCCTCGGCGAGCGGGATGAACTCGCCGGGCGAGACGAAGCCGCGCACCGGATGTTTCCACCGGATCAGCGCCTCGAAGCCGCGCACGCGGCACTCCTTGGCCGCCACGATCGGCTGGAAGTAGAGGACGAACTCGTCCCGATCGAGGGCGCCCCGCAGGTCGGCCGTCAGGGCGCGCCGCGCCTCGATCCGCTCGTCCATCTCCGCTTCGTAGAAGCGGTAGCCGTTCCGGCCCTCGCTCTTCATGCGGTAGAGGGCGAGGTCGGCCCGCCGCATGATCTCCTGGCACCCGTCCTGCGGGGCGATCGCGATCCCGATGCTGACGCTGACGGTCAGCCGGATGCCGTCGATGGTGAACGGCGACGCGAGCGCCTCGACGATGCCGTTCGCGAGCGACTCGATGCCGTGCAGGTCCCGGGCGCTCTGTCCGGTCGCGAGGACCGCGAACTCGTCCCCCGCCAGACGGGCGAGCTGGACGTCGGACGCCTCGAAGCTCCGCAGCCGCTCGGCGACCGATTTCAGGAGCCTGTCGCCGGCCGCGTGGCCGAAGGTGTCGTTGACGCTCTTGAACTCGTCGAGGTCGAGGGCGAGCACGGCGAACCGGTCCCCCTGCGCGAGCCGTTCCCGCGCCGTTTCCTGGAGCTGATGGAACAGGACCCGGTTGGGCAGATCGGTCAGGGAATCGTGCAGGGCGAGATACGACAGCCGCTCCTCGGAGCGCCGCTTCTCGGTCACGTCGGAGCCGACGCCGCGATAGCCCGAGAAGGCACCGGCCCGGTTGAAGGTCGGCTTACCGCTGAGGCACCACGTCCGCCGCTCGCCGGCGATGTCGAGCTGCAGGTGCAGGTTCCGGAACGCGCGCCGCTCGGCGATGCAGCCCCACAGGGTGGTGCTCGAGTGGCTCCTGGGCGGTGCCACCGGCGGCAGCAGCAGCCGCTCCAGCGGCAGGCCCATCAGCTGGCGCTCGGAGGAGCCGGCGACCTCGATCAGGCGCGGCGAGACGTGCTGGAGGCGCAGGTCGGCATCCGTCTCCCAGAGCCAGTCGCTAGCGCTCTCCTCGAACTCGTTGAGCAGGAGGTGGGTGAATTCCTGCTGCCGTTCCAGCTCGATCTGCGCGATGACCCGCATCGTCAACAGCCGGCTGAGATGCACGATCGTGAAGCAGATGAAGATCGCGTAGAAGAACAGCAGGACCGCGACGTAGATGTAGAAGGGCTCTCCGGTCGTCGCGAGGGCGATGAACGAGCCGAGGATGATCAGGCCGGAATAGCCGATGGCGACGCGGGGCAGCACCGCCGCGCTCATGCCGGTCGCGATCAGGCCCGCGATGCTGGAGGCGATCAGGAGCCGCCCGTGCGCGTCGGCCCCGGCGAAGAGCATGACCGGGATGGAGGCCAGCAGGAGGCCGTAGGCCTGGGCGGCCAGCACCACGCCCTGGACGAACGAGGACGGCACTTCGAGCGGTTTCGGACGGGAGCGCCAGCGCCAGCACTGCTGGAGCGAGACCACCGCCAGGGGCAGGACGAGCGCCTCGAGCCCGGCGAGGTAGACCCGGTTGCCCGGTTGCCAGAACAGGTAGACGATGACCTGTACGACGCTGAGGCTCACAAGAATCGTGAAGGGAACCAGACGGAGCGCGACGTCGAGCTGCTCGACGCGGGCCCGCGCGCGAAGGTTCGCGTCGAGTGGATCCGCTTTGCGATCGGTATCGATCAGGAAAGAAATCAACATCTCGCGCGACGCAAACGCCCTCTGAGAAACCTTTACGATCGAAAACTGCGGCTCTCGCTATTTAGATGCATACACAATCGCTCGCTTGCACAAGTACAAGTCGCTCGTCGGTTTACAACTCGTAAATATCGCACCGGCACCCGGCGCTGCGGCTCGCATCCGCCGGGCGGCGGCGCTAAGAGGCGAGCGCGCCCCGGTCGCGGCTCAGCCAGAGCCGTCCGCGGGGCCGCGTAGGATGAAGCAGACGATGCCGCAAACGCTGGGCCTCAACCGCATCCTGGGCGGTGCGATCGGTGTCATCGCCCTGGTGTCGGTCCTGACCAGCGGCGCGGTCCTGATCACGGCCGATCAGCTGCGGGACGCGACCGATGCCCGGAGCCGGTCCAACCAGCTGATCCGCGCCCTCGACGGCTTCCGCGCGGCCATGCTCAATCAGGAGACCGGACTGCGCGGCTACCTGATCACGGGCCGCGACGGCAGCCTGGAGCCCTACCGCACGGGGCGCCAGACACTGGACGAGGCGATCGACAGGCTCAGGACCCTGATCGGCCACGATCCCGAGCGGACGCGCCTCTTGGCCGACGCGGTGGCCGCGGCCCGCAGCTGGCAGACCGAGGTCGGCGAGGTCGTCGTGCGAATCGCGGCCGATCCGGCGAAGCGTGACGAGGCGGTCAAGATCGAGGCGGACGGTCAGGGCAAGCGGCTGTTCGACACCTTCCGCGAGAAGCTCGCGGCCATCGAGGGTCTCGAAGGAGCGGTTCGGGCCGCGCTGGCCGAGCGCGTCGCGCGGAGCGAGCGCAACGAGGGCCTCGCCCTCTGGGGCGGAACGCTGATCACGCTGCTGATCTGCCTGGGCATCGGGGTCGCCATCAACCGCCTCGTCGTCAGGCCTCTCGTGGCGGTGATGGGCTTCGTGGGAAGGGTCGGCGAGGGCGACCTGTCGAGCACGCTCGACGTCCGCGCCGGCGGCGAAGTGGGTCGTCTGAGCACGACGCTGAACACGATGGTCTCGGGTCTGTCGGACCTTGCGCGGACGAACCGGGCGGCGACGGCGGACCTGAACGCGGCCGCGGCCGAGATCCGCGCCTCGGCGCAGGAGCAGGCCGCCTCGGTCGAGCAGCAGTTCGCCGCCGTGCAGGAGACGGCCGCCACGGTCGACGAGATCACCCACTCGGGCGCGCAGATCTCCAAGCGCGCCACCGAGGTGATCGCCACCGCCCAGGCCACCGCCCAGACCTCGCGCCAGGGCCTGCGCGCGGTGTCCGACACCGCCAAGGCCATGGACGCGATCCGCGAGCAGGCGGAGGCGGTGGCCGGCAACATCGTCAGCCTGTCGGAGAAGACCCAGACGATCGGCGACATCATCGAGACCGTCAACGACATCTCGGAGCGCACGCACCTGCTGGCGCTGAACGCCGCCATCGAGGCGGCCGCGGCCGGCGAGAGCGGGCGCAGCTTCTCGGTGGTGGCCTCGGAGATGAAGCTCCTGGCCGACCAGGCCAA
>NZ_JBNNWO010000033.1:0-38376 GCF_050281105.1 Methylobacterium sp. NPDC080182
CGTAGCCCGACATGTCGGGCAGGTTCAGATCGAGGAGGATGATGTCGTAATCGTACAGCTTACCGAGATCGACACCCTCTTCCCCGAGGTCGGTGGTGTAGGTGTTGAAGTTCTCGGACTTGAGCATCAGCTCGATGCTCTGCGCGACGCTGACGTCGTCTTCGATCAGGAGAACGCGCATGAGGCTGCCTTCGTGCTGAAGCGCTTCATGCATGATCAACGATAACAATGCCTTAACGCGTGCATTGACTGATTGTGGCCACAAGGCAGGCCTTGAGCTCATGGAGCAGGCCCGCCGGACGACGGCATTCAGGCGCATTAACCTGTCGAGGTCGGGTACCGCACAAACGACCGCCCGAGCGACCCGTTAACCTGACCGCTCCTCTTCGCATAAGGGGCAGATTACGGAGCCAGGCAGCGTTTCGCAGTAGCGGGGGACCCATGGCACGTTCTAACGGCGGGCCACTCCAGTGTGGGCGGATCAAAATTGTTGGTCAAAAAAAATTTACTATAGCGCCCTTGAAAGCGTGGCTGTGCGCTCAGAAATCTTGCCCTGCAGTGACTGATCAGAAATCAGGCGCGCAAACAGAGGCTACGCCGTCATGCCCCAGGGTTCTGGCGTTAAAAATCTGTCTTTAGCAGTTACCACCACAGTTATGGTGTCGGTGCTGACCGCATCACTACCGGTAGCTCCGGCATACAGCGCATGCTTGGTTTGCAAAGGTGGTGCGCTGAGTATCGACAAGCCCTTCGACAAGGGTGGCTCGCTGAGTATCGACAAGCCCTTCGACAAGAGTGGCGCGCTGAGTATCGACAAGCCCTTCGACAAGGGTGGCGCCCTGAGTATCGACAAGCCCTTCGACACCCCTTTCTTCAAGGCGGTTGGTAAGGCCGCGACCGACGTGTGGGATGCTGTGAAGCGCCCCTTCGTCGAGACGGCTAAGTTCTTGAAGGATCCCCTCGCCGGGGCCAAACGGAAAGCGAACGAGCTGCTCGATCAAGGCAAAATCATCTTAAGAGATCTCAGCGAGATCGCCGTCAAATGGCTCATCATCGGGTTTTCCGCACTGATCGGCTCCGTCGTCCTTATGGCCGCAATGCTCGCAGCCCTGATTGTTCGGCGCACCCGGCCGATCGCTGCGAAGACGGAAAGCGCTTAGAGACAGCGAGATCAACCGAGCTGGCATCGGGGAGCTGGTAAGCTCGTTCCCCATGACGAACGGACGGGAGCTGCAACTTCGGCAGCTCTCCAGTCCGATAGCTCTGCTTCCTCTAGCGCCACCATCGGGCCAATCATATCTCGGCCGTGGCCGGGTTTGCCGCAATCCGGTGCACTGCCTGCTGGGACAATCCGGTCGCGCGAGTGATCGCACTCACAGGCTCCTGCATCGCTAGGAGATCAAGGATGGTGGCGAGCTGCGCCCGGTGAAGGCTGGCTTCTGCCCGAGATGGGTCCGCCCCTCGGCCTTGACGTGGGCGATCCCGGCCGCCTGAAAGGCGCGCGTCGCCTCGGCCTACGCCTGGTTCGTGGCGGAGAGGAAACTAATTAGTGCGTCCCGCACCGCCGCTTGCACCGGGTCTTTGGTGACCTCGTCAAGGGTGAGGCCTATGTCCGCCCTTCCTGCACGAACGTCCCGCCTCAACGAACCCCCCAGATGATTAAGGCCGTCGGTGCCTGCTCTAGGCACATTGATACTTCGCGGTTATCGTGCATATATATTACTTCATTAATGATTGGATATGGAATGTCAATAGAAACCGATAATGAAGAAAGAAATAAAAACGGTAGAGAGCGAATAATTTCGCTAGTATTCGGACTTTTAGGCGTCGTCCAGGGTCTTGCCTTCACTCAGTTGGCCGAGAAAATACCCGAAACTTTTCGAACGACCCAATTCAGTATGCAGATTTTAAGCAAGATCGTGTATTTTGCTATCGGTTTTTTCATCGTTGTGCGCGTGTTCCAGACCTATTCGTGTGGCATTGTATCCTACGCACAACGAAAAATGAAAATTTGGGATTTGTATTGTATATTCATTGCAGGCTTGCTTCAGTATTGGGTCTTCAGCGCTTTTGATAAGGGCGGCAATGTCGATGAACTCAGTCTCTTTAATCGTGTGGCCGCTCTGTCAATTTTAGCAGTCATATTGCACGTAATCGTACTGGCTAGCAATAAGACTCCAAGTGCTGACAGAAAAACTCAAAAGGTAAATATCGCTTTCGCGACAGGCATAGGTCTATCTGCCCTTATGGCCACTTGGATTGGAAATGAAATAGCTAATATATTTCTTGGAATTGCAATCTGCACAATGTTATTTGCGAATACATGGTACTCTTTGAACGACACCGATTTCGGTTTCATGCCCTCAAAGCCGGTTGGGGACACGACTCCACGCTCGGGTATACCGCAGCGGACAGATCAAGGAATGTCTTCTTGACCATCTACGCGGCCGCCTGCCATCAATAGGCCCGCTTGCCAACGGGCACCATTCCAGCGGACAAGACGGACGTCCAAATCGTCCTCTATGCCCGCGTCTCCACCGCCGAGCAGACGATCGCCCACCAATAGGCGCAGGCCGGGGCCGCCGGCTTTCGCCTGAACCGGGTGATCGTCGATCACGGCGTCTCCGGCCGTGGACCGGCCTAAGGGGAAGCGGCTGTTCGATATCCTGCGCGCTGGCGACGTGCTCGTCGTACGTTGGGTCGACCGGAACTATACCGATGTGACGGACAAGCATTTGCGGCGGCGCATTGAGAGCGACCACTCCCGGGTGAGACACTTCTACGGCCCGCAGCCGAGTTTGCGACACGCCCGGCGCTAGGCGACCTATAAGGGAATACCCCTACTGAGCAGGTATAATCGTTTGTGGCACAACCAGGTTGAATGGTGACTGAGGGGCTACCTGGAGATTGGTGGCCGGCACTCCGCCTCCTGGTGCGATCAGAATGCGCTGTTGCCGGGTTGCGCCCCCCGTGGACGGCTTGTCGGGTCGATCGGACCCGCGTGGTCTTCTAGGCTGTTTCCCAGGTTCATCTGCGCCAGACCCGGATATATTATTTATGATGAACTGCGGGCCACCCGATGAGAAATTCTCCACTGGCTGCAGATAATTTAGGGTGGAAACTACGAGCTTATTTAGAGCTCCTCGATTGTAATCAGATTTTGTCATGAAGATATCGTGATTGCCATAACGACCTAATGCAACAAGTGGCTCAGTGGCTGGCTCGCCTGTACGGGCGTTGATGCCGCCCTCAAGATAGACCCAGCCCGGAGCGAGTTCAGGATTTACTCTCAACGTGGCGGATTGTGATCCGTAGACTGCCACCTCCCTCGTGAACGTCCCCTGCTTCTTTGAGCAGATCACACATTGTGGAAGCTGTAGTTGGAAAGGATCTAAATAGAAGGTATCCTTGATGAATACTCGTTGAGGCATGTATCTGCCGAGAAGGCCAGTCCCATAAACGGCATGTTGATACAATGCCTGCTGATTGCGTAGAAAGATCGCATCGCTAACTGGAGCAACCGTATAGTTCTGCTGCTGAGAATTCGTGCCGGATAAGATGGCGCCGGCGCCAGCGGACGCTCTAGCATTCGCGCTGGAAAGCGTCGCCGCTGACGTCAAAGTTCGCGTAACGGTATCTGTGAATGGAAAGTTGATTGAGGGTGTTATCGAGGTGCCGGTTTGGAAGACGCCGGCCGTTAAAAGCATTTGGGATGGTATAGCGTTTGGATCATCTACAAACTTGCTTATGTTGTTCAGAGCTTGTTTTGTATAGATATCATCAACGGTCGAAGATAGCTCAATTGTATTACCGTTCAACTGAGCGCTAGCGCAGCCAGCTAGAGCTGCAGCAATTGTGACAGCGAAAATTATGTTCCGCATGGGAAATCCGCCACATCTGCAGTCTTAGCGGCATCATAATCAGGCTGCATCGTTTGGCAGTAGCAAGCGAGCAACAATTAACCGCCGCTTAACTGCCTTAGCTTGCATGTAAGAAAAACGATCGTATTTCCGACATCGAGCGGAGCCCGCCGGCGGGTGTGTGACCTTGATCGCTATCTGGCACTGATCATCAGCGCTATGTGGCACCGATGACGAGGACGGATCGGGCGGCCTCGACCACATCCTCGGTGACCGCGTTCAGCCCGTTAATGCGCATGACCCGGGCGATCTGCACGAACAGCCGGTGCACGAGGCGGAAGTTGCCGCCGGTGATCCGCACGATGGCGGCGACCGCCTGGGCGTCGGTGAAGTCCGCCTCGTCCAGGTCGAGCCCGAGTTGGCGCCAACGCCGGGTCAGGACGAAGGTCAGCTCGTCGCTGCGCAGGGGTCGATAGGCGTGGGCGAAGCCGACGCGGCTGAACAGCTGCGGATAGCGCGACAGCCGCAGCTGGATCCCGGGCATGCCGATCAGGATGACCCCGACGCCCTCCCGGTCGTACAGGTCCCGCAGGTACTCCAGAGTCGGCATCGACAGGCGCTCGGCCTCGTCGACGATCATCAGTTCGACGCGGCGGCGCGCGATCAGCGCATCCTCGCCCTGCAGGTGCTCGTCGATGAGTCGGTCGGTCCGGGCCAGCAGACGGGGCAGGTCCTGCTTCAACTCGCGTAGGGTCACGCCGACCGTGGGCGTATAGAACGCCGTCCGGGCACGAGCGAGCGCAGCGTAGACAGTGGGGCGATCCGCCGGCCGACCCCAATCCGCCAACAGGGGCTCGGCGGCATCCCATCGGGCATGCCGGCGGGCCGACAGAGTCTTCCCGACCCCGGCCGGGCCATGGCAGACGCCGATGTAGCGGTGCTTTCGTACGGCCTCGGCGAACTCGGTGAAGCGCCGATGCTCGCGCGTGACGATGAAGGCGCCCGTGCGCTCGCCGTCGGGTCGCTCCGGGCTCATTCGTCTTCGGCGTAGGTGCGCAGGCGGGGATGCCTGGGTGCTATCGGCTGCCGCAGCGGCGGCGTGGCCGGCGCCGCTGCGGGCACCGGGGCGGGCGGCAGGAGATCGCGGACGCAGGCGCGCTTCCCCCGGATGATCCCGCGCAGCCGTCGGCGATGGGCGAGGCGCGCCGCCTGAACGTCCTTCAGGGTGATGCGGGAACCGGCCCGCTCGGGACTGACCGCCCGGCACAGGAAGCCGTTGCGGTGGAAGACCCGGATCTCGCCGAGATCGCGGGGATCGTAGCGGACGGTGACCGCCTCCCCGACATAGGCCGCCAGCGTCGGATCGAAGTAGCGCAGCCCCTCGAAACGGATGCCGTCGCGCCGGACCACGCGCGGCTTGGCCACCATGATCAGGAGCCCGTCGAGGGCGTCCAGGCTGTCGGGCAGCCGCGGGAGCCAGCCGGTGCCGCGCCAAGCCGCGACGGGCGCTACCCCGATCTCACCGTGAACCCGGATGTTGTAGTTGCCGACGATGAAGGCGCCGATCGCCGCGTCCAGCTCAGTGAGCGACAGGCACGGCGTCGAGGACGGCTTCCCATTCTGGAGATGGCCGGGCAGCTCGGGCAGCAGCTCCGTGTTGAGAGTGCCGAACAGCCGCTCGATCTTCCCGCGGCCCTGCGGGCGGGCGACGATGGAGTAGACGAGGCGGATGCGCAGGTCGGACGCGGCTTGGTCGAGGTGCCGGCTGGTGAAGTCCGATCCGTGATCGACGTGGAGCACATCGGGGATACCGCAGACCGGCCAGTCCACCTGGGGCTTGGGCCAGATCGCCTGGCGCAGGGCCAGCGAGGTGTTGAGGGCCGAGGGTGCGCCGAGGAACACCATGTAGCCCGCGATGGCGCGGGAATGATCGTCGAGCACCGTGGTCAGCCACGGCCTGACCTCAGCGCCATCGGCATCGCGGATGAGGATGTCGAGTTGGGTGTGGTCGGCCTGCCAGGTGGCGTTCGGCCGTTCCGCCCGGTGCCGGTGGATGATCTCGTAGCGGTCGCGGAAGGCGGTGTCGCCATCCAGGGCGAGCGTCACCAGGGCCGGGTCGAGGCCAGTGACGATCGCGTGGACGCTCGCGTAGGAAGCCCCTGACCACCCACGTATGCGGGCCACCTCGCGCGCACGGCGATGGATCGTCGTGATCGACAGGCGGGGCCGGGTCAGCGCCAGACCCTCGACGAGGACCACGAGGTCCGGCGTGATGCGGCGCCGGCCGGTATCCGAGCGCCGCTTGCGTCCGAGGCCGGCAGGGCCGCTCGCCCGCAGGCGGGCCACCCAGCGCCGGGCGGTGCGAAGCGCGATGCCGTGTTCGGCCGCGACCGCGGTCAGCGCCACCTCGCCGTCGAGGTAGGGCCGAAGCGCGGCGAGCCGACCAGCCAGGACCGGATCTGCGGCGTCAGGCTCATCCTGGCGAGCGACCATAGTCATGCCCCCGTCCGTAAGGGGATCGGTGAGCGGACACACGGCCGAGCCGCCCGCGAGGGCTCGATCCACCTGCACGGCGTCCGTCTCGATAGAATGGTACGATAAAAATTGCGGTGAAGGGACCCCGTACGTTACAGTCCAGCTGATGACCCATGTGCTGATCGGCTACGCCCGCTGCTCGACCGACAAGCAAGACCTCGCCGCCCAGCGCCATGCGCTGGTCCAGCTCGGGGTGGCGACGGATCGCATCTACACCGACAAGGGCTTCACCGGGACGAACCGGGCTCGTCCCGGCCTCGATCAGGCGCTGGCAGCGGTTCGGAGCGGCGACACCTTGGTGGTGCCCAAGCTCGACCGGCTCGCCCGATCGGTGCCGGACGCGCGTGCGATCGGCGACGCGCTCGCCGCCCGGGGTGTGAAGCTTCAGCTCGGTGCCAGCGTGCACGACCCCACCGACCCGATGGGCAAGCTGTTCTTCAACATCCTGGCGACGTTTGCCGAGTTCGAAGCCGACCTGATCCGGCTGCGCACGCGCGAGGGCATGGCGGTGGCGCGCGCCAAGGGGAAGCTGCGCGGCAAGAAGCCCAAGCTCTCCGACCGGCAACAGAACGAGTTGCGCCGGATGTACGACACCGGCGACTACGCGATCAGCGACCTGGCCGAGCTGTTCTCGATCTCCCGGCCGACGGTCTACCGGACCCTGGATCGCCAGCCCACCACGCCCACGATCATCGCCGCCTGAACGGAGGCCCTATGCGGGTCGAAGGATTGCACCACGTCCAGCTCGCGATGCCGCCCGGGCAGGAGCCGATGGCGCGCGCCTTCTACGCGGGCGTGCTCGGTATCCCCGAGGTGGCCAAGCCGGCTCGTCTCGCGAAGAGGGGAGGCTGTTGGTTCGAGCATGGCGCTTTGCGCATCCACCTCGGTGTCGAACAGGAGTTTCGCCCGGCTCGAAAGGCTCATCCTGCCCTGTTAGTCGTCGATCTGGCGGCACTGGTGCGGAGGCTGGAGCAAACGGGCTACCCTGTCGTCGAGGACTAGCCGCTGCCTGGATACCAGCGCTGCTATGTCGACGATCCGTTCGGCAACCGCATCGAACTCATCGAGCCGGATTGAGGCCGTTCAGAATGCCAGAAAGCGCTGATAATCAGTGCCAAATAGCGATCGAAGTCACAGCGGGTGGCCTGAAATGGCTCGATTTCTGTCGGATAAACGTGTCGGCTTTTCTATTGCCGGATAAACGGGCTTTTGGCACTATCCCGGCATGCTCGTCGGATATGCCCGCGTCTCCACCCAGGACCAGAACCTCGACCTCCAGCGCGACGCGCTGACGAAGGCCGGCTGCGAGCGTCTGTTCGAGGAGAAGAAATCCGGCAAGGCCGGCACCAAGCGCCCCGCCTTCGATGAGGCTCTGGCCTTCCTGCGCCCCGAGGACGTGCTCGTCGTCTGGAAGCTCGACCGCCTCGGCCGCTCCCTCGTCGAAATGATGCGCACCATCGACGGCCTGCGCATGAAGGAGGTGCACTTCCGCTCGCTCACCGAGCAGTTCGATAGCGCGTCCGCCCACGGCCGCTTCGCCCTGCAGATGCACGGCGCCATGGCCGAGTATTTCCTCGACCTCAACCGCGAGCGCACCATGGAGGGCCTGAAGGCTGCGCTCGCCCGCGGTCGCAAGGGCGGCCGACCGAAGAAGCTCAAGGAGCCCGACCTGGAGGCGGCCCGGGCCATGCTGGCGGCCGGCACGATCAGTGTCGCCGAGATCGCCAAGCGGCTCGGCGTCAATCGCGACACCTTCTACAGCTACTTCCCCCGCGCTCGCGCCAACAACACCGCTAAAGGCTGAGCCAAGCGCAGTGGCTGTGGCCGCGGCAGCCTGCCCCGATCGAGGAACTGCGGTTAGGGATGGCCATATGCTGACCGTCGATGCTGCCTCTCGCGAGACGCCCTCCGGATCCGACCAAGTGCTGAGCTGACATGGCGATCAGCCGCTCCGATCTCGCCTCTGCCCTACTCGCCGCGGCCCACATCGCCGATCGCGACGTGATCGCGGCCTTCGTCGCCGACTCCGCCGCGCAGCCGGCCCCGAACCCGTTCCCACAGACCAGCGCCGGCGCCGTGCGTCAGGTCTGGCGGCAGCGCGCGGCCGAGTTTCAGTCGTTCGACATCCAGGTGGCTGGCCTCGCCTGCCTGCTCACGGCGATCTCCGACATGAGCGTGGATGAGGTGCTGGTGCAGGAGATCCTCCGGGCCGGACCGCTCACCGCGAACGTGTTCCACTACGGCGACGACTGCCGGATCATCGGCGCCGTGCTCTACGGCAAGCCGGGTGTTCCCCTGCCGGTTCTGCCGAGCCCTTGGACAAGCCGCCCGGCCCCGACACGGCGCTCGCGTGCTCGGATCGCGCCGGGGCAACTCGACCTGTTCGCGTGAGCCGACACGCGACGACCGGTTGGGATCGTACACCTTCCACGGCAAGGAACCCGGCTGACGATTGGCGGCTCAGCGGCATCGGTTCGCCGGCCATGCTGGTCAGAGGTTCACCGCGCTCGGGGACGGAGTAGGCGAGCATCCGACGGACATTCGGGCGGAGACGGGCGAGCGGCCATGACGGCGACTGCCACCGCGTTGCGAAACGCCTTGCCTTTTGGACCAGGACCGTCCCGCAGCTCCTCCACCTCGGCAGAGTCGGCAACCACCATCGCCACGTCGAGGCTGTGTCCGCTGGCGAAGCGATGCGGGCTCGCCGTTGCGTCTTGCATGTAGGCATCGATCGCCGCGACGATCTCGAAGCTCGTGATCATGCCGGCCTTGCGCAACTCGGCGAGGGTCGGGGATTTGGGCGACATGGCAGACCGATCGGCGGGAGCTGTGGGTACGCGCAGGACGAATTGCGGAAAATCAGCGTGCGCTCAGGGCATGGATGCCGGTCCAGATCTTCCGCGTCGGGTCGCCGTTCGCCGGGGCGAGCTGATCAACCGTCCGGGTCGATGGTGGCGCTCGCCCCCGGACCTGGCGGCGGCGTCCCCTCCGGGGTCGGCTCGACATCGGGGAAAGCTCGGTGCCTCGGTGCCTCGGGCCGCTCGATCGCGCGATCGTCCGGGGTGACCGGTACCGTATGCGGCAGTCCCAGAGCGAAGCTCTTGGCCAATGCCGAACGCCAGGTCGAGTAGTTCGGCGCCGTCATCGGATAGTCCCGCGGCAGGCCCCATTTCCGGCGATAGGTCTCAGGCGTGAGCCCCACACTCGTGAGATGCCGCTTGAGCGTCCTGTAGGGCTTGCCATTCTCGAAGCTGATCAGCGCCTCGGGCGTGATCGATGCGCGGATCTGGGCAGGGGTGAGCACGTCGGGGCGTGGAGCAGGCGAGGCCCTCTCGCTGGCGAGCTGCGCGAACACAGCATGCGTTTCGGCGATCAGCGACGGCAAGTCCGTGACTGGCAGCCGATTGTGCGCCACATAGGTGGCGACGACTTCCACCGTCACATCGATGGGATCGACAGCCCGATCCTCGATCGTTCCCGCACCCTCGTCCACGTCGCACCTGCTCCTCAGGATGATCGACGCCGTTTGCGTGTCATATATGCGAACGGCAGTATCAAGAAACGGCACTGCCATTGGCGTTAACGGCAAAGGAAATGTGCTCGATGATCTATCTGCCCGTCAATCTTGATCACGTCATCGACTGACAGATGATTGTCGATGACACCGATTATACAACCAAAACCTGCCGTCGTGCTGGAAAGCGGCTCGTCAAAGTTGAGGCAGGGCCGCGATCCAGACCTGCTCTGCGCCCGAAGGAAAAGGACCGCCCAAGCGGGTGGCCAGGAGCCTTGAGAAGAAGACCCGCGTCGGGCCGCGGTGCACCAGGGGTGTGCGCTCCGCGCCTACACCGTAAGCTTCGGCATCCTTCCGGACAATCGACCGTGCCAGAGGTTCGGCGTTGCCCGATCACGCCTCGGTCGATCCGATCGCCTCCAGCGCGAAGAGGGAAAGACGCCTGAACCTCCTCCAGGACGGACCACCCGCTGGCCCCTGGCGCCGCTCGGCTGCCGGCGGGCTGCGCATAAAGCCAAGCTGTGGCAAGCTCGAGTGATGCCGATCCGGCGTGAGCACCGCTTCTTCTACCCGATTGACTGGCCCCAGCTCTCGGCGCTGATCCGGTTCGGACGGGCAAGAGGCTGCTGCGAGGGCTGCGGCCGGCCGCATGGGCGCCTTGTCTATCACCTCGGCGACGGCCGCTGGTGGGATGCTGAAGCCGGTCGTTGGCGCGACGGGCGAGGACGCCGGATCCAACTCGCGTCAGGAGCCGACGTCCTCGGCCACGTTCGCCGGACCCATGTTGTCCTCGCCGCGGCCTATCGGGATCATGACACCGCAAACAACGCCGATGCCAACCTCGCAGCCTTTTGCCAGCGCTGCCATCTGATCCACGACCGGCCGGAGCATCGGAGGCGGCGTTGGCGCACGCTATTCCGGCGGAAGGCGCTCGGGGATCTGTTCGGTGGTCCCTATGCCTGACCACGCGGATGAAGCACCCGCTAAACCTGCGATGCCCGTGCCTTCAGAGGGATGGCACGGTAGCCGCGGCCGAGCTGCAAGCTTGTAGCGGTAGAATACCCGGGTGGTACCACGATCTGGTCGTGCGCAATCTTAATATTTGTAGATTGTATACGAACGTTGCAAGCAGGTCACGATTATCTACTTTAGATAGTTTGATAGCGTGTTTTGTCTATCAAAAGCAGAGGCCTTTTGACTTGCCCTCGGATGCGCCGGGGGAGTCGTCCGTCGAACCCTTCAGACCGGGTTCTCGTTGAGAAGTCAGACGCCGCCCTCGATCTGCGCTCCGCCAAGCCAAGCGAGCGTGTCGTCCAGCGTGTCGAACCGGTGTGCCTCCTGCGTGAACGGGGGCGGCAGAGGTGGGGCGGCCTCAAACAGCTCCGCGTACCATCCCCGGACGTCGCCGCCTTTGGAGAGGCTGCGCACCACGCTGCCGACGACGTCCCCATCGAGGAGCAGGTCGTAGCTGCCGGCGGCCAAGCGCTGGAGGGTGTAGGGCATCGCAGTTCCGGCAGAGATGGTGGGCCCGGCAGGACTCGAACCTGCAACCAGACCGTTATGAGCGGTCGGCTCTAACCGTTGAGCTACAGGCCCCTGGCCTCACATAGCCGGCAGGTCTCCAGCCTCACAACCCGCGCCCTTCAAGCCGAGCGACGACGCGATCAGTGCGGCGGATCCGAGCTTCGGCGGGTGAAGATCGCCAGACCGTGCTCCGCAACGAGCGCACGAAACGCTCGGACGGCTTCCTGATCCGTAGCGAACTCCACGGACCACCGCGTGCAACCACCCCCGGTGTGCACGACCTCCATCCGCCAGGGATCCTGCGAGCCGGCACGGCGGTAGATCTCCAGGTCGATCGTCTCGCCGTCGTGGCTCACGGGGCCGGACAGCGAGGAGTGCTCGAAGTCCTCGTCCTCGCTTGGCGACACACTCATCCCTCCTCGGCCGGCGCGTGCTCGACACCGTCGGGATCCCCACCGTCAGAGGTGTCGGCCACTGGCTCGGCAACCGAAGCGGCGCCCCGGTAGAAGTCGCCGTGCCGCTCGACCTCGCCGCTCGTCGTCATCATGCTGAGGTACGTGGCCAGGGTGTTGGGCGCCACGTCGTGCAGCCGGTCGCTGATCTGAGCGTGGGAGAGCCCCTGCGGCCCGGCCTCCTCCAAGAGCGCCTTCAACCGGCCCTTGGCCGAGTTCGCACGAGGGCCACGGGGCCCGCGCCCTGCACCCCGCCCGCCGCGAGCTTGATCGTCGCCAGCCGAGGCACGGCGACGGGGCTGCTCGTCGGGCAGGTCCTCCAAGGGCGTCCCTTCGACGATGGAGGCCAGGGACCGCTCGGCCAGGCGTAGCTTCGTCAACTCCGCGCCGACCCGCTCGAAATCGGCTTCGAGGGCTGCACGCTGCCGCCTCACATCGGCCAGGGCGTTTGCGAGTGTGCTGTCCTGTGACATCCGAACCGCGTCGCTCCATGATGGCAGTGCAAGAAGTCGCGCGCCGCGCCGATCCGGACGAGCCATCGTCTCTGACCGTCGAGCTTCGCGCCCTCGGGTACGGCCCATACGCCACCGCCCCGTCGCGTACGAGCACCGAGCCGCAGCTCGACCCCGGGATCGAGATCCCATCCCTAGCCGCCCAGGCTGGAGGCGGCACGGCCACCTGCGCCCGGATCGAGGTGCCCGGTCTCAAGGAGCCTTCAGATCCGAGGGGCGGCTCAGCGGTACAGCCCCTCCGCTCGCAGGCCATCGAGCAACACGCCGGCCTGCTCGTGGGCGACGGCTTCGCTTCCATGCTCGCGGAAGCCGTGCTCGAACATCGGCAGCAGCATCCGCGTCGCCTGATCCATCGCCGAGCCCTCCCACAGGACCAGGACCTCACGGTCGGTCAGGTCCTTGAGGAAACACCACAGCATCAGCATGAGGCTGAGCGCGGGACGCTCATGCCAGTCGGCCGTCGCCAGCCGTTTGATCCGTTCGAGCCGGCGCATGAGCGCCTGCCGCTTGGACGGGATTAGATCGGTAAGCGGCTCCAGGCACGCGATCCGCAGCTTGTCGCACAGCGCCGTGATATCCGCCTCTGCCCTCGCGGCCAGGGCGGGATCGGCCGGGATGAAAGCGCCTGGCGCACTCGCGATGGCGTAGACGAGGTAGGCGGGGATCGCGAGCTCGATCCGCTGACGGTCGGTCAAAGCGGGCATCAGAGCTGGACCCGGCTGGAAGGCTGCTCGTGATAGGTGCTCTGCCCCGGCCTCACAACCAATGGATGAGGAGGCCGGCGAGGCAGCCGCGACGAGGCGTTCGGGATCCGCGCTTGATCCGCAGCCGTCAGACTCCAGCGTCTGCGAACAGGTCGAGTTGGCCCGCAGGGACGCGCGTCCGACGGCCGGAGGTCCGATGGAGGCTCCGCGGCACGGGCAGAGTAGGCAGAGCAAAGCCGGGCTTGCCGTAGAGCACGGCACCGACGATCCGGTAGCCATCGCCATGGCTGAACACGTTCGTGGTATGCGGCCCGGCCCGCAGGATCTCCTGCACCAGGGGCTCGTCCACGCGCATGTTCGAAAGGGTTGTGAGCAGACAGGCGAGGCCGGCCACCTGGATGCCGAACGCCTGAAACTCGACGACCCGCTGCTGCCAGACCTGGCGCACGGCTCCGGCGCTGGTGTTCGGGAACGGGTTCGGCACCGGCTGTGTCGCCGCATCGGCCACGAACGCCGCGATCACCCGCCGATCGACGATTTGGTCGGACGCGAGCACTGCGGCGGCAAGCTGGTGCTGACTGATCGGCATGGCGCTCGGCAGAGGCATCGGTTCTGATCGGCTTCCGGCCGGTTCCCTTATCGTCAGCCAGCAGCCGTCAGCGCGACGGGTCGGCTTCCACCGGCCGTGGCTTGCCGACGGCTCTGTGAACGCTGCCCTTGCCGATGCCAAGGCGCGCGGCGATCGCCGCCATGCTGAGCCCCTCCGCCGCCAGGGCCTCGATCTCGGCCTGCCGCGCCCGCACCGTCGGCTTGCGGCCCTTGTAGCGGCCAGCCGCTTTCGCCTTGGCGATACCCTCGCGCTGGCGCTCCAGCATGATCTCGCGCTCGAACTGCGCGACGCCGCCCAGGACGTTGAGCATCAGGCGCCCGGTCGGGGTGGCGCTATCGACGCCGAGGTTCAGGATCCGCAGGGCAACACCTTTGGCCTCGAGCGCGGTGATGATGGTGCCGAGGTGGGTGACCGCTTGATGCCAGTCCGGAAGGACCGGCCCATCGCCTTCACCCTGCCGGAAATTGAGACCGCGGCCGACCTGACCAAGGCGACCAAGGCGCTGATGCAGGGCGTGGCGGATGGCGACATCACGCCGAGCGAGGCGGCCGAGCTGTCCAAGCTGGTCGACGCCCACGTTAAGGCCGTCGAGGTCCAGGACGTCGCGACCCGGCTTGCCGCGTTGGAGGCGACAGGGAACGGGCGTCAGCAGGAGGGAAGCGCCAATGGTAAGCCTGACCGATAGGATCGCACGTCTGGAGGCGAGGTCCGCCCCGACCTCGACCGGCAGGTATCTCGCTTTCCAGGTCGAGGCCTCGCAGGGGACGCCGGTCGACGAAATCGTCACCTTCTTGCGGGACCGCGGCCACGCCATCGGCGAGGAAGATGAGGTCTTCGTGATGAACCTTGGCGCCCACAGGGTGGCTGCCGGGGGGCCGATCCGGGATCTGTCCCCGACGCTGCTCACGGGAGAGGGGCGCGCTGCGGCCCCGCCAGCGGGCCAATGGCCGAAGGGGCGCGGGTGGTTCACCTTCAAGCTCGAAAGCCCGGGGCTGAACGCATGACCCTGCGCTTGAGCCAGCGGATCGCCCGGCTTGAGGCGACCCACAGGATGGCGCCCGTCCGCCTGACGCTGGCCCAGACCGCCGATGCCGCCCGCCGGTATGAGGCATCGCTGTGCAAGCCAAGTGAGCCTGATCCCCGTGCCGTGGCCTACTGGGCGACTGCAATCCTGGCCAAACTCGCTGAGGACTACGCCGCAATGTGCCGTGGCGCCCCGGCTCCCTGGGAATGAAGAGGGGCAACGGGCTGAAGGTTGAGCTCGTATAAAGATATCTTTATACCTCACCGAAGGAAACCGGCGCGAGTTGCGATGGAGAAGCGGTCACTTCGTGACACTGACGTGAGACGGTCTCTCTCGGAATGGCTTGTGTGCGGCCATGCCGATCCCCAAACGCGCGTATTGCATGAGCTTAAAGTCCCACGTCCTTCAGCACGGATAGACGTTGCTTTAGTAAATGGAGAGCTAACGAGCTACGAAATCAAAAGCGATGTAGATAGCCTTTCGCGTCTCAGGACTCAGATATCGGCATGTAATCGCGTTTTTGACAAGGCTTATGTGGTCACCACAGGACGCCATGTGAAGAGATGCATGGACAAGATCCCTGCTTGGTGGGGCATTGTTCTTGCTTGTGAGGACAGTAGGGGTGTATTTGTTTCCAAGATTAGGAAGTCGAAGGCAAACCCGGAACGTTGCATAAAATCATCGCTATATATACTTACCAAGACAGAGCTCAGTGATATATTCTGGAATTTGTGTGAGCGTCGGCCGAAACATGGACTCAGACACACCCAAATAGTTGATCTGATTTCAAGAGATTGCGATCCAGAATTGGTTAGAATTCAGATAAATAATTCTCTCAAGCTCCGAGGATCATAGATCAATATCATCCTCCGTGAGATCGCTGCTATATTCAATTTGTGTTTTTATGTGCATATTTATCCGAGCTGCAATCCAGTGGCGATTTGCTTCTATGTTGTTCGTGTCGCCGGCCGCGCTCCTACGGATTATTTCTTTGCCCCAACATTCGACGGATCCGTCGAATTCATCGTGTTCAACGATTGCCTGAGCGCCAGTCTGCCACTCTGTGGTGTCGTTGGCATTCTCTGAGCGCCAGCATAGCCACGAGACGTTCAAAGGAAGCGATGCGGCCGCTCTAAAATCTGATGGTCTGAATGTAGTTGTTGGAACTAATCGGTGCATAGAAGCATAGTCACCGTACCTAATATCTGTCGCTTCAGTCAGATTGTTCCATATTTCACGTTCGTGGATGTTTCTTTCGTGCAGACCGTTTGGGGTGGACTGAGGATATGATCCACCGGTAGAGACAAAACGCAGCTGAGAGTGGTAGCGAGCATCTAATAAAGCAGATATCTGTGTGACAGCCTCTGTAACAAAAGCCTCACGTTCCTGCATTTGAGATCTGGCTTGCCCCATATCTAAAATGAATAGAATTCTAGAAGGGCGCTCGACTACGGCAAATATGTTCGATATTATCGGATATAGTTCGTCTGCGCTGGCTCTGTTTAGCCTAATTGCTATAGACTGGTTGCCGGCCGAAAGCATTGTCGCTTGCCGAAGAATGTTCCTCGCTTGTGTCCGAGGTTGTGTAAATTGAATTACGGGTACTGCATTAGGCCATTGGCCAACAAAAGCACGCCATGCTGCGAACCCATCTGCGGGATTGGTTAGATCGTTGATGGTGCGATCATAACGCTGCTTGATATCCGCCTCTCGGTTATATCGCTCTTGAGCTCTGGCGTCTGCAAGGCCTGCAGCGGGCTCGTATGGAGCAGGTGCCAAATGCTTCAAAAGGTCAATCAGGAAAGGTCTTTCCTCCACGCATTCGCGCATATGACGAATAGCTGGTCCTAGGTCTGGGCTGTTGTTATCGACTTGACCTAGTAAAAATGTAAGAAGTACGCTTTGTTTATCATCTAGGGATAGGTTTATGAAGCCTGTTCTCTCTGGCCAGCTAGCGGTTATTTCAGGGAAATAATGAAATCTATTGAAGCTGACACGCGGCATCCGACTCACCTATCGCTGCTGCGGGCGAGGATACCTAAAGTTGATGTGATGGCAAACAGCGCGTTTGCAAGGTTGAGTTCGGCGGCCCGCCGCACCTTCCGCGCCCGTCCGGCATACCCCCACGCTGCGCCTTAGATCAGGTGCTCAACGTTCTCCACGGCCCAAGACTGGTCGTAGTGGAGCCCATGCCGCTGGGCGACATGGTAGTGCATGACCTCACGGTGCCACTTCGGCAGGCAGCCCTTCTGGCGCAGCGGTTGCGGGTAGATCCCTCGGCGCACCTTCGCCCAGAAGGCCTCCACGCTTGGTTCGTCAACGTAGGCGGCGGCCGTCTCGGCGCGCATTTCCATCGGCCACATGCCGAACAAGTAGATGGGTGGCTTTGACCGCGTCGAGCTCGACATATCGGCGGCCTCTTAGATGTCTAACCCCAGCCGTTCCTTCGCGACGTGCTTCAGGTAGGCGGTCCCGAGATCCTTCAGCAGCCCGAAGGTCCAGCCACCCATTTTAGAAGCTCCTTCTTTGGTCCGCTTCCACACTTCCGGATCCCGGACGGTGTCGAGAAAATCGTGCCCCGTCCACGTCAGGCCACGCACGTAGATCGGGCCACTCAGAGGATGAGACGCGACCTCGATCAGACCGGCCTGTTCCATCAGCCGCAGATGCTCCATTACGTCGGCTTCGGGGAATGCCAAGCGTGCCTCGCCGTGCCCGGCGCCGAAGGCGCACACATCGTCCTCTATGAGGATCAGGATCTCCCGCACTAGGTCCATGTCCCGCTTCATAGGAACCCGCTCCCGCTGTGATCCTTGAAGGCATTCGCCCGGCGGATGTAGCTAACGACGGTCCGGGGATCGCGGTGGCGGCTCTGATCCATGATCCGCGCGAGATCAGCACCACGTTCGGCCGCCGTGGTGATGTACCCAGCGCGTAGAGAGTGCGGTCCGAACGTCGAGGCGTCGAGACCGGCGGCCGACGTGTAGTGCTTGATGATGTCGCCGACCGCGCGAGTCGTGAGCCGCGGCGGTTCTCCTCGGGCATCCAGACGCCGCATGACGCCGTACCGTGACACTGGTCGGAAGATGGGGCCCTCAGAGATCCCGGCCGCGGCGAGCCATTCGCGTACCAAGGCAACCGGGCGGACGAACCGTCCATGCGGGATTGCGATCTCGGACCCAGCTCCCTCTTGGTCCGTCTTGCTCTTCCTGATCCGGACCCGCAGTCCCTCGGGGTGATCGACAAGATCGGTGACGTCGAGGGCCATCAGCTCGGAGCGCCGGAACGCTCCCGCGAAGCCGAGGGCAAGGAGTGCCCGGTCTCGCTTCCCGGTCAGGGTGTCGGGCGTCCTCGCCAACAACATCTGCAACACGTCCACGGTCGCAGCGGCCTTCTGGTTCGGGGCGGTGCCGACCCGGCGGCGGATGCCCTTCATCGTGGCCCGCACGTCCTCGTCACCGGTGGGATCGGCGGCCTTGGCGAGCTTATGACCGTACTTAATCGCGGCGAGCCGCCGCCCGATCGTGGAGGCCGCCCGGCCCGCTTCGGCCTCGTGGACGAGGAACCCGGAGACGGCCTCGGGCGTCGCGGGCAACGACCGGAACCCGTATCGAGCGCACCAGTCCTGGAACACCCGGGCGTCGGACGAGTAGGCGCGGATCGTCGAGTCCGCCTTGCTGGCCTGCTGATAGGTCCGGACGATCGCCGCGGCCTCGGCTGATAGACTGGCAGGCACCTCGACGTACTCAGCGGGGAGGAATTCAGGAGGCATCGCGACCTGCCTTCGCCGCTGCCCGAGCATCAACGACGCGCAAAAGGTGGCTCGCCAACATGACGATCTCTGCCGCTTCGCGGGCACTTTCCATTGGCACGTTCCGATGGGAGTGTGGGTTCTTGTAGGAGCCCACCGCGCCCGCGAACAGGTTGGCCACGGCCTCACGCTCCGCCTCTTCGGCGTCAGGATCACTGAGCGCCCCAGTCTTACCGAATGCCCGCCGGATCATCGGAACACCGTGGTCGCCCTGAGGCAGCCCCGCCGCCTCACGGACCGCAATCTCTACCTGACGCATCCCCTGGAACACGGCGGTCGGATAGTCGCCACGCATGAAGGACTGCCAAGCGGCGGAAGCGATCGATGGGTGCAGCATGTCGCGCTGTAGAAGACGGGCGGTAGCGTAATCCGCGAACTCGCTTTCATCCTCGAAGCGTCGTGCTCGGCGGCTCAGCACCTTCCATCCCTGATCGCCGCTGTCACCGCCCGCAGAGACGACGAGGCCCTGGGCAGTGAGCCAAGCCCAAGCCTCGTTGATGGCTCGGATGATCTCAGGGTGCTTCTCTCGCGGGTAGTCTGGCACAGGAAGGTTGGCCAATGTGATGGCGCCCTCGATGTGGCTGAGGTGGAACATCGGCGATTGCTCGCGAGTCTCGCGCAGGATGAAGAGCAGCTTGGCGCCCAGTTCCTCGGGTTCCAGGCCCAGGAGAACATCAGCATCTGGGATGATGGTGGAGAGTTGGCGCATAGCCTCAGCTTTCCGTAGCGGCGAACGCATCAGCGTCGTTGCGGCCCATCTGCTCGGCCAGCGACTCGCGCCAGCCCTCCGACAGGTTGATGCCGTGCATCCGCGCCCGGGTCTCGACCGAGGTGAGCACCTGCTGCCAGTGCTCCGGGGACAACTGCTGCGGATCGGTCGCGAGGCCGAGGTTCCGGGCTGCTGCCGAGCAGGAGTCCCGCAACACGTCGAATGGGTCTGCCATCACGTCACCGCTCAGTCGCCGCCAGCTCCGAAATCCGGTCACGAAGCGCGGCGTAAAACTTCGCCCTGTCTCCGTCCGGCTCGGACTGTACCATCCATTCGCTCCGCGCCTCAGCCGCCAACTCGATAAGGAAACGCTGACGCCCGGACCGGGTGGGCCACTTCTCGGCCTCACGAGCAGCATCTGCGGTAGCCTGGCTGACGAGTTCCGGGATGCTCACCCACCCAGCCGATCCGACGACATCAGCGGCATCGCGCAGTTCTGAGAGGAAACGACGTGCCGTGCTCCGGGCAGCGGCAGTGTTGTCCTCGGGTGGATTTCTCATCGATCGCGCCCGCTTCCAACTTCCGAGAACACTACTTACAGGAAGTTAGAGCAGGACCGGAATTCCGGCAAGCCAGAAAGGCGGAAACCCTGAAACTCTGAAGACAGGAGAGAAATGCACCAGACCCATGAGTTTCAGATGCATGCGATGGGGCCGGGACTAAGATGTAGGGGTGAACGCCAGGGCTGCCGCAATTGCCGCCAACCATGCGGCAATGACGTTCGTATTCCCATTCCAAAGGGTAGAGCCACTGGGCACTGACCCCACGGCCCACGCAAGGGCTGAAGCAAACCCAAAACTAACTGCGCCTTCGGGGGAAGGCGCGTGGCTTAAGCCCATTTCAAATGCCTCAAACGTTCCGAAGGCTACGAAAGCCAGATCGACGATAAAGAATATGGCGGCGGCATAAATCAACGTAACACCTCAATTTTTGGATTTCTGGAGCTTCGCCGCGACCCATATGCGACTGATTATGAGGGCAGTTCCAATCATGCAGGCAATCGGTGCTATTACAGCAAGATCGAAGTCTTTCGTGCGATAAAATATAAAAATGTAGGATATTGCCGCAATTGCGGCGCCCTTTACGAAAGCAACTATCGCGGCCCTGAGCGCGTCTTCGTCAATCTTATCATTGATATCGGACATCAGTAGGTGCTCACGTGGCAATTATATAGAATGAAATTTTGATAGCGCTAGATAGTCTTCCTAATCGACTAAGATAAAGGCTGCTATCCTTCTCGCTCCTGCCCACGCTCACCGACCCGGCGCTGCACGACCGGTGGCTTCTGGTACTTCAACAGCACGTCGTTCAGCGCCTCGACCATCAGCGCCTCAAGGCTCTTGTCGTTGTCGTCTCCTAGATCCCGCAGAGCCTTCCAACCCGCCTTGTTGATGCGGACCTGCACTGTCTTCATGTCCACGGGAGACCGACGCGGCGTCGGCTCGGCCGATTGCTTGACCTCCTGACGCGGGGCTTCGGTTTCTGCGGCGGACACGGCCGGGGCGGACGAGGGCGACACGGCCTTGGGCACGGCCATGCTGGCGAGCGAACCGCGGGCGGGCTTGGACATCGGGGCCTCAGTTCTTGGCGTTGCGGGGGAAGGCGCGGGCCAACTCGGTCACGGCGGACCACATGGCCTGGATCTCGGCGGCGGCGCGGCCGTCCGGCTCGTACTCCGACACGGCCTGACCCGTGATGAGGGCGTGCGAGAAGCTGGCGCGCTGCGAGATCTGACCGGGCAGCACCGGCGCTTCCATCCCCGCGAGGAAGGCACGGGCCTCGGCGACGATGGATGTCTCGTTCTCGCGTGTGATCGGGGGCGCCGCGTTGATGATGCACGCAATCGGCGCCTTCAGCGCGCGGGCCATTTCCAGGGTCGCCCCGGCAGCGCGGAGATCGAACGGCCCCGGCCGGACCGGGACGACCGTGACGCTGGCTCGGGTCATCAGCGCGGCCATCAACGGCGCGTTGTGCGGGGCGCTATCGATGATGACCCATTCGACGCCTTCGGCCGCGGCGGCGTCGAGCACCCCGCCGATGCTGTTCGCGTCGGCCTGGACGAGGAGCGGTGTCTCTGCCTGCCGGCTCTGATACCAGCCCATGAGCGAGCCCTGCGGGTCCGCGTCGACCAAGAGCGTCTTGGCGTCCCGATCGGCGAGGGCCCCAAAGTGGGCACTGAGCGTCGATTTGCCGGCGCCGCCTTTTTGGGTCGCCACCAGGATCACATGCATTCGGGAGTTCCGGCCTTCGGCGGTTCAGCGGTTCGCGATCCCCGGTATCATGGAAAGGCGGGGTTAAGCATTCCCTGACGTTCGGAGCTCAGGCGTTCGCGGAAGCCGGAAGGCCGGCGTTCAGGCACCCCTCATTCACGGAGCACCTGACCGCCGTGTTTCAGTATTTCAGGTGTTCACGCATTCCGCGCTTCCAGCGTTCGGCAAATAAGGGATGCATGAGGCCGGGCGCCATGTAGCTGCCCGGCCCTTGGCCTCTTAGAGCTGGTCCTCGATCTCCTCAAAAAGCTCCTGGGCGCCCTCGATCCACCCGAGGAGCCATTCCTTCGTCGGCCATGCCCGCTCGCCAAAGATGATTTCAGCCGCATCCGAGCCGTAGGTATCTTCAGGATCCAAGGCCCTGACGATCGACGCCTCGATCAGCTCGGGGTTGTCAGTCAGGACTCCGAGATCAAGCTCGGAGATCGCCCGCAGCTCGAAGAACGATGCTTTGTCCGAGCCCCATTGGCGCCCCGCCGCTTTTCCGTGGCCCTCAGCATGCTGGGTGTATTGGGCCTTGGACGCCCGCAGGCGTTCGATCACCGTTTCCATGTTCCGACCTCTCTGATGATTGAACGTGGCGATGGCTGCCTCGAAGGCCGGGCGGGCGATGTCGCTCCAGTTCAGAGCGTCCCCCACTTCGGCCATGCGAGATTTGAGATCATCGCTCACGTAGATGCTGACGCGGGCCATGGCTTACCTGTGTGTGCGCACGGTTCTATTTATATGCGCACAAATCGGCGACGCAAGAGGTAAGTGCGCATAGTATGCGCATATGCCGGCCGGTCTGCTGGCATGGACGAGGCAGGGGCGTCGCGGTAGGCCTCCGTCATGGCCAAAGAGATCCCCAGCGTCGGCGACCTGCGTCGAAAGTCCGAGGTGACGGACGAGGAGATCGAGGCGGCAACCGCCGCGTATCTGAAGGACGAGAACGCCAAGCCGTTCGCCTTCAAGTCCGGCCATACCGTCGATGTGGCGAAGGCGATCGAGATGCACCCACAGGCCAAGAAGCTGCTGGCGGACGAGGCGACCACACCCGGCCTTCGCCGCACGATGGTGAAGACCGCGGTCATCATGGGCTTCCCCGTTCAGGGGTAGGTGTCACTTCGGCACCCGCCGCCAGGGCGGCCCGCGAAGGCTCGGATCAGGATTTCGCGCCTCGGCCTCCCGAGCGTCGTACTGGCGCTTCCACCGATCGTAGTCGTTCTCTTCCTGCTCGCCAGGCAATTGGCTCGGCAGCCCGCTCAGCCGGTCCAGTGCGAAGTCGATGGCCTTCCGGTCCCATCGGTGCGTGCCCGGCAGTGAGGGCGGTAGCCGGCCGGTGCTGACCCAGTTTCGGAAGCCGCCTGGTGTCAGCCCGCAGTAGGCCGCCGCGTCCGCGATCGTCAGGCAGCGCGGCTCCAGCGCTACGGGCTCCCTGGGCTGTCGCGGTCGCCTCGGCATGCTCCTCTCCGGCGCGAGCTTCGGATCAGGCTCACAGAATAATGACCCGCTCCTGGGCCTTGGGCCGGCTGGTGTTCGCCGCCGTCTCTGGAGCGGCTTCGACGATGATCGCCTCATCCCGGAAGACGACACGCACGTCGGCGTACCCAGCGGCACGCATGGCCCGGATCGCCCGCGCGATGTCGGCCTGGGTCATCCGGGCAGGAGTGCGGGGCATCGACTATCCCTTCGGGCGACGGGTGCGGCCGGCTTTCTTTGGCTTCGACAGGGCGCGGAGCCGGGCTTGGAGTGCGGCCGATGCAGCCTGGTGCGCCTCGCTGGGTGTATCTTCCTTCGGCACGGCGCGGAGATCCGCGGCCACGCGGTACTCGTCGGTATGATGCGCCGGCTCCCGCCTCTCGGCCGCTGGTTTCGCCGGCCGCCGGTTCCGCTCACGCCATTCCCGGACCCAGCGCAGGGTCGTGATGATGCGGCCGCCCAGCCGCTCATATTCGAGGTCGCCGCGGGCGGCCGCGTTCCGTAGAGCCAAGCCCGTCACAACGCCATCGGGGAAGGCGAGGCGGGCCGCGGTGTCCAGGTGCAGCGGCGTGTCGTCAGTGATCTCGGATCGGTCGGGGAGGGGACGGAGGCGCTTCGGCATGCTCCTCTCCGGCGATGGCCCGTGGCGCAGGCGCGCCTCAAGATGCTCGGTGAGGCTATCGAGGATCGGCTGATATCGCTCCCCGTAGCGGCCCACGATGTAGGTCATATGCACGACCTCACGCTCGATCTCAGCGACGGTCGGCTCTGGCATCGGCTGCATCGGCAGGCATCCTCTGCGAGTCCGCGCTCAATGGCGTGCGCTCTGGGAGGATCCTATGCCCGAACCCGATCTCCTCACAGCCGACGAGGCCGCCAAGCTGTTGCGGATCGGCCGACGAACCTTCGACGGGCACGTTGCCAGAGGCGACATCGCCTACATCGCGGTCGGGCTCGGCCTGCAGCGCGTTCGCAAGCGGTTCGACCCCGAGGACATCGCCCGGTTTCGAGAGCGGCAACGGCGTGTTGAAGGCCCGCCACAGGTCATGCCAAGCCGTAGGAGCGCCAAGAAGGTGCCGGGTGTCGAAATCATCGACTTCAAGGCGCTGTTGGAGGAACGGCGCGCGGAGCGGCGGGCGAGGCGCCAGAAAGGTAGCCAGCGGCCGTGAGCGTCGTCAGTGCGGCGGCCGGATCCCGCCTGCCGCTCCCGTTCTCCCTGACGGATGCGTGGCACATGCTGTCGCCCGCCACACAGGCCGAGATCGGCGGCGCGGTGCTCGGCATGGCCCTGGCGAATTACGTCTATGGCGACGGGCGCGCTGACGCCGACCAATTCAAGGACGAGTGTCTGCGGTCCGCCGCGTCCGACGTGGCCGATGATCTCTTGAACCGGATTGATGACCGGTTATGGGTGCTCCTGCCCGATCTGTACGGGCCGGACGGCGATCATCCGCGTTGGGCGCTTGATAGCGGGCTCGCGTCGTGAGCCGCCCTGCATTGCCCACCGCCGGCCCTGATCCGAAAGTTGGGGCGCCTCGGGCAGCCCCTGCGGACCCTCTGGCTTACCGGCCGCGCGACGCCGCTGCCGCCATCGGGGTCAGCGAAGCGCTGCTCTACGAGCTGATCTCCGAAGGAGCGCTGCCCGCTCGGAAGCTGCGCGGTGCCACGATCATCCTGCGGTCGGACCTTGTGGCCTTCCTTGAGGCTCTACCGCTGACCGCCTCGTCGGCCAAAGCCCGCGCCTCGCCCAGCTAGCCGCCCGACCCGCGCGCCCGGCGCGCACCCCTTTGCCACGGCCCTACCGCCACGGCCCTACCGCCACGAGCCCCACCGGGAGCCCGAACGATGAAGCACGTCCGCATCCCTGATTTCAGCCAACCCATCCCGGTTCGCGTCACGGCCGGAAGCAAGCCGGCCCGCGCCCCCGTGGATCGCCGCTACTGCAACCTGCCGGACGAGCAGCAGCCGGGCGCGATCGAGCCCTGGCAGGCCGTCTCCCCGATCCGGCCGGACACCGCGCACAGCCGGTCTCTGCGCTTCCTCGACGCCACGGGGGAGCTGCTGGCTGCGGTCGCCATCATCGGCGGTGGCATCATCCTGACCGGCCTCGCCTCCCTGCTCTGAGCCCCTGAGCCCATGAGAGTCGGAAACCCTGAAACTCTGAACCACTGAGGATCTTACAATGCCCTTCGGTCTGTCCCTCAAGAACCTGATCCGCCGCGATCCCGGAGCCCCGGGCCTGCGCGAGCGCGCTGCCGACCTTCGCACCAGCCTGAGCCGCCGGACCGTTGTCGCCGGCACCGTTGCTGCGGCCGTTCCCCTGCCGGCTCTCGCTCTGGCTCCCCCGATCCCCGAAGCCGCGCCGCATCCCGACCAAGGCCTGTTCGACATCGAGGCGCTGTGCGTCCGTGCCGACGCTGCCGAGAAGGCCGCCGATGCCGCCTGCACTGAGGCTTACGCCGCCTTCCGCGCGGCCCTCGGACCGTTCCCGGATGAGCTGCTGATGACCCCTTGGGAGGCCCATCGGTTCGGCATGTTCCCGCCGATCGGGCGAGGCGTCAGGCTGTCCACGCACCTTGTGCGCCGGAACGACGCCATCAACCCCGAACACGGCTGGACGGCCGAAGGTCTGCGGCAAGCGCTCAACCTCGCGGTCGCGCTGTTCGGCCAGGGCGGGCAGACCCCGCACCGTATCCGCCGCTGGCGGTCGCTCCTGCCGGCGGCCACGGCCTATGACACCCGCCATGCGGAGATGGATCGGCAGTTCCGCATCCAAGCCCTGCGCGAAGAATACGAGGATGCCACGCTCACGGCGCGTCGCGCGCATGCACTCCTGCGGCGCACCTCCGCGACGACCGTCGAAGGGCTGGCCGTCCATACCCGCGCCCTGGCCTCGGAAACTTGGTACGAGGGCGGCTCCCCTTACAAGATCCTGTTGCAGAGCGCGGCGGCCATCACGGGCGTAGCCCTGCGCCGGCCCGACTTCGACGTGCCGGCGTGGCTGGACGCATGGGAGCAGATCGGCGGGCGGGTCGAGTACCGCGCCGAGCGGGCAGAATGGGCCTTCGTCCACCCGAGCACGGACGGCGCTTCCCTGGAGACGCGCGACCGCATCCGGGGCCTCTACAACGAGAAGTGCTCGCATAGCTGCGCCATCCACCTGTGGCTTGAGCCGCGCATCGCTGATCCGCGGTTCGCCCGCGCCTGATCGCCCTTCCCATTCTCGAACATCAGGAGGGGCACATGGCCTCGCTCAAGCTGTCCAATCTGTTCCGTCGCGGCTCCGTTCGACCGTCCCTGAAGGATCGTGCCGCCGGCCTTCGTGCCAGCCTCGGCACGCTCCGCAACCCCGCCACCCTACAGCTCGCGCCGGGGAGCGCGGAGGCGAAGGCCGCTTGGCGCGCGGCCTGCCATCAGCATTCGATCCGAGCCCTGCCGCTCCACAACTGCCCCGAGTTGGACCACCCGGCAGGGGGTGTGTGGACCACGCGGGAGCTGATGCGGGCCATGGAAGCCGGCGAGATCACCGTGACCGAGTTCGCCCGGCTGCAATCCATCGCCAGCGAGCGCGAGTTGCGCTTCGCCGAGATCACCCACGAGCTGCGCATCGGCGAGCTGTTCGCCCTGGCCCATGCGGATGAGTACCCCGTGGCGTCGGACGAAGACGCGCCGGCATCGCGCGGTCCGGATCCGATCTTCGCAGCGATCGAGGCCCACCGCACGGCTTGGGCCGCCTGCGATGGCTTGGACGACGGCCAGGATCCAGAAGGCTACGAAGCCGCGCACGACGCCTGCACGGAGGCGCTTGAGGCCGTCGAGCATACCCAGCCGACGACCACTGCGGGGCTGCTCGCGCTCGCCCGGTATCTGGACGAGCTTCTGAACCGCGAGGCTGGCGGCCAGAATGTCGTGTCCCCGTCTCCAGAGGGTCACGCCCTCGCGGCGCTCATCAATGCCTGCCTCGGATTGGCGGACGCGGGCGCGGCCTCAGACGCGCCGACGAAGCCGGATCCCGTTTTCGCGGCCATCGCCGCCAGCCAGAGCGCCGAGGCTGCGATGACTGCCTTTGCCGCATCCGTCGCCGGCCGCCGCATGACGGATGCCGAGCGGGCCCAAGAGGACGCCATCGAGCGGGAGCAGCGAGACACCCGCGCGGCAGTCTGGACGATCGTCCCGACGACAGACGAAGGCCGCGCGGCGCTCGCTCGCTACGTGGTGCTGCAAGCGGGGCTCACCTTCGGCCCCGACTGGCGGGCCAAGCTGGCAGAGGAGTTCTGCGGCGACCTTCTCCTGGCTCTGCTCGCGGCCTTCGCCCCCGCCGCGATCGAGACAGCTTCGGAGGGCGAGCGGGCCTGAGCCCGCCGCCCTTCCCCCTCGCGTACCACTCGCGTCCCGCACCGGCCGGGCCTGCCGGCGGACTACCCCGTCCCAACAACAACCGAGATCACCATGAGCAAGATCGTCCCCTTCCCGATCCAAGGTCGCCAGAAACTCCCCACCGCCCACCCGATCCCGCGTGAGGAGTTCGAGCGCCTTGCCGAGCTGGCGCTCGATATCGTTGACCGCATCGTGTCCATTCTGGACGAGGGCGACGGCGATCCCGACCGCGAAGACGGCGGCGACGCGGAACCGAGCCTTGGGGCCCCGGAGAACCATCACGGTTCGCAGGTCATCTGGCTTCGCGGCACCGACCGGGACTTGGAGGCCTAGCCGTGCCGACAGGGCTCCCGCGACGCCTGCCGACCTTTTGGGGAGGGGTCTGGCTAGCGCTCCTCTTGGCGGCCTTCCACTGGCATGGCGCCCGCCGCCGTGCCGCAGCTCGGCGCATGGTCCGGATCGGGCCGGACAGTGGGCATGCCCGATGGGAGCGAGCCGCGAGACGATGGCTGGCCTGTAGCACCAGGATCGCCAAGCTACTGGACGCACCCGAGCCGCCGCAGGTCATGCGCCTGCGCGCATCGTTCAAGGACCCGCGGCCGGGCGATCCCGCCGCCTGATCCGACACCAACCCGCCGAACCGGAACAACGCCTCGCGCGCGGCGCGCGAGCGAAGGCCGGCGGCTGTCTCACGCCTACCGAGAGGAGCCTACCATGCACGCGACTGTCACCCGCCGGAGCCTCGGCGCCTTGCTCGGGCTGGGCCTGCCCGCGCCGGCCATCGCACTGTCGCCTCCGGATCCGATCTTCGCAGCGATCGAGGCGCACCGTGCGGCCGTCAGAGAGGAAGCTTCCGCTGTGTCCGCCCTCGAACGCGCCTCGCGCCTCTGCCTAAGCCGCACGGGCGAGCTGCGGTCCGAGAGGAGGCGCCTGCGCAAGCTCCGGCACAGCAAGCGCCGGGAACTGCGGCGCACGACCCCGACCACGGCCGCCGGCTTCCGAGCGCTCGCCGCCTATCATGCCAGCCTCATCCCGGATCCGGACCCCGACGACGTGGCCGGGCAGTGCCGGCGCGACATGGAAGCGGCCTGCGCCAGGGCGGCGGGCTAAGCCTCTCTTAAGGGTCCGCGTCAGATGCGTACCCTTTGGGAGGGGCACGATATGCCCGGTCTCAGGGGTCCGCAGAGTGTGCGGACCCTTTACGTCAATCTGACGTGAAGTCCCCGGCCTGCCCGGCGTTGATGATGTCCTGCCAGCCCCCCAAGCTCGCGGCCCCGGCCTTCGCCTCGTCCATGACGCCTAGGTTATCGCGGACCCATCGTTCCGCCTCGGACGCCTCACGCGCGTCTTGCTTCAAAGCGTCCATCGCCGCTTGAGCCGCCGGCTCGTCCCCGTCGACCAACGCTTGCCCGTAGACCGCCAAATGCCTGACGGCCTCCTGGCGCTTCCGCTTCGCTAGCTTGGTCTGATCTTCAATGCCTTTGGATATGCGGCCCTCGACGCGACCGCCCAATCGTTCGTTCGGCATATCGTCCGCTCCCATGACGCCAAGGCATAGCCTAGCGGGCTCCACCACCCGCGCGAATTCTCGTTGAGACTGGTCCGTCGAGGTCGACCGCTGCCTTCCGGCAGCCCTTCAATGCTTCCGCATCCACAACCTGCCTCTGTGGATCTCCTCTATCCGTGGGGCGCACGCTTTTGCACCCTATGCTGCCCAAGAGCGCCGGGGCCACGGATCGCCCTCCCCGCCGGAGCCACTGCAGCCATTCCCGGCTGATGATCCGGACCACGTTCGGGTCGCTCTTCCGGCCCTGGTGGCGCCGCTCCTGGATGGTCAGCAGGCCGTCGCCTTCGGCCAGCCGGATCGCTGCCTGAGCCAGCCGCCGGCAGACGCCTGCCCGCGCTGCGATGGCGTCGATACACAAGCCGCAGGCGCCGTTGCGTGCCATCTCGTCCCCGACGATCCGCAGGACCGCGAGCTGCCCCTGTGTGAACCGTGAGGCGAGAGCGGGCGGCATCGGGCCGGAGCAGGCCAGCCGGCGGCGGCGCTCGATCGCCACGGATCGCTCAGGAGCCCGCTGGAGGCGCTTGGGCGGGAACAGCGTCACACGGCCGAGCGGAATGCCGACGGGCACCACGGCCTCGCGGATAGCGCTTCTGCGGGTGTGCAGCGCCTCGGCTAAGCCCTGCGCCTCGGCGTCCGTCACGGTCTCGGTGGCGTGGGCCTGCCAGATGGTGCGCGACAGGCTGTCGAGCTGCGCGAGCGTGCGCGCGTCGTCGATCGCCGACCGCATGGTGGCGTGAAACATCGGTCCCGGTCCCTCTCGGGCCGCGGCTAGGGTCCAGGCAAAGCCTTCCCGTTGACGGAAGCAGGTTCCGTCTTGACTCCCGAGGGGGTCATGTGGCTTGTGAGGGGCTGCACACCGGTCTCACAGACCATCAGGTTTTCAGCAGCCTCTTCCTTGCCGGGAAGGGGCTGTTGGCTTTTCAGGGTCTCTATCTCGCGGCGCTGATCTCCTGATGCCGGCTCACGACTCGCCGAGACGAGCCTAGCCGTGACCGCCCATGTCGGCCGGCAGTAGCGCTCAAGTCAACGTCGAGGATGCCGCTTGCCCCTACGGCCGCCGGCGCTTATAGTGGTTTGGCTATAGGAGCCGCCATGCCCGAGCCGCCGAAGCCGTCGCGACAAGTCATCTTCGTCCCCGGCGCCCGGCGGGCGATCCAAGAGATGCCGTTGCCGGTTCGGCGGGAGTTCGGTCAGGCGATCTTCGAAGCGGAGTGCGGCGGTCGTCACCCGCACGCCAAGCCGCTCAAGGGGATAGAGGCCGTTGAGGTTGTGACGGACTTCGACGGCGACACGTTCAGAGCCGTCTACACGGTGAAGCTCGCCGGCTTCCTCTACGTGCTGGACGCCTTTCAGAAGAAATCGACCACCGGTCGAAAGACGGCGACGGTTGACCTGGATCGGATCAGGGCCCGCCTCGCCGCCGCGAGACGGGATCACAAGGAGCGCACGAAGGACCAGGACGCGAGCTGACACCCGTGATGATGGGCGCACCGGCGGGGTCGTGAAACCTGAGCCGGCGCGCCCTTACCCCCGCACGAGGACCCCCGATGCCCAAGACACTCTCCCGGCCCGCGAAGCCGCGCAGGGCTACCACCACATGCACTCGGCTCGACGTGGTGGAATTCATCCACTCGGCCAAGCCTGCACCCGCGGCCGATGAGGCTGAGGCCATCACCTTTGAGCCCGGCAGCGGCAACGTGTTCGCGGACCTCGATGTGCCCGAGGCGGCAGACGAGGCGATCAAGGCGCGCCTCGTGATGCGGCTGCGTGCCGAGATGGACCGCAGAGGGCTTAGTCAGACTGAGTTCGCCAAGGTGCTCGGAGTGAAGCAGCCCGACGTGTCGAACTTGATGCGCGGCCGCGCGCTCGGTTTCTCACTGGAACGGATGTTCGAGTTCACCCGAGCGCTTGGCGATGACGTGGAGATCACCCTGCGGCCATCGAAGAGCGACCGGCGAGGGCGCATGTCTCTGAAGGTGGCCTGACGAAGAGCCTAAGGCAGCTATCCGAGAACGATGAGCGGGCACCCAAAAGATGCGGCCGGCAACGACATCCCACCAACGCTGCTGGGACTGATGTGCTGTAGGAGGAAGAGCGATCTCAAGAAACTCGCTCAACGAACGGTAATCGCCCGAGACGAGCCGGCTAACCTCGTTTTGGCGGCTCTCTCGGGCGTGCTACCGTGGCTTCATCAACGGCATCATCGCAATTTCACGCCAGAACATCTGGAGTGGGGTGAAAAAGATTTCGCGGCGATGAGGGACAGCAAGCCCGGGAAACTGGCGCCTGCCGCGCAGAAGGCAATGAACAAGACTATGTCAATGTTCAACGAGCGCCGCCTGCTAAATGGTCATTTATTCTATACACCAGATCTATTGAACTGGCATCTTATATATTTCGATCAGAGAGATTATTCGGACCGGAATAACCATTGGACGCAGGGAAGCCACCTGCACTTTATCAATTACCTTTGGCCGCACCGCGACGCTCAATCAACTTGGGACGAGTTCCGCAGCGGTAATCCGATGATGCGCGGATCGCTCCATGTCGCGTGGAGAAAGAATGATCCTCTGCGAGCCCAGCCCCAGACGGTTTCGGTCGCCGAGCGGGAGAGCCTCTAATCCCACCTGCTGGGAGGCTTGAGCCGCTGCGCGACTATCAGTCCGTGGAGCCTCCGCGCGGGCAGGTTGCCGGCAGGCACGGTCCTAGCGTCTGTTCCGGGCATGATCCGGTCCGAACTCATCGCCCGTGTCGTTCAGCAGAACCCGCACCTCACCGGAGAGGAGGGCGAGGCCATTGTGCGCGCTGTTCTCGACGGGATCGGCGACGCGCTGGCCCGCGGCGACCGGGTCGAGCTGCGCGATTTCGGCACATTCAGCGTCCGGGGCCGCGAGGCCCGTACCAGCCGGAACCCCCGCACGGGCGAGCGGGTAGCCACCCCAGATAGAGCGCACGTCCAGTTCAAGACGGGCAAGGCCATGCAGGCGCGGCTGAACCTGAAGCGGGCTGACCCCGAGCCGGAGGCGGAGGTGCAGCGCTTAATACGGGCAGCATCAAGGTAATTTCGCGCCTATCGCCCGCGCCGCGGAGGCCCACAGAGTTGTTCGCACTCCTTTCGTGCGGCCTCTATGTGGCGATCTAGGTAAGCCGCCAGATCTACGAGGCCCACCCCCTTCGCGCATTTCTGGCTGGCCTCGATCCGCACGAGAGGCAGCGCGATCTCGCCGGCCGACACCTTCCGGACCAGCTCTTCTGGCCTTAGGTGGCTGAAATAGTCCCGGCAGACCAGATCCACCGGGATGACGGCACGCGGGCCGTACTGAGCCATGAGGATGAAGGCGGTGTTCAAGGCGGAACCTCCTGAGAGCGGACGGCCAACACCGGTGTAGAAGAGGTGGCTGCATGCCGAAGCGCTCACAGGACCATCCTGAAGCACTCGCCCCCGTCCGGGTCGAGGTCGTCCCGCGGCGAGGGCTAAGCCGGATCGAAGCCGCTCGGTACGTCGGGATCAGCATAACCACCTTCGATAAGTTGGTCCGCGAGGGGAAGATGCCCGAGCCCTTCCGGATCGGGTCTCGAACCATCTACGATCTGCGCAAGCTGGACGCGGCCTTCGACGTGCTCAGCGGGTCCGATGAGATCGACAGCTTCACGGGCTGGGAGGATTGGGACGCATCACAGCCCGAGCCATCAAAAGGGCGCCAGGCCGCAAAGCAGGCGGATATCGACGCGCACGCATCGATAATCCAAGCCCGCAAGGGTGCACGGCGCCGGGGAACCGAGCCTCTGATGTCGGATCAGTTCCCAGGCTACCATCACGTCTACACCCCCGACGCGTTGGCTGAGCGATGGAAGTGCAGCGCGGCTCTCATCCGCGGCATGGTTCAGCGTGGGGAATTGGCGGGGACGAAGTACGGCGGGAAGCTGATCCGGATCACGGCCGCTACCGTGGCTGCCTACGAGAGCGCGAACCTCGTTGTGGCGAGGAGGTAAGGCCCGGGAGGCAGGTCAGCCTATGCGACCTCGGACGGTGCTGTAGCGCCATCATCGACGAGTTCACCGATCAACGCCCATAACGCCTGGTGCTCAGGGCCACCGCGATCGGCAGCTAGAAAAGCCGTCAATGCGATGTCGGTGACGTGGCTGCCCGACGCGACGTTCGCCTCGTGGCGGACAAAGCTACGCCCGTCGGACGGATCGCGCAGCAGGAGCCAGCGGTCGCCGTTCGAACTGACGTAGATCATCCGGCTCACGTCAGGGTGCCCTTCAGTCAGCGGGCAGGCTGACCGAGATAGGCCGCCACGCTGGTTACGCGGGATCCAACCA
This sequence comes from Methylobacterium sp. NPDC080182, assembly GCF_050281105.1. Lineage (NCBI taxonomy): Bacteria > Pseudomonadati > Pseudomonadota > Alphaproteobacteria > Hyphomicrobiales > Methylobacteriaceae > Methylobacterium > Methylobacterium sp. NPDC080182. The sequence goes on from NZ_JBNNWO010000033.1 coordinate 33,317, forward strand.
TCCGCACAGCCTTGCGCAAGCGTTCCTCTGTCACCCCAAAGCGCAACGCCCAATGCTCGCGGGCAGCGCGGTCGAAAACGTCGATGTGGGCCTTATCGTGCAGCTCGGTCGGCATGGCTGGATCCAGGGGGACTCTGGCGACGCTGCTCCAACTCGGAAGCGCCGCCCTGGTTTCGGGAGTACTCCGTAGTTCACCGTATTCTGTGTGTTGCTCTGAACCGCTCCCGAGGACAGGGGAGCGGGCCGCTGCTAAGAGGCAGCCTCTTCCCGCACGCGCGCCCAAGGCGTTCGCGACACCGCACGGCACGCAACGGGTGAGCACGTGACGACAGGCGCAACCGGGCCAGTTCCCCGGGGCTCGCCCGTGATGCCTAGGCCGGGCAGTCGCGTGAGGGTCGGCGCGGCGGGGGAACTGGACACCGCAAGCGCCGGCTCACGGCCCATTATTGCAGGCGGGATGTGCCGGTGTTGGCCCTGATCCAGTTGGGGGCCAGGATGTCGCCGCTCTCGGTGATGATCCAGGGTTTCGCGCCCTCCGCATCGATCGCCTCGGCTGCTGCAGCCAGCGCCGCACGCAAGGTCGAGAAGCTACGAGCGTCGGCGACATGGGCCGGCGCGTGGCCAGGCCACACGGTGAGTTCGGCGGGCTTATCGAGGTCGGCCAGGGTCATCGGTTCGCTGGGGTTCACGGCGGGCGGCGCTTATGCCGCGGGGCTGTGGCTGCTGGTACCCGGTCGCACGCTCGCGGCCGGAGGGATGGCTATGCGTGGGTTCGCATTGCCAGGAGGATCAGGCGGTCCTCGGCCCGGGCCGAGGGACACGCACCTCGACCATCTGTCCGGTGAGCGGATTGAGGATCAGCATGGCTGCGTGTCTCCGGTGGGTGTGCCGGTAGAACGTCGTCACATCGCGGTAGGACCAAGGCGATCCGAGCAATTGCGCTGACTTGGTGAACCGTTCGTTTACTCTGGTGCCCCGCCTGGCAGGGCGCGGCCGGTAGCCTTCTACGCGTATGGGCCGCCGAATAGGTCCCCGAGCGCCTTCCTCCGAAACAGGGGGCGCCAGCGCCGCCGCTGATGCTCCGGCCGGTCATGGATCATGTGGCACCTCTGACAGAAGGCCGCGAGGTTGGCGTCCGCCTTGTTCGAGGTGTCGTGGTCCCGATGTGCGGCGGCCAGGACCACTCGGGTCCGACGGGCGAGGCCGAGGATGTCAGCTTCCGCAGCGATCCGGATCCGACGGCCCCAGCCATCACGCCATCGGCCGGCATCCGCGTCCCACCAGCGGCCGTCGCCGAGGTGACAGACCATCCGCCCGTGCGGACGCCCGCAGCCCTCGCAGCAGCCTTTCGCCCGCCCAAACCGGATCACGGCCGAGAGCTGCGCCCAGTCGATGGGATAGAAGAAGCGGTGCTCGGGCCGGATCGGCATGGGCGGCACCATGACACCGGTCGGAGCGAAAGCGTAGCCGCAGAAGGCTGCTACGAACGGAATATGAACCTGTCTGACCTGGAGTTCTGGGCCTTCCTCGCGGTAGTGATCCCCGGTCTTTTCCTGCCGGCCATCATCGCTTGGTGGAAGGGCCGCCCCATCGCCCCGATCGCCCTGCTCAGCCTTATGTTCTGGCCCGGCGCGCTAATCCTGGCTCTCCGGCTGCGGCGCTCAAGTCACCTTTGAGGCGTGATATGCCGGCAATGACCGCTCGGGAGTTCGTGGACACGATCACCGTCCCGACCGTAGAAGACTTCATGCGCGACCCGACGCAACGGCGCGGGTATCTCGCCTGCTTGGCGGTCTATCACGTCGCCGACTACCTCAAGCCGGCCGGGAGCTACGCCCCGACAGATATTCGGGCCAAGATGGAGGCAGAGCTTGGCCGCCCATTCGTCGCGCTATGGCACATGGCCGACGCGGTGAAGCATCGCGAAAAGACTGGAAAGGGCGGCGTCGTGCTGATGGAGGCCGGCTCGGACAGCCAGCGCCCCGCGACCGGTTTCGATATGGGCTCACCCGACAACCCATGGCGCTTTGACGATGGCGGTGGCGGCCGGTGGATCCCGGGCGAAGGGTGCCGCTACGACATGCTCGACCTGTGCGTGATGGTACTGCGAGCCTACGCGCGGCTCTACCATGCCGAACTGGCCGGCTCACTCATTGATGGCATCCGGTACAACCCCGCGACATATGCCCCGTGATCCTGTGCCGCCCCTGTCAGCGGCTTCCGATGCCGATCCGGCGTTCTCCCTGCTCTAATGAATGGAATGGATGATACGAAGAAACCGCACGTCGATCCTTGACGAATGTGCGGTTACCGCATACGAAAGCCTGTGGGATGTGGTCTCAGCTTGACGGTGCGCGATGTCGGAAGAACCTCAGGATTGGGATCAAACCGATATTGAGCCCGGCAGCGGCGGACCGGCGTGGACCAATTATGTCCGGAACATCCGAGAGCACCTCGGTCTGACGCAGAAGGCGATGGCTCAGCACCTTGGCATGAGTTTGCGCGCCTACAGCGATGTGGAGAACGGCGTCTCTGAGTGCCGGATGATCCACATGCTCGCCGCTGAACGCATCGCCCTTCGCATAGCCAAGCAGCGCGAGCGGCCGTTTCTGGCACCCCCATCTGTCCGAGGTGACGCCATAATCTTCCGGCGGGCATCGCGCCCGGCTTGAGTGGTTAGGATCGATCGCGCGCCCACATGAACGCGTCGAAGCTGGCCAACACCGCCGCTTGCCGCGTCTCATAGATCCGCCGCCCAAACCGCGGCGTAGCGCCAACACGACCAGCCGAGATCTGATAGCCGCCACGCTTCTCGTACACGGTAACCCGGCAACCGTCCTTCTCAATGGTCCGGTTGCCAGCCCGTGAGAAGTGCCACGCCTTGAGCTTCGGCCAATTTCTACGGCGCGCAGCCCTATTCCTCATCGTGGTCTCGCGATCACGGGCCGCACTCTCATTGCCTTCCATGTGCCCGGCGCAGACACAGCCGCACCCAAGCTCACCAGCATAGTCCGGGTGGCTCATGTACTGGACGTAACGGATCTCCTTTCGCCCGCACATCTCGCAGATTTCGAGCAAGTCGCCGAGATCTTCGGTCCCGACACAGGTCCAGCCGCGCTTCGGCACTTTGGGATCACCCCACTTGCCTTTGCCGCCCTCTGGCCCGTCTTCCAAAACATCACGCATAGTTCACCACCTGCGAAAGCAGGTTAGCGTGAGCCATTGATATATGGTTAAGCTAGTCAGCAAGACCGATTATCGCTTCCGCGTGATATCCGCCACTGCAAGCCGACCATCTGCCTCCGCTTCGTCGAGTATCCGTTTCGCCCTCTCCATAGGGCTGCCGCCCCGCTTCCGAGCCTCCTCTAGCTCGATGACAAGGCGATCCATGATTGGGGCGTACTGCTCGCCCAACTTCTCCACGAGGTAGGCTGAGAAAAGGGTGGCCTCCTCGATCTCGGCGAAGGTCGGTTCACGGTTTTGGAAGCGCGGCTTCCGCCGCGGTTCCCCTGGCTGCTGCCTTGGCATCTACATCTCCCAGGCTTGAACCAAAGCATATCAGAGCGGATCGGAAGAGTGGACGGCAAGCAACTCAACAGCCCTGTTGCGACTCGCTTTTGCGAGCCTCGCCGTGACCACCTGTGCCAGCCGGGCGGCCCAGGGAAGTCAACGGCACAGCCCCCTAGGCAGCGAGCCTCTTTGTCATGTCTCTCACGGCCCTGATTGGCCCACCCGATCTTGCGCACTCCGGGGCTTGAACAGCGACAGTAGGTAATGACCGAGGAACTCGATAAATTCGTCGGTCTCTTCAGCCTTCCAGTACCCTCGTTTTTCGGGCGCGTGCTCAATAAGATACTCAATGGTTGGACGAATTTCTGTGCGCGTCAGATCAAAGTGCCAATTACTGAATGAGTTAGGCGCCCGCACGTTGACAGAATATGTAGATCTGTAGTCAGCCCGATCTGTCTGAGTATGGGCAACTGTGACTGAAAAACTAGCCGCTCGGTATCTTCCTAAGCGCTCATATTCTTTGAAGGCGTCGAAGATGGATTTGTACTGATTTTCGAGGGATGATTGAACTTCCTGCACGGTCAGGCCGTCCGGCAATCCTTCTAGTTCAGACAATGCTTTCTTGAACATGGCAAACGGATCAAAACCACCCATCTAAATCCTCCTCCAAAACCCGGACGTATCTATTCTAATAAGAACCGTACAAAGCTCTCTCACTGATATCGCTTCAGGCGCGGGATTTTTCCTCGATGTCAGCGCCTCGAAGATCAGCCTGCACGGCGAGAGGTCGAAGCAAATCTACCATGTCATATCGCTTGCCATCGAAAACGATAAACGTGTTTCTAAGATCAAGGTGAGCAGTCGGCACCCTATGCTGATAAGGAACAGGGTATTTTGAAGTAACTGTTAGTTTAGAGTGGATCACGTTCTCAAAAGCTTCTCTGGCGACTTCAGACCAATTTATGCTTTCTCCGATCGTATCCATTTTGAGTTTGAGTTCGTCGGGCACAGAGATGCTGATGCGAGCCATAACCGCCTCCTTCGATGCGCAAGATTTATGCGCACGATGCGCATCGCGCAAGGGGGTTCAGCCAGCGATCTCTTAATCACACCATCAGCCTCATCACAGCGAGGCCTCATGCCTGCGCTGGCCTATGCAGCCAGCTTGTCGAGTTGCCTCAAAGGCGGCGCCAGCGTTGGGTCGCGTCCACAAAAACGGACGCTTCTTCGTCAGCAGGACCGGACGACGGCCCAACAGGACGCCGTCCGCACCTTCAGTGCGTATGGTGTGACACCCCTCCTGCTGCCGTCTCAGCTACCGTACTGTTGCCGTTATCTACCGCCCCTTACCGGACCCGACCGTGGCCTACCGTGGCGGGACCGACATGGTGCCGGCCCGTTCGATGGGACCGGTCGATCAGCTTGCCATAGCCCGCATCTGGCCGGTTCCGTCGTGCAGCACGTAGCCGCGGCCCCAGACGGTCTCGATGTAGTTCTTGCCCTGGCTGGCGTTGGCGAGCTTCTTGCGCAGCTTGCAGATGAAGACGTCG
>NZ_JBNNWO010000034.1:0-35279 GCF_050281105.1 Methylobacterium sp. NPDC080182
ACCTGCTCTTCTTCACGGCTCTGCTCCTCCCATCAGGGTCTCACAAAACCGGAAAACTCGCACTCAGGCCGGACCAAAGCGATGGGGGGACGTCACCCGAACTCACTGTCAACCTGTGTAGCGGTAGGAAGTGTGCGTTCGGGAATGGGGAGATTTTCTGAGGCTTGTGGAGGGGCATCGGCGACAGGCGGTGTCGAGTGACATGCCCTTTACCACAGGAGCTTCGATTGCGCATGAGACGATTGCGCGAGGGCTGAGCGGCCCACAGGACAGCGGTCCTCGTACGAGCGGTTCGGGCCGGTCGACCGGGGCCAAAGCCGATACCGTGCAGCGTCCGACCCATGACCGCTTTCGGGCAGCTCAGAAGGCTGTCCGCGCTTCCGAGTCGGGTCGGGAGCGGTACACCCGCTCGGGGTGGTTTCCCGACCATCCGCTTCCGAATGGTCGATGTATAGAAGCAGACCTACCCACGGCGACCATTTACTTCCCCGCTGGACTTTTGAGCAGCCTGTCCCGAGGTGTTGGGGAAGGAAACATACCTCCGAGGAAAGCCGGGAAGGCGTTCATATTCTGGTTGCCGTGTCGGCTCTCCGGCCACAACGCGGTGACGACGGAACGCTCGACAAAAAACTTCCGCAGGACAGGCACCAGCGCACCTCGCTCGACGTGGAACGCGACGACATACGACAGCGAGATGCCGATGCCGCCGACCACGAGGATGGCCGCGACCGCATCGCTGCAGTCTGCGACGCCGCCGGCGTTCGGCGTGAGATCAACCGCGCGGCCGCCGATCTGGAACGGCCAGCGCAAAGCCTGGCCCGCACTCTGGAAGCGGAAATTCAAGCGGTCGTGGTGGATGTGGTCGTCCGGATGCTGCGGTGTCCCGCGCTGCTCCAGGTAGATTTGGGACGCGAAAGCGCAGAGCCGATGCGGCGCGAGACGCCGGGAGAGCAAGCGGGAGTCGGCCAGTTCGCCCACGCGGATCGCCACGTCAATGCCCTCCTCGATGAGGTCGGCGACGCGGTCCCTAGGGCGCTGGTCGACAAATAGTTTGGGGAGGCGCTTCACGGATTGCAGCCCCGGCGGTGTGCAAGGCTGGTCAGGAACCTTCCTCGGGGTAAACGCACTTGGATTAGCCACGAGAGGCGCCGCGGCCGCGGTAAACGGAAGAGAAGCATCCTTCGTGTCGGGGGACGAACTGAAGACCCTCTCCCGCGGGGAGCTCGAGGCCGAGATCCTGCGTCTGCGCGGGTCCGAGGCCGCCATCCGTCAGAGGGAGGAGCGTTTCCGGACGATCCTGGAGACGGTCGATGCGGCCTTCGCCATCGTCGAGGTCAAGTTCGACGCCGAGGACCGGCCGGTCGACTACCGCTTCGTAGAGGCCAACCCTGCTTTCGAGCGCGAGTCGGGCGTCAACCTTCGCGGCAAGTGGGTAACCGAGTTCGCCCCTGACCTGGAGCCCTTCTGGTTCGAGACTTACGGGCGAGTCGCCAAGGCCCGGGAACCCGCGAACTTCGAGAGCTATGCTGAGGCGTTCTCGCGCTGGTTCGACGTGCGCGCTGTTCCCGTCGGTGACCCTGCGGACCGGCAGATTGCCATCATCTTCAACAACGTGACCGCCCGACGCGAGGCCGAAGAGCGCCTGCGCGCCAGCGAGGCGCTCGCACGGGCTAACATCGAGCGCGTGCAACTCGCCCTGGCCGCTGGCGCGATCATCGGCACGTGGCACTGGGACCTACCGTCCGACCGGTTCACGGTCGACGAAGCCTTCGCCCGAAGCTTCGGGCTCGATCCAGCGTTCGGCCGCGAGGGCATCCCGTTGGCGCAGATCGTAGCCACCGTACATCCTGACGACCAAGCGGGTTTGGCGGAAGCGATCAACGAGGCCGTCGGCCGGGGCGGCGCCTATGCGCACCAGTACCGGGTGCGCCGGTTGGACGGGCGCTACTACTGGATCGAAGCCAATGGCCGGGTCGACCACGCGCCGGACGGCACGCCCCTGAGCTTTCCCGGCGTGCTCCTCGACGTCGAGGAGCGTCGTGTTGTCGAACAGGAGCGGGACCGGGCCATCACCCAGTTGCGCGCCCTCACCGAAACTCTCGAGCAGCGCGTCGGCGAGCGCACGGCCGAGCTGATGAACGCTGAGGAGCAGCTCCGCCAATCGCAGAAGATGGAGGCGGTCGGGCAACTCACGGGAGGGCTTGCCCACGACTTCAACAACCTGCTGGCCGGCATCTCCGGCAGCTTGGAGTTGATGGGCACCCGTATCGAGCAGGGGCGCCTCAAGGACGTCGACAAGTATATGGCCGCCGCGCAGGGGGCGACGAAGCGGGCGGCGGCGCTGACCCACCGCCTGCTGGCCTTCTCGCGTCGGCAGACGCTCGCGCCGAAAGGCACCGACGTGAACGCCCTGGTCGATGGCATGCTCGACCTGATCCGGCGGACGGTCGGGCCGAGCGTTCAGCTTGAGACGGCCGGACCCACGGACCTATGGCCGACTCTGGTCGACCCGTCCCAGCTTGAGAACGCGCTGCTGAACCTCTGCATCAACGGCCGCGACGCGATGCCGGACGGGGGGCGCATCGTCATCGAGACCGGCAACCGTCGGATCACTCCCCAAGTCGCCGAGCGACAGGATATGCCGGCCGGTGAGTACCTGTCGCTGAGCGTCTCGGACACCGGCACCGGCATGCCCCCGGAAGTGGTGGCGAAGGCGTTCGACCCATTCTTCACGACCAAGCCGCTCGGCCAGGGGACCGGCCTTGGCCTGTCGATGATCTACGGCTTCGTCAAGCAGTCCGGCGGGCAGGTCCGCATCCACTCGAACGAGGGGCAGGGCACAACGGTCACGGTTTACCTCCCGCGCCACAGGGGCGAGGCTGAGCGTGACGAGGCCCTGCCGGAGGAAGGATCCCCGGCATTGGCACAGGCCGGCGAGACCGTCCTTGTGGTGGACGACGAGCCCAGCGTGCGCATGCTGGTGACGGACGTGCTGAGCGACCTCGGCTACACCGCCGTGGAGGCTGCGGATGGGGCGGGCGGTCTTAAGGTGCTCCAGTCCGACGCCCGTATTGACTTGCTCGTCACCGATGTGGGCCTGCCCAATGGCTTGAACGGCCGTCAGATGGCCGACGCCGCTCGGGTCTCGCGGCCCGGCCTCAAGGTTCTGTTCATCACCGGCTACGCCGAGAGCACGCTGCTGACGGACGGCCAGATGGAACCGGGGATGGCCGTCCTGACCAAGCCGTTCGCCGTCGATGCGCTGGCATCGCGCATCCGTGATTTGATCGCGAATTGACGGTAACCTGACACCCCTGTCGAAGGACTGGCGCACGGCTGCTTTGCAGAGCCGCCGGTTGTGGTTCGGACGACAGCAATGGGTCGGTCGCGGAATGACCGGAAAGGGTGGATTTCTGCCGGTCTGCTTCTGAACAATGGATGCATCGAAGCGGGCATAGCCGCGGGAGCCGCTCACGACCCGTAGAGCTTCTCCGGCGGCTAGGGCCGCAATGCAGCATCAGCCGTAGCAGACCACGCTGCTAGGAAGGCGGCTCGCGTTCGTAGTCCGGTTGGCACGGCGCGGATCGCCCGCGACGCGAGGGACCTGGAACGTCATCCTGGCGCCGAGCTGGTGCTCAAGATCGACATCGCCGAGGTGTTCGTGAACTGCCGCGCTACATCCACCGTTACCGTCGGGAGGCTACGTCAGGCTTCGTGCCGGGGCGGGCACGAGCGGGCGAGGTCCCGGCCTGGAAGAGGATCGATCTGTTCGCGGATGTCCTGCCCGACCGCGATCGGCGAGCGATCGACCCGCGCGACACCGGGACAATGACCCTGGCCGATTACCGCCTGCTGTTGGAGCGTGGGGAAACCTGACCCTGCACGGCCGCGGCTGGCTGTCAGGCCGGAATGTCTCGACCGTCTGCGACGGGTCGCCAACCCATCCTCTCGATCGGTCCCGTCCGGAGCCCGCTCGTCAGCCCTGACCCATCGATCCGCAGGATGCGCGATCTGCTGGATCAGCCTCCGATACGGCGTGAGGCGCCCACGGCCTTACCAAGTTTCCGGTTCGCGCCCTCGTCACTGGCGGCGCTCCGAGAGAGCCACCGCCCGTCACGCCACGACCCGGGTCTCAACTGCACGGCAGCGGCGACGGGCGAAAGATCCGAGCCTCACCACGCCTGCTCGAGGACGAAGCGTCCGTGATCCTGCTCGCGCCGGGATGGCTCCTGATCGTTACGACGATCATCGATGCTGACGATCACGGTCCCCCGGCGATCTTTGCCAATCCAGAGCTTCCCCGAGGGGCCTCGGAAGCCCGCATAACCGTTCGCACAACAGACGGTCCCTGCACTCTCCGTACACAGCTGGGCTACGGCGGCCGGTCCCGCCGCGAACAGCGCGGGGGCGAAGGCGACGGCGGATCCCGCAGAGAGCAACACGGAGGCGAGGCCAATGGCGGATGTGACGCGCATAGCCGCAGATTATGCATCCTGTGGTTGAGTCTCAAGACAACTACGCAACCTGACCCCGGAGCTTCACAGGACATCGAACGGCTTGGTAAATATCGGTCGGCTGTCGAGTCGGTCGAGGGACCGGCACCCGGCGGCCACGATCGCTGTACCACGCCGGATTTCCCGAGACAGTTTGGTTCAGCTTGCGAGCCGCGACACGGCTCGGTGCGGCCTGGACGTCGGCCCGATCGAGCCGGGCAGATGGCGACCGCGGCCATCCCCGAGATTACGGAAGATCGGGGCGCCTGCGGAACGAAGTCGTCCGCTCCGATGCCCCTGCAGCTCGGAAACGGAACGGCAGAGATTCACTCGTCGGAGACGCTCGTGCGGGCGGTCTGCGGCGGCCGATGCTGGCGGACGCCGGGTGATCGGCTCGGAAGGCCGGCTGCCGGAAGAGAGGACGGACGCCTCGCGACCCAACCGAGCCATTCCGGCCTGTTCAGCGGCATCCCCGAACCGGACATTCGGATGCAAGCAGCCGTGTCACCGTCTCATATGCCCAGTCCGGTGCACGACGAGAAATGCGGACTTGATCGCGGTGGAGACGGATCGTCGCCGGGCACACTCGATCGGGCGAACAATTCGTCGCGAGCGTGAAATGTTACAAATTTCGACTGATCGTTGAATGTGTAATTGTCATGGCAGGCTACTGCAAATGATGAGTCTTCTATCACTCTGCACTAGAATCGGCGATGGCATCGATCAAGACAGAACGCTGTCGATGAACCACCCGGAGAAAGACGGCATCGTCCTCTAAGGCTCGCGCCAGCACGATCGCGCCCTGTATCCCCGAAACCGCCTCCTCAGCGAGTTGCGAGGCTTGCGGTTCGTGAACGCCGCCGGCTCTCAGGCACCGGGCCAGAGCCGATATCCAGCGCGCGAAGTAGCTCCTTATCCGCTCCGCGAAAACGGCTCCGGAGGCATTCAGGCCAATGCAGCCGACGAGACAGACTCTCCTGCCGGATCGGAAGTATTCCGTCACATCCTCGATCATGGACGTGACGGCCGCTGTCGAATCGCGCGCATGCTCCAGCGTCGAGAAGATGATCTTCTCGAACCAAGCGTCTATGTCGGCGAGAACCGCCTCCATCATCTCTTCTTTCCCGCCGGGAAAGAAGTTGTAGAGGCTGCCCTTGCCGAGGCCGGTCGCCTTCGACAGCACCGACAGGCTCGCGCCCTCGAACCCGTGCTCGCGGAACGCTTCCGCGAGTGCCGGCACGGCACCGGCCCGTTCGGTGAGGACGCGCTTCGCGCTCAAAGGCCCAGGTCACTCAGCGAGGGGTGATCGTCGGGTCTGCGCCCGAGCGGCCAACGGAACTTCCGTTCCGCCTCGGTGATCGGCATCTCGTTGATGCTGGCATGACGGTGCGCCATCAATCCGTCTTCGGCGAACTCCCAGTTCTCATTGCCGTAGGCGCGGAACCAGTGCCCGCCGTCGTCGCGATACTCGTAGGCATAGCGCACCGCGATACGGTTGCCGGTGAAGGCCCACAACTGCTTGATCAGTCTGTATTCGTGCTCCTTGTTCCACTTCCGAGTGAGGAAAGCTTGCGCCTCCTCGCGATTGGTCGCGAACTCGACGCGGTTCCGCCAGCGCGTGTCGGGCGTATAGGCCTGCGCGACCTTGGCCGCATCGCGCGTGTTCCAGCCATCCTCGGCAAGACGCACCTTCTGGATCGCGGATTCCTCGGTGAACGGGGGAAGCGGGGGTCGGGACATCGGGATCACCTCTCAGAACCATGTTGTACCGTTCGGTACAACATGGGCGCCAATAGATCAAGCGCCCTGAGAGCCCTCCGGCTCTCGGTCGGGAAATCTGCAAGCGGCGAAGGGCATCTTTTCCGGAGTGCCGTTCCCGAAGCGGACCCGCGGAAGCCCACCCGACCCCGTCGGTCACCTGCGGCTGCGCGGCTCGCGTCAGCGAAGGGATGTCCCGCCGCGCCCCTGGCAAGGACGAGCACCCTCAGGGCACCGGGATGCCGCGCCGGACGGGACCGGCCTCCGGCTGGCCGGCCGCCGCGGAACCGAAGACCCGCGCGATCAGGACGTAGAAGAGCGGCGTGACGAAGACGGCGAGCACCGTCGCGGTGACCATGCCGCCGAGCACGCCCGTGCCGATGGCGCGCTGGCTGTTCATGCTGGCCCCCGTCGCGACGGCGAGCGGCACGACGCCGAGGATGAAGGCGAACGAGGTCATGACGATGGGCCGGAAGCGCAGCTCGCACGCCTCCAGCGCCGCCTCCCGGACGGGCACGCCCCTGGCCACGAAGTCCTTGGCCACCTCGATGATCAGGATGGCGTTCTTCGCGGTCAGGCCGATCACCGTGATCAGGCCGACCTTGAAGTAGACGTCGTTCGGCATGTCCCGCATCAGCATCGCGAAGACCGCGCCGACCACGCCGGTCGGCACCACGAGCAGCACGGCGAGCGGGATCGACCAGCTCTCGTAGAGCGCGGCGAGGCAGAGGAAGACGCAGAATAGCGCCAGCGCCAGCAGATAGACCGCCTGGGAGCCCGACAGCTTCTCCTGCAGCGATTGCCCGGTCCAGGCGAAGTCGAAGCCCGACGGCAACTGCCCCGCCAGCCGCTCCATCTCGGCCATGGCGTCGCCGCTGGCGTAGCCGGGGGCGGCGCTGCCGGAGATCTTGATGCTCGGGTAGCCGTTGAAGCCCACGACCTGCGACGGGCCCATCGTCCATTGCACCCGGGCGAAGGACTGGAACGGCACCATCTGCCCCTTGGCATTGCGGACGTTCAGGTCGAGCAGATCCTCCGCCTTCATGCGCCGGGCCGCCTCGGCCTGGACGATCACCCGCTGCATCCGCGCCTGGTTCGGGAAGTCGTTGACGTAGGCCGAACCCAGGCTCGTGGAGAGGGCGTCGTTGATGTCGGCGAAGGTGACACCCAGCGCGCTGGCCTTCTGCCGGTCGAGGACGAGCTCGATCTGCGGCGCGGTCGGCAGGCCCTCGACGTAGACGCCCTGCAGGATCGGGCTCTGGGACGCCGCCTTGACGAGCTGGTCGCGCGCGGCCGCCAGCGCCGCGTGGCCCTGCTGCGCCTTGTCCTGGAGGCGGAAGGCGAAGCCGCTCGAATTGCCGAGCGAGTCGATGGCCGGCGGCGAGAGCGACATGGCGATGGCGTCGGGCAGGCCGCCGAGGGCGGCGTTGGCGCGGGCCGTGATGGCGTCGGCGCTGTCCTGCGGCCCGCGCTCGCCCCAGGGCTTCAGCCCGACGAAGTTGATGGCCGCGTTCTGCCCCTGGCCCGAGAAGCCGAACCCGAGGAGCAGCGTCTGGCTGTCGATGCCGGGCTCCTTGGCGAAGTGCTCCTCGATGCGCTTGGCCACGTCGAGCGTGCGGCCGGTGGCGGATTCCGGCGGGGTCTGCGCGTCGACGATGACGTAGCCCTGGTCCTCGATGGGCAGGAAGCTCGACGGCATGCGCCAGTAGCCCCAGCCGAGCGCGGCCACGAGGAGGCCATACACCAGGAGCGCCCGAACGGGCCGGCGCAGCAGGCCCGCCACGCCGGACCGGTAGGCCCCCGTGCCGGCGTGGAAGCGGCGGTTGAACCAGCCGAAGAAGCCGCCCTTGGCATGATGGTGGCCCTTCTCGACCGGCTTCAGCAGCGTGGCGCAGAGCGCGGGCGTCAGCGAGAGGGCCAGGAAAGCCGAGAAGGCGATCGAGGTCGCCATGCTGACGGCGAACTGCCGGTAGATCACCCCGACCGAGCCGGGGAAGAAGGCGAGCGGCACGAACACCGCGACCAGCACCGACGTGATACCGACGATGGCGCCGGTGATCTGGCCCATCGCCTTGGCGGTGGCCTCCCTCGGCGGGAGCCCCTCCTCGCCCATGATGCGCTCGACGTTCTCGACCACCACGATGGCGTCGTCGACGAGGATGCCGATGGCCAGCACCATGCCGAACATGGTCAGCACGTTGATCGAGAAGCCGGCGAGCAGCAGCGCGCCGCAGGTGCCGAGCAGCGCCACCGGCACCACGATGGTCGGGATGAGGGTGTAGCGGACGTTCTGCAGGAACAGGAACATCACCGCGAAGACGAGCGCCATCGCCTCGGCGAGCGTCATCAGCACCTTCCGGATCGACACCTCGACGAAGGGCGTGGTGTCGTAGGGCACCGTCGCCCGGATGTTGGCGGGCAGCGTGCGCTGGAGCTGGGCGAGCTTCGCCTTGACGCCGCCGGCGGCCGCGAGCGCGTTCGCGCCCGGGGCGAGCTGGATGCCGATGCCGGCGGCCGGGCGCCCGTCGAGGCGGGTCTGCATCGTGTAGGACTGGCCGCCGAGCTCGACCTCGGCCACGTCGCGCAGGCGCACGAGCGACCCGTCGGGGTTGGCGCGCAGCACGATCTCCGCGAACTCGGCGGGCGTGGTCAGCTGCCCCTTCACCAGCACGTTCGCGGCGATGCGCTGGCCCTCGGCCGCGGGCTGCGCGCCGACGGTCCCTGAAGCGACCTGCGCGTTCTGCGCACCCACCGCGGCCGTGACGTCGCCCGGCGTAATCCCGAACCCGACGAGCTTGACCGGGTCGATCCAGATGCGCAGCGCCTTCTCGGACGAGAACAGGGTGGCCCGGCCGACGCCCGGCACCCGCCGCAGCTCGCCGAGGAGGCGGCGGGCGGCGATGTCGCCGAGGTCGGTCTCGCTCAAGGAGCCGTCCTTCGAGGAGACGGTGACGAACTGCAGGAAGCTGGTGCTGGCCTCCTCGACGATGACGCCCTGCTGCGTGACCGCCCGGGGCAGGCGCGCCTCGATGCGCTTGATCCGGTTCTGCACCGCCACCGTCGCCTTCGACGGGTCCGAGCCCGGCGCGAAGGACGCCATGATCTGCGCCATGCCGGACGTGTCGCTGGTGCTCTCGAAGTACATCAGCCCGGGGATGCCGTTCAGCTCCTCCTCGATGATGCGCGTGACCCCGTCGTAGAGCCGCTCGGGCGGAGAACCGGGATAGGTCGCGCTCACCTGGATCGTGACGGGCGCCACGTCCGGGTATTGCGAGACCGGCAGGAACGCGAGGGAGATCGCCCCCACCAGCACGATGAAGATGGAGATCGCCCAGGCGAAGATCGGGCGCGCGATGAAGAAGCGGGTCATGGTGCGGTCCCGGCGCGGTCAGGGCTTCGCGGAGGCGGAGGGCGTCCGGGGTCCCTGCCAGGGCGCCGGGTTCACCGCCATGCCGGGCTGTATCCGCTGGAAACCCTCGACCACGACGGTCTCGCCGGCCTTGAGCCCGTCCTCGACGATCCAGCCCGCATCCGTCAGCGCCCCCGCCCGCACGGGGCGCAGCGCGACAATCCTGTCCTCCCCGACCACGAAGACCTGCGCGACGCCGGCGCTCGACCGCTGGATGGCCTGGGCCGGGACGACGACCGCGCCCGGCAAAATTCCCTGCGCGAGGCGGATACGGACATAGGTGCCCGGCAGCAGGACGACCTTCGGGTTCGGGAACGTGGCCCTGAGCGACACCTGCCCGGTGCCGGGGTCGACGCTCACATCCGTGAACAGTAGACGCCCGGCATCGGCGTGGAGCGCGCCGTCGGGCAGGACGAGGCGGACCGCCGTCTCCTCCTTGCCCGTGGCCCGCTCCGCCAGCCGGCCCGGATCGGCCGCGGGGGCGTTGAAATCGGCGAAGATCGGATCGACCTGCTGGATCAGCGCGAGCTTGGTCGCCTCGCCCTGGCCCACGAGGGCGCCCTCCGTGACGAGGGCCCGGCCGATGCGGCCGGCGATGGGCGCGCGCACGGTCGCGTAGTCGAGGTCGATCCGGGCGCGGGCGAGCTGCGCCTTCGCGCTCGCGACGTCGGCTTCGGCTTGGCGCAGGGCGGCGATCGTGAGGTCGTGCTGGGCGGTGCTGGCTGCCTGACGCTCCAGAAGGGTCTCGGTGCGCTCGGATTGCTTCAGCGCCTGCACCCGCGTGGCCTCGGCCCGGTCGAGGGCCGCGGACTTGGCATCGACCTCGGCCCGGTAGACGGCGGGGTCGATGCGGAAGAGGACATCGCCCTTCCGGACGAGGCTGCCTTCCTCGAAAGCGCGCTCCTGGATGATGCCGGCGACCTGGGCCCGGACTTCGGCGACCCGCGTGGAGGTGAGGCGACCCGGCAGGTCGAGGGTGCGGGGCACCGTCCCGGGCTCGGCCCGAGCGGTCGAGACGTCGGGCGGCGAACCCGCCGATCCGGGACCGCCCGGTGCCTGACCGTCCGCCCCGGGCTTGCAGCCCTGCAGGGCGAGCGCCGCGACGAGGCCGAGGGCGGCGAGGGTCGGCGACCGCCGGGCCGGTGCGTGTGAAGGCATGGAGATCCGTCCTGAAATCGTGGCCGTCAGGCCGCCTTGCGCACGAGGCGCGCGTAGGCGCCTCCGCGGGCGAGCAGGGCTTCGTGCGTGCCGCATTCGACCACGCGCCCCCGATCGAGCACGACGATCTGGTCGGCCCGGCGGACGGTCGAGAGGCGGTGGGCGACGGTGATGGTCGTGCGGGGCTTGCCCGGACGGGCAAGGGCCTCGACCATCGCCCGCTCCGTCGCCGTGTCGAGGGCGCTCGTCGCCTCGTCAAGCAGCAGCACGCGCGGGTCGCGCAGGATGGTCCGTGCCAGCGAGAGGCGCTGCCGCTCGCCGCCCGAGAAGCGGTGCCCGCGCTCGCCCACCAGCGTGTCGTACCCGTCCGGCAGGGCGGCGACCATGTCGTGCAATTGGGCCGTCCGGGCCGCCGCGACCATCTCCGCGACCGTCGCATCCGGCCGGGCGAAGAGCAGGTTCTCGGCCACGCTGGCATGGAGGAGGAACGGGTCCTGCGTCACGACCCCGAGCACCTCGGAGAGGGAGGCGAGACTCAGGTCGCGCACGTCGACGCCGTCGTAGAGCACGGCGCCGCCATCGACGTCGTAGAGCCGGGCCAGGAGATGGCCGAGGGTGGACTTGCCCGAGCCGGTCGCGCCGACGATGGCGGTGTGCGACCCGGCGGGGATATCGAGCGTGACGCCGGCGATCGTCGCGGGGCCGGCTCGGTCGTAGGAGAACGTCACGCCGTCGAGGCGCACGTGGCCGGCGACCTCGGCGGGGTCGAGGGTGACGGGGTCGGGCCGCTCGGTGATGCCGACCGGCTTGTCGAGGTACTCGAAGATGCGCGCGAACAGGGCCCGCGTCTTCCGGGCCTCGACGCCCGTGCGCAGGACCTCCTCGAGCGGGAACAGCATCTGCTCCTGCAGCGCGATCATCGCGACGAGAGTGCCGATGGTCATGGTCGTCCCGGCGCCCGCCATCCAGCCGCCGAGGAACAGGGTCAGGGCCGGCAGGGCTTGCAGCACGAGGTCGATGACCGACCACTGCCACTGCCCGGCCGTGTGGGACCGGACCTCCAGGTTCGCCACCGCGCGCGAGGCCCGCGCAAAGCGCTCCGCGAGATGGGGGACGCGGCCCATCGTGCGGGCGAGGACGATGCCGGAGACCGAGAGGGATTCCTGCACCGCGGACGTCATCTCGGCGATGCGTTCCTGCTGCGCGTAGGTTGTCTCCTCGCGCAGCCGGCCGACGCGGACACTGATCCAGGTCGCCGGCGGCAGGACCAGGAACGAGAACAGGGCGAGCCGCCATTCCAGCAGCAGCATGGCCGCGGCGGTCATCACCACCGCGCTGGCGTTGCGCGTGGCCTCACCCGCCGTGTGGGTGACCAGCGCCTGGAGGGCGCCGATGTCGCTCGCGATGCGGGACTGGATGTCGCCGGAGCGGGTCGCCGTGAAGAACCCGAGCGGAAGCGACTGCAGGTGCGCGTACACGCGGACCCGGAGGTCGTGCATGAGGGCCTGCCCGACCTTCGCGGTGACGAGGGCCTGCAGCACGCCGATGCCCGCCCCGAGCGCGGCGAGGCCGACCATGCCGGCGGCGAGCCGGCCGAGCAGTCCGAGGTCGGCGCGCGGCAGCGCGACGTCGACGATCTCGCGGAGCAGGAACGGGGCGGCGAGCCCCGCGGCGGAAGCGAGCGCGATCAGCCCGATGACGAGCGCGATCCGGCCCGCGTAGGGGCGGAACAGGGTGAGGATCCGAGCGACGGAGACGTGCCGCGCGGCTAGGTCGCCGTAGTCCGCGGCATCGCCCGGCCCGTCCGCGCCGCGGGCGGGGGCGAACCCATCCATCGAGGTCGATCCCATGGCTCAGTCCCGGTCGCCGCCCGGGTGCGCGGACGGTTCAGCCAATGTCATCGCGACGAGGCGGTCGCGGAGCGCGTCGAGGGCGGGGACCGGGTCGCTCGGCTTCTCGCGCACGAGGTAGGCGAGCCACGCGCCGTCGGCGGCGAGCCGGACGAACTCGAGGTCGGCGCTCCCGTCGGTGTCGCGGTGGCGGTGCAGGCGCTCCGCGAACCAGGCCGACACCATGCGGCGCAGGGGCGGCTCGGCGAGGATCGAGATGTGGAGAGCGGCCCACTGGCTGCCCTCGGTCATCATCGGGTCGTGCAGCGTGATGTCGACGTAGGCGCGGGTGTACCGGCCGTACGGCCGGGGATCCTTCGTCATCGCCGCGTCGATCTCCGCGTCGAGCTGCGCGATCAGGTCGGCGACGACGCCCTCGACCAGGGCCTGCTTGCTCGGGAAGTGGTGGAACAGGGCCCCTTTGGTCACCCCGGCGGCGTGGCAGACCGCCTGCACGGTGACGGCGGACAGGCCCTGTTCCAGGGCGAGCTTGGCTGCGCAATCGAGCAGCGCGCGCCGGACGAGCTCGGGCCGCTTCTTGCGATGATAGGCGGTCGCCATGGCCCCTTCCCAGGAGTGACGGGAATCGTCCCCGCCTCGAAGATACCTACCGTGCGGTATCTTTCAAGTGCCGTGATCGGATGACGTGTCCGAGACGCCGGCGCGCAGGTGCGCAGCTCCCCGCCGGCTTCAGCTTACCGTAGGGCGTCGGCCTGTTACGGCCGGGCACGAGAGCAGGCCGGCGCAGATCCGAGCCGGCAACCACGGCGAAGGCGACCCGGGTCGGACGGCCGGACAAGGCCGAACGCACCGGACCGTCGTCCCGTGCAGCGACTACGGCGCGCGGAAGCTCGCCCGCGCGACCAGTCCCGATCCGCCTGCGCGGGAACCGAGCGTGACCGCCCCGCCGATCCGGTCCGCGAGGGCTCGGACGATCGCGAGCCCGAGGCCGCTGCCGTCAGGACCGTCTCGCGTCGCGACACGGTAGAATCGCTCGAAGACCTTCTCGCGCACCTCCGGCGGTATGCCCGGGCCCTCGTCCTCGACGTCCACGCAGGCGCCGGTCTCCGTGCGCCGGACACGGACGACGGTGGTGCCTCCGGGACGGTTGTAGCGGATCGCGTTGTCCACGAGATTGGTGAGGATCTCGCCGACGATGAACGGATCGCCCACGACCGGCACCGCGCCGTCGGGGCGATCGAGCACGATCTCGCCCCCGCGCGCGAGGGCGTGGGGCACCTGCTCCGTGACCACGCGGGCCGCGATGTCGTTCAGGTCGGTGACCGCCGCGGCGGCGTCCGTGGCGGCCGCGCCCGCGTCGGCGCGGGCGAGCGCGATCAGTTGCGCGAGGAGGCGTTCCAGGCGCCGCGCGGCTCCGTCGATATCGTCGATCGCCGCGGCGTGGGCCGGTTCCCCGGGCGTGAGCCTGCGGAGCAGTTCCACGTGCATCCTGAGCACGGCGAGCGGCGTCCGCAGCTGGTGCGAGGCGTCCGACGTGAAGGTGCGCTCCCCCGCGATCGCCTGCTCCAGGCGCTCGAGCAGCGTGTTGAGGGCGAGCACCGGGGCCAGCGCCTCGCGGGGCACCCCGGCCACGTCGAGCGGCTGCAGGTTGATCGCCCCCGGGACCGCCCGCCGGTCGATCGCGTCGCTCAGCCGGGTCAGCGGCCTCAGGCTGCTGTCGATGCTGTACCACGACAGGGCGCCGATCAGGCCCATCAGCCCCAGCTCGGCCAGCGCGAGCCCGGCGAGCAGGCGTCGCTCCAGGCCCTGCCGGGCCTCGCGCGTCTCGGCGACCTGGACGAGGACCGGGTCCGGCTTCCCGTAGACCCGCCGGGCCTGGGCGGCGATCCGCACGGCCGCCCCGCGGACGATGCCGTCGCGATGGGTCGTCACCCCGAGCGGGAGCGTATCGACGTCCAGGCCCGGGAGGTCGCGATAGCCGGTCACCAGCGCCCCGCCGTAGGTGACGCTGTAGTAGATCCGGTCCTGCGCCTGGCTCTCCAGCATCCCGAGGGCGACGCGGGGCAGGTCGACCGACACCTCGCCGTCCTCCACGGTCAGCCGCTCGGCGATCGCCAGGACGGACCCGTCGAGCAGGCGGTCGTGCGTCGTCTCCACGACGTTCCGGATCACGAGCGCGCCGGCGAAGCCGAGCAGCAGCGCGAGCGCCAGGGCCGGGAGCAGCATGCGGACGAGCAGGCGCCGCCGGATCGAGGGCGCGCGCGGCGGGGTCACACCGGCATCAGCAGGTAGCCGAGGCCGCGGATCGTGCGGATCTCGGGCCCGTCCGGCTGCAGCTTCTTCCGCAGGCGGGCGACGTAGAGTTCGAGGGCGTTCGGGGCGACCGCCTCGTCGAAGCCGAAGATCTCGGCGCTGAGCCGTTCCTTCGGGACGGGTTTCCCGGCGCGCGTCATCAGGATGGTCAGGACGGCGAGTTCCCGGCGGCGCAGCGCGACGGGCGCCCCGCCGAGGGTCACGGTGCCCGCGGCCCGGTCGAGCTCCAGCGCGCCGCAGCGCAGGACCGGGTTCGGCACCGCCTGCCCCCGGCGGACGAGCGCCCGCACCCGCGCCTCGAACTCGGCGAGGTCGAACGGCTTGAGCAGGTAATCGTCCGCCCCGAGATCGAGCCCGCGGACGCGGTCGCTGATGGCGTCGCGCGCGGTCAGGATCATGACCGGAACGGTCGAGCCGGCCGCCCGGACGGCCTTGAGGACCTCGAAGCCCGGCAGGCCCGGCAGGCCGAGGTCCAGGACGATGAGGCTGTAGGGTTCGCTCAGCGCGAGTTGCACCGCGTCCGCTCCGTCCGCCTCGTGGTCGACGGCGTATCCGCCGTGCCGGAGGGCGGCGACGAGGCCGCGCGCCAGGGCGGCATCGTCCTCGACGACCAGAACGCGCATGCTCCTCCCGTCATCGATCGTGTTGGCCGAAGCGGTCCTCCGAGTCTAGCATTCCCGCCCGGTCTCTGCACGGCGAAGCTGCGGGGACTCCCGCGGCTCTCGAAGGGCAGACCCTGGTGCGCGCTCCCGCTGTCGTCGGCCTCGTCCTGCTGCTGATGGCCGGTCCAGGCCCGGCCTCGGCACAGGTCGAACCGTCTCCGGCGGCCGAGGGGACCGGGTCCGCCGCGGCCCGCGGCGAGACCGTCGTGGTCGTGCGGGCGACGACCGACGAGGCCGAGGTCGCCGACCTCCTCGCGGGCTTCCGCGAGGCCCATCCCGGCGTGGCGGTCTCCTACACCAAGATGAACTCCGCGACCCTGTACGACGGCTTCGTGGAGGAGGCCGCGGCCGGCGCGGTCGAGGCGGACATCGTGTGGAGTTCCGCCATGGATCGCCAGATCAAGCTGGTGAACGACGGCTACGCCGCCCACTACGCCTCCCCCGAGGCGGCCGCCCTGCCGGCCTGGGCCGTGTGGCGCAACGAGGCCTTCGGCGTCACGGCCGAGCCGATCGCCATCGCCTACAACAGGACGCTCCTCCCGCCGGAGCAGGTTCCCCAGACCCGCGCCGACCTGATCCGAGCCCTGACGGACCACCCCGAGACGTGGCAGGGGAAGGTCGCCGCCTACGATCCGGAGCGGAGCGGCGTCGGCTCGCTCATCCTCGCGCAGGACGCGGACGTGACGCCCCGGACGTGGGACCTCGTCTCTGCCCTCGGGCAGGCTGGCGTGAAGCTCTACACCCGGACGGAGACCATGCTCGACCGCATCGCCGCGGGCGAGGCCGTCCTCGCCTACGGCGTGTTCGGCGCCTACGCCCTCGAACGGGCCCGGCACGATCCGGCGATCGGCCTCGTGCTGCCCACGGACTACACGCTCCTCGTCTCGCGGATCGCCTTCATCGCGAAGGACGCGCCGCATCCCGCCGCAGCCCGCATGTTCCTCGACTACATGCTCTCCCGCGAGGGGCAGGCGCGGCTCGCCGCCCGGTCGCTCACGCCGGCCCGGACGGATGCCCGCCGGGCCGATGACCCGGTCGCGTCCGCCCCGGCCCTGCGGCCGGTCCCGGTCGGGCCGGAGCTGCTGGCCAACCTTGACCAGATCCGGCACGCCCGCATGCTGCGGCGCTGGCGGCGCGCCGTGGAAGGCCGCTGAGACCGGGTCCCGCGACAGCTTCGTGACAGGTTGACCGGCGTATAGCGGCGTCAAGCGCTGCGAAGTCGGCGCGAATACATGGGAGGATTGGTTTGCGGCTGCAGCCCGATCGCCACGAGCGATCGTCAGCCGTTCAGAACCGACGCTTCCCTCGTGCGGTTGCGACCGCTCCGGCGTCTGAGGGAGACAGCAATGATACAGGCCCATCCGTCGAGTTCCAAAGTCGCCACGGTCCTGCGCGTGACCAGCGGCAACTTCCTGGAGATGTTCGACTTCTTCCTGTTCGGCTTCTACGCCACCTACATCTCCAAGACCTTCTTCCCGGTCGGCAACGAGTTCGCCTCGCTGATGCTGACCTTCGTGACGTTCGGCGCCGGCTTCCTGATGCGGCCCCTCGGCGCGATCTTCCTCGGCGCCTACGTGGACAGTATCGGCCGCCGGAAGGGGCTGATCGTCACGCTCGGCATCATGGCGGCCGGCACGATCCTGATCGCCTTCGTCCCCGGCTACGGCACGATCGGCCTGTTCGCGCCCTTCCTGGTCCTCGTCGGGCGCCTGCTGCAGGGCTTCTCGGCCGGCGTCGAGCTCGGCGGCGTCTCCGTCTACCTGTCGGAGATGGCCACCCCCGGCAACAAGGGCTTCTACGTGTCCTGGCAGTCCGGCAGCCAGCAGGTCGCGGTCATGTTCGCCGCCGTGATCGGCTACATCCTCAACCACGCCCTCTCGCTCGCTGACATGAACGACTGGGGCTGGCGGATCCCGTTCTTCATCGGCTGCGCGATCGTGCCGTTCCTGTTCTACATCCGGCGGTCTCTGGAGGAGACGGAGGAGTTCCTGAAGCGCAAGCACCGCCCCTCCATGAAGGAGGTGTTCGGCTCGCTCGCCAGCAACTGGCAGATCGTGCTGCTCGGCATGCTGCTCGTCGGCATGACCACGATCTCGTTCTACACGATTACCGTCTACACCCCGACCTTCGGCAAGGCCGTGCTCAAGCTGTCCGACTCGGACAGCCTTCTCGTGACCTTCTGCACCGCCCTGTCGAACCTGTTCTGGCTGCCGGTCATGGGGGCGCTGTCCGACCGGATCGGGCGCAAGCCGCTCCTGCTGGTGTTCTCGGCGCTGACCCTGCTCACCGCCTACCCGGTGCTGGGCTGGCTGGTGGCCAACCCGAGCTTCGGGAACATGCTGATCGCCCTCCTGTGGCTGTCCTTCCTGTACGGCAGCTACAACGGCGCGATGGTGGTGGCGCTGACCGAGGTGATCCCGGCGAGCGTGCGCACGGCCGGCTTCTCCCTCGCCTACTCGCTGGCGACGGCGCTCCTCGGCGGCTTCACGCCCCTCGTCTCCACGTGGCTCATCGAGGCCACGGGCAACCGCGCGGCCCCCGGGCTGTGGATGGCCTTCGGCGGAGCGTGCGGCCTCGTCGCCACGCTCCTGATCTACCGCCGCGCGACACAGCCGGTCGCTCTGGGAGCCCCCGCGTGACCGGCTCGCCGGGAGCACCCCGCCTCGGAGGCTCCGCGCGCGTCGCGTCGTAGGGGTCACGACAGAGGGGCGGCCGGGACCGGATCGCCGGCCCCCGCCCGCCCCTCCCCTGACTGACCGCCGCGCCGACCGCCCGACACGGGTCCCGTCGCGCGACCTCAGAGATCCAACGTCTTGCGGGCGAAGCTCTCGATGTAGTCGACGAGCCTGTCCGACGCGGCGCCCGCAGCCTCGACATCGCGACGCGCGACCGCCTCGCAGACGTCCGCGTGGAGGTTGGCGGTCAGCGGCAGATCGGCCGCCTGCTTGTAGTGCTGGTACCAGAACCGCCGCGACAGGCCCGCCATGCTCTCCAGCGAGCGCACGGCGAACTCGTTGCGCGAGGCCGTCGCGATCAGCTCGTTGAACTGCCGGTCGAGGCGCATGAACGCCAGATCGTCCGACGCCGCGGCCGCGTCGCGCATGTCCTGCGCGAGCCCTGCGAAGACCTCGCGCTCCTCGCGGGTGGATCGCTCCGCGGCGAGGCGGGCGATCAGGCGCTCCAAGACGCGCCGCGTCTCAAGGAGCCGCAGCTGCGAGCGCACGTTGATGTCCGACACCAGGATGCCGCGCCGCGGCATGACCACGACGAGCCCGTCGCGCGCGAGGCGCTGAAGGGCTTCCCGGATCGGGGTCCGCCCGATCCCGAGCCGTTGGACCAGGTTCTGCTCGCCGAGCACGAGGCCGGGCGGGAGCACCAGGGTCGTGATCATCTCTTCCAGCTGCTGGTAGGCTCGGTCGGTCAGCGTCAGGTCGGGCAGATCGTCGTTGCCGCCCGCGGCATGGGGTGCCTCTTGGGCGGCCTCCTGGGACACCTCCTGGGACGCCCCTTTCACGGCCTTCCGCGCCCGCTTGCGGCCCGGCTCGGCGGCGCGGACGGACGTCGTCTTCCCGGTCACGAAGTTCATGGACGACACCCCCGCCACGGCCGGGCCCGCACACCACGCCGCCATCCGCGTGCATGGGGCGGGCCCGCGCACCGCGCAAGGGCATACGTCTGATATATCTTGCGCATCTTAGTAATATCCTGCATGACGACTCGCCGCATATAACTGCGAGGGAGGTTGAGCCATGGCAGGGCCTGTAGCGATTTCCGCCGGCGACGTGCTGCCGGATCGGGTGACTGCGGACGCCACCGCCCGCGCCGCGGTCGGGTCGGGCGCGCTGATCGCGGCGCGCCTCGAGCGGCTGCCGATGACCGCCTTCCAGCGCAACATCTTCCTCATCATCGCCACGGCGTGGTTCTTCGATTCGATCGATCTCGGCTCGCTCACCTTCCTCCTCGGGTCGATCAAGACCGAGTTCGGCCTGACGACCGCCCAGGCGGGACTGCTCTCGAGCATGAGTTTCATCGGCATGTTCGCGGGCGCGGCCCTGTCGGGCATGCTCGCCGACCGGTTCGGGCGGAAAGTGGTCTTCCAGATCAGCATGGTGTTCTGGGGGCTCGGCAGCCTCTGGTGCGCCTACGCCCCGGACGCGACGATGCTGGGCTATGCCCGCCTGCTGCTCGGCTTCGGCATGGGCATGGAATTCCCGGTGGCGCTCGCCATCGTCTCGGAGTTCCTGCCGACCGCCAAGCGCGGCCGCTACCTCGCCATCATGGAAGGGTTCTGGCCGCTCGGCTTCATCGCGGCCGGCTGTCTCAGCTACGTGCTGCTCAGCTATTTCGACTGGCGCGCCGTCTTCCTCGCGCAGGCCGTGCCGGCGCTGTTCCTGTTCGTGATCCGCTTCCTGGTACCGGAATCGCCCCGCTGGCTCGCCGACCGCGGCCGGCACGCGGAGGCGGACCGGGTGATGGCGCAGATCGAGCGGCAGGTCGCGCTGCGCCTCGACGGGCGTCCGCTTCCGGAGCCGACCGTCCTGCCCGAGCCGGCGCGGGGCGAGCGGCGCTTCTCGTTCCTCGAACTCTGGAGCCCCGGCTACGCCAGCCGCACGGTGATGATCTGGCTGACGTGGTTCTTCGCCCTCTTGGGCTTCTACGGCCTCACCACTTGGCTCGGCGCGCTCCTGCAGGAGGCCGGCTACAGCGTCGCCAAGTCGGTCACCTACACGATCCTGATCTCGCTCGCGGGCGTGCCGGGCTTCATCGCCTCGGCGATCCTCGTCGAGCGCTGGGGCCGCAAGCCCACCGCGGTCCTGATGCTCCTGGGCAGCGCCGTCGCCGCCTACCTGTACGGTCACTCGCCGTCGTTCGGCTGGCTCATCGCCTACGGGCTGATGATGCAGTTCTTCCTGTTCGGCATGTGGTCGGTGCTCTACGCCTACACGCCCGAACTCTACCCGACGCGGGCGCGCGCCACCGGGGCCGGCTGCGCCTCGGCCATCGGCCGCGTCGGCTCGCTCATCGGGCCCTTCGCGATCGGCCTGATCCTGCCGGTGCTCGGCCACGGCGGCGTCTTCGCCCTGGGCGCCGGCTCGTTCGTCATCGCCGCCGCGAGCGTCGGGTTCCTCGGCATCGAGACCAAGGGCAAGTCCCTGGAAGCCATCTCGCACTGACCGGACCGGCCCCGACCGGACGGTGGCGACGTCGCCGCCCGGTCAGGTTGACAACTGATATATCAACAGTATCTCTAGCAAGACAGATCCCGGGCGGGGGCGCGTCGTCCCCCCCATCCCAGCGAGGAGGCGCACCATGGAACTCGCCAACACCCGCATGAGCGAGCGGCAGCGGAACTACCGCGCCAATTACCGCCAGCGCGTGGCCGGCTGGTACAACGGCGTCCTGCACATCGCGATCATCTACACGATCGGCCTGACGGCCCTGTACATCTACGTCTCGAACATCCACGCGCCGAGCTGGATCGAGCTCGCGACGGTCCCGGTCGTGTTCCTGTTCTGCAATTTCTTCGAGTGGTGGCTCCACCGCTACGTGATGCACCGGCCGCAGAGCAATCCGATCGGGCGGGCCGTCTACAATCGGCACACGCTGCAGCATCACCAGTTCTTCACAGACCACGAGATGCGCTTCGCCGACCACCGGGACTACCGGGTGACGTTCTTCCCGCCCTACGCGCTGGCGACGTTCACGCTGATGTCGATCCCCGGCGCCATCGTGCTCGGCAACATCTTCACGCCCAATGTCGGGTGGCTGTTCATCACCACGACGACCAGCATCTACATGATCTACGAGTTCATGCACTTCTGCTGCCACGTCGAGGAGAACTGGTTCGTCCGCAATATGCCGTTCATCAACACGAACCGGCGGCACCACACGGCCCATCACGACCAGTCGATCATGATGGAGCGGAACATGAATCTGACCTTCCCGATCATGGACTGGCTGTTCGGCACCTCGGACCTGAACCGCGGTCTCATCGGGACGCTCTTCAACGGCTACGACACGCGCCACGTGAAGACCGACATGCGCAAGACCGCGCGCACGCCCGGTGCCCCCGAGCCCCGGGCCATGCAGGCCGCCGAGTGACCCGCCGCGTAACCCGCCGCCTAGACTGACGAGCAGCCCGGAACGCCGCCATGGACATGATCGAACCGAACGTCGCCGCGCTCGCGTGGTTCGCCCTCTTCGCCGGGGTCGCCTGCACCGGCTTCTACGTGCTGGCCGGGATGTTCCCGCTGGAGACCCGCCCCGACCTGAGGGCGCGCCCCCTCGGCCTCGCGCTGATCGCGGCCAACGTCCTCCTGCTCGCGGCGCTGACCGGCGGGATGCTCGCCTACGGGGCCGCCGAACTCCGCTGGTCGAGCCTCGTGATCGTGGGCGGCTTCGCCATCCTGTTCGCGCCCGGCCTGTTCAACGTCTGGCCCCAGCGCTGGCGCGACGGCGTCGCGGGCCTGGCGATCGTGCTCGCCGCCCTCTGCGGTACCCTCGGCCTGCTGCAGCAGGTCGGCGCCGTCTTCGTCCTCTGACCCGCACGCGCGATCCGGGAGGGATCCCATGCCGTTTCCGATCAAGTTCGGCCTGTCGGTCGCCGTCGCGCTCGCGGCGCTCGCCGGCTGGTTCTACATGGGCCATCTCGGCCAGACCGGGCCGCGCTGGGCCGTGGCCTTCCTCGGCCCGTTCATGGTGGTCAGCCTCTGGATCTTCCCCGAGGTGATGCGCAACCGCTCCGACGGCCGCACCCCGCGCCACCGGATCCGGGAGGCGCGGTGATGGACAAGGTCTATGCCGGGGACCGGACGATCGACGGGATCGTCGTCACGGTGAACGGGGCGCCGCTGCCGGATCGGGCCGAGGCCAAGTGCTACTCCCGGAACGGCTTCGAGTGGAGCTACGAGGGTCCCGAGCCCTCGCAGCTCGCCTACGCGATCCTGGTGGATCATCTCGGCGACGCGGCGGAGGCGGAGCGCCTGCAATTGCGCTTCATGCGCGGCGTCGTGGCCAACTTCCAGAACGAGTGGGAGATGACGACGGCCGACGTCGCCCGCGTCCTGGAGCGCCTGGATTCGGGCGGCGCGGCGCGGTCCGGCTGAGACCCGAGGCCGCCCTCCGCCGCGGCGCGTCGGGACCGCGGCGGCGTTCCGTAGCGGCCCTGCCTGTGCCATGCTCCCGCGTCCGGAATCCCGGAGTCAGAGCGCAACCGGGCTGCCCAGCCCCGGGCTGGGGGCCTGTCGGAGCGAGGCCAGCATGTCCGACGACCGCTACCACCGGAAGGCGCTCGGCAACCGCCCGCTCCGCCCCGAGACGCTGATGCTCGGTTACGGCTACGACCCGGCCCTGTCCGAGGGCGCGGTGAAGCCGCCGGTCTTCCTGACATCGACCTTCGTGTTCACCTCGGCCGAGCACGGCAAAGCCTTCTTCGACTACGTCTCGGGACGGCGCGAACCGCCGGTCGGCGAGGCAGCGGGACTGGTCTACTCGCGCTTCAATCACCCGAACAGCGAGATCGTCGAGGACCGGCTGGCCGTCTTCGAGGAGGCCGAGGCCGCGCTGGTCTTCTCCTCCGGCATGTCGGCGATCGCCACCACGATCCTGGCCTTCGCGCGGCCCGGCGACGCGATCCTGCACTCGCAACCCCTGTACGGCGGCACCGAGACCCTGATCGCCAAGACCCTGGCCGGGTTCGGCATCGCGCCGTTCGGGTTCTCCGACGGCACCGATCCGGCGAGCGTGCGCGCCGCGGCCGACCGCGCGGCGGGCGCGGGACGCGTCAGCGTCGTCATGGTCGAGACCCCCTCGAACCCGCTCAACACCCTCGTCGACCTGGGCCTCGTCCGGGCGGTCGCCGAGGAGATCGGCGCCCGGCAGGGCGGCGAGGCGCCGGTCGTCGTCTGCGACAACACCCTGCTCGGGCCCCTCTTCCAGCACCCGCTGCGCGAGGGCGCCGACATCTCGGTCTACTCCTTGACGAAGTATGTCGGCGGCCACTCGGACCTGATCGCCGGCGCCGCCCTCGGCTCGGCGGCGCGGATGAAGCCGGTGCGGCTTCTGCGCTCGGCGATCGGCACCGGGCTCGACCCGCATTCCTGCTGGATGCTCGGGCGCTCGCTCGAGACCCTGTCGCTGCGGATGAACGCCGCCAACCGCAACGGCGAGATCGTCGGCCGGATGCTGGCGGCGCACCCGAAGGTGGCGCGCCTCCACCACCTCGCGCATCTCGAGCCGGGATCGCGGCAGGCGCAGGTCTACGCCAAGCAGTGCGCGGCGCCGGGCTCGACGTTCTCGTTCGACATCGTCGGCGGCGAGGCCGAGGCGTTCCGGGTTCTCAACGGCCTCCAGCTGTTCAAGCTCGCCGTCAGCCTGGGCGGAACCGAGTCGCTCGCCAGCCACCCGGCCTCCACGACCCATTCCGGCGTGCCGAAGGCGGTGCGCGACCGGCTCGGGATCACGGACGCGACCATCCGGGTGTCGATCGGGATCGAGCACCCGGACGATCTGGTCGCCGACCTCGCGGCCGCTCTGTCCGTCCTGGGCTAGGGACGCGCCCAATTGCGGCCGGGCGCGGTGCGCACGCCGTCGAGGCGGCTCGGTCGCATCGCCCGGCAACGCGTGTCCGGCAACCGGAGACCGCGCGTTAACGACGCCCCGCATTTCGAACAGTCGCGGCACGACATTGCGGGGACGGGACAGAATTGCGGCCGCGCGGAACTGGTCAGCGCAGGCCTTCCTTCCTAGTGTCTGGCCGCGAAACGCGACGGGACGATCGACGGATCCATGAATTTGGCAACCGGCACCCAGTTCGACACGCGGAGCGGCGCTCCGGGCACGCGCGTGGCCGCCGTAACCTTCGACCCGCGGGTGAAAGGTCTCACCTGGCTGGCGCTGAAGGGCTTTCTGCTCTCGATCGTGACCTTCGGCATCTACAGATTCTGGTACGTCACCAATCTGCGCCGCTTCTTCTGGGAGCGCACCGCGCTCGACGGCTCGCCCGCCGAGTATACCGGCACGGGCAAGGAACTGTTCCTCGGCTTCCTCGTCGCGCTCGCGATCCTCGTGCCGATCTACGTCGCGCTGTTCGCGCTCTCGCTCGTCGCGCCCGCGCTCGCCCCGTTCTCGGTGGTGATCTCCTTCGTGTTCCTGTTCCTGCTGGGACAATTCGCGATCTACCGCGGGCGCCGCTACCGCGCGATGCGGACGCTCTGGCGCGGCATCCGCCTCGGGCAGGACGGCTCGGGCCTCGCCTACGCGGCCCGCGCGGGCGGCTGGTGGCTGCTCACGCTCGTCACCTTCGGCCTGGCCTTCCCGTTCATGCGGGCGAGCCTGGAACGCTACCGCATCGACCACACCCTGGTCGGGACCAGCCGGATGCACTCGACGGCGCGGGGACGCAGCGTGCTCGGTCCCTGGCTCCTGCTGTACGGGGTCGGGCTGGGGCCGCTGATCGGGCTCGGCATCGCCCTCCTGGTCGCGGCGGATTTCTCGCTGCCCACGGACCTCCTGGTACCGAAGCCCGGCGGCAAGGCCGGCCAGACGATCCTCAACCCCGCCTACGCGGCCTCGAAGATCGGCATCCTCCTCCAGGCGATGGGCTTCGTGGCGGCCATCTGCGTGCCCGCGGCGCTGCTCCTGCTCCCGTACTACCGCGCCCGCGAGACGCGGGCATTCATGGGCGCCGCGAGCCTCGGTCACGCCCGCCTCGCCTCGAGCCTGAAGGCGCGGCAGTTCTACTGGCCGTACATCGTCTACATGCTGTCGCTCCTGGGCTTCCTCGTCGTGCTGGGCCTCGTCGCGGCTCTGCTGATCTTCGCCGCACGGGCGGCGGGCGATCTCAGCATGCTCCACTGGCTCGTCGTCCTCATCTACCTGGTCGGCGCGCCGCTGTTCGCGGTGCTCTACGTGCGCGTGGTGCAGGCTCGCCTGTGGGCGGCGGTCGCGACGAGCACGACCGTGACGGATCCCGAAGCCCTGGATGCCGTCCTCGCCTCGTCCCGCGGTGCCGGCAGCGGTCTGCAGGAGGGCCTCGCCGACGCGCTCGACGTCGGAGGCGCGCTCCAGATCGGCTTCTGACGCTTGACCCGCGCTTCCCAGGCGGTCGACGCGACGCCGATCGAGGTCGAGGGCCGCTACTTCGACGGCGTCAGCGCGCGGGCACATCCCGTCGCGCTGCGCCTCGACGACCGCTTCCGCGTCTCCGGGCCCGGAGTCGCCCAGGACTGGAACCTGCTCGACCTGCGCGCCGCCGTGTCCGTGCCGCCGCTGATGCGGATCGGTCCGGCCGGCGAGCCGGTCCGCGTGGAGTTCTCGGACGCGACGCTCGCCGCCGCGCTCGCGGCGCGCTGCCCGGACCTCCATCGCCGGGAGCGCTCGGGCGGCACGGTGCGGCTCGTGCTCTGGTCTCTCGCGGCCGGTCTCTCGGTCCTGCTCGTGGCGGTCTTCGGCGTCCCGCAGATCGCCGGGCTGCTGGCCCCGCTGGTGCCGGACGCGGCCGAGTCGCGGCTCGGGGCGGTGGCGGAACCGCAGGTCCTGCGCTTCCTCGGCGACCCGCCGGCCTGCGCGGAACCGGCCGGCCGCGCGGCGCTCGACACGCTC
Source organism: Methylobacterium sp. NPDC080182 (assembly GCF_050281105.1). NCBI lineage: Bacteria > Pseudomonadati > Pseudomonadota > Alphaproteobacteria > Hyphomicrobiales > Methylobacteriaceae > Methylobacterium > Methylobacterium sp. NPDC080182. The sequence continues at coordinate 26,246 of NZ_JBNNWO010000034.1, forward strand.
GTGGCCCGCCTCGTCGCGGCCGGTCGGGCGGAGGGCTCGCTGCCTCCCGAGGTGGCCGTGAGCGTGCGCCGGCACGGCACGGCCAACGCCTTCGCCCTGCCGGGCGCCCGCGTGATCGTGCTCTCGAGCCTCATCGCGCGGGCGCGCTCGGCCGACGAGGCCGCGGCGGTCCTGGCGCACGAACTCGGCCACGTCCGCCGACGCGATCCGACCCGCTCCCTCATCCGGGCGTCGGGCACCTCGTTCCTGTTGAGCCTCGTCCTGGGGGACCTGACCGGCTCGACCATCATCATCGCGCTGGGCGACGCGGTGCTCTCGGCCGGCTACAGCCGCGAGGCCGAGCGGGCGGCGGACGCCTACGCGGTCGACCTCATGACCCGCGCGGGCGGCAACGGCGCAGCGCTCGCCGACATCCTCGAGCGCATCGCCAAGGACAAGCACGACGGGAAGAGCGACGTGCTGGACCTGCTGCGCAGCCATCCCTTCACGCGCGAGCGCGCCGCCGCGATCCGCGCCCAGGCGGGCCCTGCGGCGACCGAACGCCAGATCCTGTCCGGCGCCGCCTGGACGGCACTCAGGGGCATCTGCGGGCCCGAGTCGAAGACGACCGAGCCGTAGGTCCGGATCACCGGGCGGTCGCTGTCCGCGGGCGGCCGCGGCGGACGGCCCGGCTCCGGGCTCCGAGCCGGTCGGTGTCGCCGCGGCCGGCGGCCTGACTGAGATTCTGAGCAACTAATTGCTGTCGGATCGCCCGCCCCTCGGCTTCTGTGACGCCGGCACAGAGGAGGAGCGGATGGCACACCACGCGACCGGGGTTCCGAACCCGCCCCCCTTCGATCCCGAGGCGATCCCGGAGGCCGCCACCCTCGCGCGCGGCGGGACCGGCCTCCGGTTGCAATGGCGCGACGGGCTGACCGCGACGCTGTCGGCGGAGCGGCTGCGGCTGCGCTGCCGCTGCGCGTGGTGCACCCGTGACCGGGTCGAGCGACGCTTTCCTCAGGCCGCCGCCGACATCGCGGTCGCGCGGGTCGAACCGATGGGCGGCTACGCCGTCCACATCGCGTTCTCCGACGGCCACGCCCGCGGGATCTTCCCCTGGTCCTACCTGCGCGCCCTCGTGGCCGAGGCCGTCGACGACCCGCCCGACGCCGCGCAGGCCGCCTGACCGCACGATCCGATCCTCCGGCGATCCCACACGCCCCGCCCCTGACCTGACGCGAGATCTTGCCATGAACGCGTTCGAATCCGCGACGAAGACCGAGATTATCGAGACCGACATCCTGGTGATCGGCGGCGGCACCGGCGGTCCGATGGCCGCGATCAAGGCCAAGGAAGCCGATCCGAAGCTCCGGGTCGTCCTGATGGAGAAGGCCAACGTCAAGCGCTCGGGCGCGATCAGCATGGGCATGGACGGGCTGAACAACGCCGTCGTCCCGGGCTACGCCACCCCCGAGCAGTACGTGAAGGAGATCACCGTCGCCAACGACGGCATCGTCAATCAGAAGGCGGTGATGGCCTACGCGCAGGGGTCCTTCCCGATGATCCAGTACCTCGACAAGCTCGGGGTCAAATTCGAGAAGGACGGCTCGGGCGAGTACAACATGCGCAAGGTCCACCACATGGGGACCTACGTGCTGCCGATGCCGGAAGGGCACAACGTCAAGAAGGTCCTCTACCGGCAGCTCCGCCGCCTCCAGGTCGGCGTGACGAACCGGTACATGGCGACGCGCCTGCTCAAGGGCGCGGACGGGCGCATCGCCGGAGCGATCGGCGTCAACACCCGCACCTCCGAGTTCCTGGTGGTTAAGGCCAAGGCGGTGATCCTCGCCTGCGGGGCCGCCGGCCGCCTCGGCCTGCCGGCCTCCGGGTACCTGTTCGGGACCTACGAGAACGCTGCGAATTGCGGCGACGGCTACGCGATGGCCTACCACGCGGGCGCGCAGCTCGCGAACCTCGAGTGCTACCAGATCAACCCGCTGATCAAGGACTATAACGGCCCGTCCTGCGCCTACGTCACCGGCCCGTTCGGCGGATACACGGCCAACAATCGCGGCGAGCGCTTCATCGAGTGCGATTACTGGTCCGGTCAGATGATGCTGGAGTTCTGGCGCGAGCTGCAGGGCGGCAACGGCCCGGTCTTCCTCAAGATGGACCATCTGCGCGAGGAGACGATCTCCGAGATCGAGACGATCCTGCACTCGAACGAGCGCCCCTCCCGCGGACGTTTCCACGAGCGGCGCGGCACCAATTACCGCCAGCGTCCCGTGGAGATGCACATCTCCGAGATCGGCTTCTGCTCGGGCCACTCGGCCTCGGGCGTCTTCGTCGACGAGTTCGCGCGCACGACAGTCCCCGGCCTCTACGCGGTCGGCGACATGGCGAGCGTGCCGCACAACTACATGCTGGGCGCCTTCGTGAACGGCGGCATCGCCGGGGCCGACGCCGCCGCCTACTGCACGGCCAACGCCCTCGCCGACCATGACCCGGCGGACATCGCCGTCGAGCGCGAACGGGTCCTGGCGCCGACCCGGCGCGTCGACGGGCTCACCCCGCACGAGATGGAGTTCAAGACCCGCCGCTTGGTGAACGACTATCTCGAGCCGCCGAAGGTGACGGCGAAGATGGAGCTCGGCCAGCGCCGCTTCGCCGAGATCCGCGAGGACCTCGACCTGCTCTGCGCCCGCGACCCGCACGAGCTGCACCGGGCGCTCGAGATGCAGACGATCCTCGACTGCGCCGACATGGCGGCGGCCGCCTCGCTCTACCGCACCGAGAGCCGTTGGGGCTTCTACCACCTGCGCGTCGACTATCCCGAGACGAACGACGCCGAGTGGGCCTGCCACACGGTCCTGTTCAAGGACGGCCAGGGCCGGATGGCCCACGCGAAGCGCGCCGTCGACCCGTTCATCGTGCCGGTCGCCGCCGAGGAGATGGGCGCCTACCACCAGCTCCGCATCAAGACGCCGGCCGCCGCCGAGTAATCCCGCCCCGTACCGGAGATCGATCCATGCCGATCATCAATCAGGCCAGCAGCGCCGCGGTCGTCATCGACGACGCCAAGTGCATCGCCGAGAAGGGCTGCCGCGTCTGCGTCGACGTCTGCCCGCTCGACATCCTCGCGATCGATGAGACCCGGCAGAAGGCCTACATGAAGTACGACGAGTGCTGGTACTGCATGCCCTGCGAGGTCGACTGCCCGACGAACGCGGTCAAGGTCAATATTCCCTACTTGCTGCGCTGAGGCCGACCATGAGCCCCGTGTTCGATTCCTTCGACGACGATCTCGACGACGTGGCCGAGCGCTGCGCGAGTGCCGACGCCGGCGTCCGGCGCGTCGCGATGATGGAGCTCGCCGAGGCCGTCGGCCCCGCGGCGAAGGTCCTGCTCCTCAAGGGCCTCGGCGATCCGGACGCGGCCGTCCGCGCCGCGGCGGCCAAGGCGCTGGACGAGCACGACGGCGCGGACGTCGTCGAGGGCCTCGTGCGGTCCCTGGAGGACGACGACGAGGCCGTGCGCCGCACCGCCGCCGATACCCTGGCCGAGAAGAAGGAGCCGGCCTGCGGGCCGCTCCTGATCGAGCGCGCCGCGCACACCGACCCGTTCGTGCAGGCCTCTGCCCTGCGGGCCCTGCGCGAGCTCGTCCTGCCGGACGCCCTGTCGGCCGCGCTGAAGGCGCTCCAGAGCCCGTCCCCGGAGGTGCGCCGCGAAGGTCTCGGCGTCATCGGCTACCTCAAGGCCGAGGAGGCGCTGCCGGCGCTGATCGCCACCGCGGGCGATCCCGACCCGACGGTCCGGCGCGCCACGATGGCGGCGCTGGTCTTCCTGCGCCCCGGCGGTCCGGGCATCGGCACGCTGATCGCCGGCCTGTCCGACGAGCACTGGCAGGTTCGCGAGGAGGCGGCCGTCTCCTGCGCCAAGATCCGTTTGCCCGAGGCGACGGCGCCCCTGATCGCCGTGATGGACGATCCCGTCTGGCAGGTCCGCACCAAGGCGGCCAATGCCCTGGGCCGGATCCGGGCGCCGGCGGCCGTCGAGATCCTGGGCCGGGCGCTGACCTCGGAGGTCAGCAACCTGCGCAAGGAGGCGGCCGCGGCCCTCGGCGAGATCGCCGACCCGCGGGGCCTCTCGGCCCTCGAGGCGGCCGCCAACGATCCCGATCCCGACGTGCGCAAGCTCATCCAGTGGGCGATCGGACGCTGTCAGGGACGCCCCTGATCGATCCGGCCGTCTCGGCCTCGTCGCGGCGCCGCATCCTCCGGGTGCGGCGCCGCTTCACGTCCGCTCGGCTCCGCGATATCCAGACGCTGCCGGTGCCGGCGGCCAGTTTAGAGCTGGTACAGGGTTTGCTGCGCCGCGGCAGGTAGGATGCTGGAGGCGGCAATGCAGACCACGGCGCCGATACGCCCGTCTCAGGCCCCGGCGGGGCTCCAGACCCAGGCGAGCGCCCTCCTGTTGTCCGAGGCCGCGCCCAAGGCCGGAACCGGGCAGCGCCCTCTCCTCGACGGGCTGACCGAGCGCGAGGTCGCCCTCGTGCTGGAGAAGGGCCGGCGGCGCGTGCTCTACCGCGGCGCGACCCTGTTCACCCAGGAGACGCCCAACGACGGGATCTGGATCGTCGAGAGCGGCCGCATCCGGGTCTTCTACGCCGCGCCGTCCGGTCGCGAGATCACGCTGGCCTACTGGTACCCCGGCAACTTCGTCGGCGGTCCCGACGTGTTCGGCGCCGGCCTCCACAAATGGTCAGGCATGGCGGCGAGCAATTCCAGCGTGCTGCACCTACCGGCCAAGGCGCTCCGGCAGCTCGTGACGCAGATCCCGGCCCTCGCGATCGGGGTGATCGACGGCCTGACCTTCAAGGGCCGCTGCTACTCGACCCTGGCCCAGATGCTCGGGACCCGCTCGATCACCGAGCGCCTCGCCCACCTGCTCCTGCACCTGTGCGACCTCTACGGCGTCGCGGAGGAGGACGGGACGGTGATCGCGGCGACCTTCACGCACGCCGACCTCGCCCACATGGTCGGCGCCACACGGCAATGGGTGACGATCAGCCTGAAGCGGCTCTCGGAGCAGGGCGTCCTCGTCACGCGGCGCACGCAGATCGTCGTGCTGCGTCCCGACATCCTCGCGGCGATGCGCGGCGGCGAGGAATGCGCCTAAAACGCGAGCGTCCCGCACAAAACCGCAGCACATCCGGAGCCGCTCGACTTTTTTGCGCAACTAATCGACCCGCAGGCGTCCTCGGCATTTGATCGGACGCGCCGCAGCGCCCGATCATGCCGTCGATGTCTTCGCGACATCGGGCCGAAATGTTGGAGCGGGCGATGACTGGACGATTTCCCGGGCTCAGATCGGTCTCCGCTCTCGCGCTCCTCGCGCTGGCGGGCGCCGGGATCGGGGCACCGGCCCGCGCCGAGACCCTCACCGTCGGCATCGGCACGCAGGACACGACGACCAACACCGCGACGGTAGGCGTGGTGATCCGCCAGCTCAAGCTGCTGGAGAAGTACCTGCCCAAGACCGGCAAGTACGCCGGCACGACCATCCAGCTCGACTGGCAGAACTTCACGTCCGGGCCGCCGGTCACGAACGGCATGATGGCCGGGAAGCTGCAGTTCGGCGCGATGGGCGACTACCCGCTCGTCGTCAACGGCGCGACGTTCCAGAACAATCCCGAGAGCCAATCGCGGCTGATCGCGGTCGCCGCCTACAATCTCCACGGATCCGGCAACGGGATCGTGGTCAACAAGGCTTCCGAATACTTCTCGTTCGAGGATCTGAAAGGCAAGGTCGTCAGCGTGCCCTTCGGGTCGGCGGCCCACGGGATGGTCCTGAAGGCGCTGCAGGACAAGGGCTACCCGGCCACCTATTTCCGCCTGGTCAGCCAGAGCCCGGAGGTCGGCTCGACCAATCTCCAGGAGCGGAAGATCGACGCGCACGCGGATTTCGTCCCCTTCGCCGAACTTCTGCCGTTCCGCGGCTTCGCGCGCAAAGTGTTCGATGGCGTCGAGACCAACCTCCCGACCTGGCACGGCGTGGTCGTGCGCTCCGACTTCGCCGACCGCTACCCCGAGATCGTCGAGGCCTACCTGAAGGCCGTCCTCGACGCCGACGCCTGGGTCAAGGCCGATCCGAAGCGCGCCGCCGAGCAGATCGCGGCCTGGACCGGCACCGACAAGGAGGTGGTCTACATCTTCCTCGGGCCCGGCGGGATCATGACCGTCGATCCCACGATCAAGCCGCAGCTGGTCGAGGCCGCCCGCGAGGACGTCAAGGTCCTGCAGCGGCTCGACCGGATCAAGACGTTCGACGTCGGTCCGTGGGTCGACGACGGGCCGCTGCGCAAGGTCTTCGCCGAGCGCGGCCTGGACTACGCGCAGCAGCGCGCGAGCACCGCCAATTACGAGGTGCGCGGCGAGGACACGTACTGCAAGAGGCCCGTCACCGAGCCGCGCAAGGCCGGCGAGATCTGGGTGAAGGGCGGGGCGATCCAGCCCTACGCGAGCGCGGCCTGCACGCTCGGCGCGCTGAACGAGATGAAGTCCAAGGGGCAGGCCGTCGACGTCGCCTACGTCTTCGACACGGCCCGCGGCATCAAGCTGTTCGCCCGGGAGGCCTTCTACGTCGTCGACGGCAAGGGCGGCATCGCGCCGTTCCTGCTGAAGCAGGACGCCGAGGCCGCGGCGCGAGGCGGCGGCACGGTGATGCCCTACGACGAGGCCCTGAAGGCCGCTGTGACGGGAGGCTAGAACCGCATGGAAGCTGTCGCTCTCCGGCCCGCCGCCGAGTCGCGCCCGCCGCGGGCGGCGCCCCTCCCGCCGCCGGCCGCGTCCACCCGCCCCGCGACCGGCCGCGTCCGCCGCTGGCTGCGGCTGCATCACGGCGCGTTCCGAGCCGCGCTGATCGGGCTCACCTCCCTGATCCTGTTCGTCGCGCTCTGGCAGTATCTGACCGCGAACCGCGTGACCCTCTACGTGCGGTTCCTGAACATCCCGACGCCGATGGACGTCGTGGACCGCGCGGCGATCGCCCTGCGCAGCCCGAACTTCGGCGACCACGTGCTCATCTCCTGCCGCCGGATCCTCTTCGGTTTTCTCCTGGCCGGCGGCGTCGCCGTGCCGCTCGGGCTCCTCATGGGGCGTTACCGCCTCCTGCGCGAGATCGCCTTCCCGATCTGCGAGGTGCTGCGGCCGATCCCGGCGATCGCTTGGGTGCCGATGGCGATCATGCTCTGGCCGACCAACGAGGGCTCGATCGTCTTCATCACCTTCCTGGGCTCGTTCTTCCCGATCCTGATCAACACCCTCCAGGGCATGGTCCAGGTCGACCCGGTCCTAGTGCGGGCCGCACGCTGCCTCGGCGCCCGCGAGGCGGCGGTGTTCCGCGAAGTCTACCTGCCGGCCTCGCTACCGCAGATCTTCACCGGGCTGACGGTCGGCATGGGGGTGGCCTGGGTCTCGCTGATCGCCGCCGAGATGATCTCCGGCCAGTTCGGCATCGGCTACTTCACCTGGGAAGCCTACTCGCTGGTCCAGTACCCGGACATCGCCCTCGGTATGATCACGATCGGGCTGCTCGGCCTCGGCTCCAGCTTCGCGATCCGTCTCGTGGGCCGCCTCGTCATGCCCTGGGCCGCGGCCCGCTAAGCCTCCGCCCGCCGCCCGGCGCGGTCCTCGCCGGACCGGTCCTCCACGCGCGTCACCAATCGGGAGCTTGCCATGGCCGAATCGAGCCGGGGCCTGATCGAGGTCAGCGACTTCTGCCTGCGCTACGAGACGATGGAGGGATCCGTCGAGGCCGTCTCGAACGCCTCGCTCACCGTCCATCCCGGCGAGTTCGTGTCGATCATCGGGCCCTCGGGCTGCGGGAAGTCGACGCTGCTCAACGCGCTGGCCGGCTTCCTCAAGCCGTCGTCCGGGCGGGTCACCGTCGACGGCGAGGCGATCGCGGGACCGAGCGCGGATCGCGGCATGATCTTCCAGCAATACTCACTGTTTCCCTGGAAGACGGTGCGCGAGAACGTCGAGTTCGGCCTGAAGATGAAGGGCGTCCGGCGCAGCGAGCGCGAGCGGCAGGCGCGGACGCTGCTCGGCCTCGCCGGCCTCACGGCGTTCGAGAACCACTATCCGGACCGATTGTCCGGCGGGATGAAGCAGCGTGTCGGCATCGTGCGCGCGCTCGCCACCGGCCCGCGCATCCTGCTGCTCGACGAGCCGTTCGGCGCCCTGGACGCGCAGACGCGGCTGATCATGCAGCAGATCCTCACCAACATGTGGCAGCGCCTGAAGATCTCGGTGCTGTTCGTGACCCACGACATCGACGAGGCGATCTTCCTCTCCGACCGCGTCTACGTGATGACCGCGCGTCCCGGGAGCATCAAGGCCGAAATCGTGGTGCCCCTGCCCCGCCCGCGCCAGCCGGCCCTGACCCTGTCGTCCGAGTTCCTGGGCCTGCGCCGGGGGCTGATGTCGCTGATCCGAGAGGAGAGCCTCCGCGCGATGGGCGGCGAGGTCAGCGCCGAGGCGATGAAGGGACTGGCGATCGATCTCGAGGGCCAGGATCTCCCCGCGCTGCTCTGACCCCTGCGCCGAGGTGCGAAGTCATGACCTATGTCGTCACCGAGAACTGCATCCGCTGCAAGTACACCGACTGCGTCGAGGTCTGCCCGGTCGACTGCTTCTACGTCGGCGAGACCATGCTGGTGATCAAACCGGACGAGTGCATCGATTGCGGCGTCTGCGAGCCCGAATGCCCGGCCGATGCCATCAGGGCCGACACCGAACCGGAGATGGCGGCCTGGAAGACCTTCAACGCCAAGTACGCCGATCTCTGGCCCAACATCACCGAGAGGACCGAGCCGGCCGACGACGCCGCGGCGTGGGACGGCCGCGGCGGCAAGCTGCTCGACCTGTTCGGGACTGCCGACCCGGCGTCCGCCTGAGCGAGGACTGATCCGTCGATGAGCAAGTTCTACGAGGAGCGCGTTCTGTCGGTCCACCACTGGACCGACAACCTGTTCTCGTTCCGCACGACGCGG
>NZ_JBNNWO010000035.1:0-33478 GCF_050281105.1 Methylobacterium sp. NPDC080182
ATACCCGCCTGGGTCATGCTCAAGGTCCTAGGATTACTCCTATGACCTCAGCCTCAACGGGCCAGCTCACAAGGCGCCCTTCGCCGGATGCGTACCGCCCAGCAGGCGGCCTCGATCAGCGCGCCGCCCGGCCGACGGCCCTGGTAGAGCCCGTTGAAGCCGGCATAGCCATCCGCCTGCAATACGCCGGAGAACGCCGCCAGATGCGTGAGCGGGCGCTTGCCCTTCCGGTCTGGCGAGGCGAAGAACACGGCCGCTGGCGGTCGCGCTCCGCCGTGGGGGCGCTCGTCGCGCACATACGCCCAAAGCCGGCCAGTTCTCGTCTTTTCCGCCCCGGGCGCCAGGATCGGTATCGTCGTATCGTCACCGTGCAGGATGTCTGACCCGGCGATCTATGCGCGAGCAGCCCGGGGCCGGCACGGCCGCGGGCGATGGCGTGGTAGGGCGCGGGAGCCTGCACCACGGTCTTCCAAGCTCGGCAGGAGAAGGCCTCGCGCAGGTGCCGCACCACCTTGAAGCGGCCCGGCACGTAGTCGAAGCTCTCCGTCACGTCCTCGCCGATCCGGCGGAGGCGACCGCCGCAGGCCGGGCAGGCGCAGGGGCCGGGATGAGCGACGGTCTCACGCGGCAGATGATCGGGCAACGGGCGGCGTGCCGGCCCTCGGCTCGGCAGCCCCTCCGGCGCCGGCAGTGCGAGCGGAACGAAGGGAGGCGGAGCCGGCAGGGCGGCCGCCCGCTCTTCCTCCCAGGCCTCGCGTCGCCAGCGAAAGAGGAGCGATGGCTTCAGGCCATGGCGACGCGCCACAGATGAGATCGACGCGGTGGTGCTCTGCGCCTCATCGAGGATCGCTCGCTTTTCCTCACGCGTCCACGAGCGAAGCGTGCCGGCTACGACGATATGGGGCGAGATCGTAGGTCCAGACATAGGGCGGATACAGGCCTTCGCGACAGCACTGTATTCAGGTCCAGGATCTCATCCCGCAAGGCGCCTGCCAACGAGCGCTTACTCTGGAGGTGCATCTTGTGCTCGACAACCTGAAGACGCACAAGACGACCTTGGTGCATGACTGGTTGGTCCAGCACCCGCGGTTCCACCTCCACTTCACACCGACGAGCGCGTCGTGGCCCAACCTCGTGGAGTGCTGATTCTCCGTTCTGAGACGGCGTCGGCTGCAGCGCGGTGCGTTCACCAGCACAGAGGACCTGGAGGTCGCAATCCGAGACTACATCACTGAGACCAACGCTCGTCCCGAGCCATTCGTCTGAACCAAGTCAGCCAACGCGATCTTGGTCAGTATCGCTCGCTTCTGCACACAGATTTCTAACTCAGAACACTAGTGCGGTTTGCTTCTGCGAGGTATATATCTTCGCATGTCTATCGCTATTAATAATCTCTCTCCTTGATGTTCAAAATCGAAAGACAGTCGATCAGAATGGGTAGTACCGCAAGGAGGTCAAGCCGGTGACGAGGTGGTTGGAAGGTTGGATCCCAGACGTCCCTCGGAACGCGTCACGCTCGGTGTAGGAGACCTGTGCTCCTGCCACAAGGCGCCCGTAGCTCCCCTTGTACAGGTCGTGCCAGAACCCGCCGGTGATCTGGCGGATGTCGCGGCTCTCCGCTTGGCAGGACCCGCTCGCCGCGCCCTCGACGTTACAGCTCGTCACCACGAGGGTGGGTGAGCCGTAGCCGGTGGTATTGAGCGCGCCCGCGCGGGAGGCGTGCTCCCAGCCGGCATAGACGTAGACGTCGGTGCCCGGCTGGACGTGGGCGACGGCGCCGGCGAGCAGCTGGAAGGCCGGGATCGGCGCGATCGAGCCGTCGGCCTTCAGGGCGAAGTCGGGCAGCTGCGCCGAGCCGTAGCGGCCGATGCCCTGGCCGACGAGGCCGCTGACCTGCAGGTCGAGACGCTTGTCGATCACCGGCAGTGTTGCTGCCCCGCCGATGCCGTAGCCCATCGCGGTGTCGGAGTGACCGGGAAGGCGCGTGGCCGCGGTAAGATTGGTGGGACTCAGCCGGTCGTCGAAGAAGCGGACCAATCCCTTCAGTTCGAAATGCCCGAATCCCGGTTCGAGCGCGACTTTGCCAATGATGTCGGGAATGCTGTTGTTCGAGTAGGTGGTCGAATTGTTCAGGAGGCCAGCGGCGTCGCCGGTGTTGTTGACGTTGACGATACCGGGTGCCGCGAAGGGGCTCGGCGGCAGGACGCTCTGGGGCGATTCTGCCGACAGGCCGGCCCACAAACCCGGAGCGATGTCCTTGACCACGCGCACCTGCGGATTGCGGGTCCAGTTGAAGCCCGGCACGTACTGCGCATCGATGGTGAGGGGGATTTGCTCTTTGAGCGGCACGATGCCCGAGGCATCGGTGGTGATTAGGCTCCAGGCCTGGCCGGCCAACACATGCCAGCCGGTGTCGAGGGAATCGACGGTGGCGAAGATCTGCCGCACGCGCGGTGTGTAGCTGTTGCTCTCACGCGAGTTCGAGGTCGTGCCGGCTGCCAGGAAGTCGATCTCGTAATAACCCGAGATCTGCAGCGTTGGCTCGACCTTAGCGGTGAACAGCCCGCTCAAGCGGCTCTGCCGGGCGGAGAAGCGGAACTCGCTCTCGCGGGATAGCGGGCTGCTGCGGAACGGGATGCCGTTGAAGTCAGTGGCGACGTCCGAGACCGTGTTGGGATTGCGGAAGATGCCCGCCAGCTCGACGAAGCCCCCCGGGGTGAAGCAGATAGCCGGCCCCAGCGCGTAGCTGCCGGCGTTGCAGACGAGATCGTTGGCGAGGATCACAGGCGTGTGCTCGCTCACCCCCGGCCGGGCGCCTCCGGGACCGCCGGCTTGCGCCACGCGCTGCTGGTGCTCGGTCCTGGCTGCGAGGCGCGCCTGCTCCCGCGACAGGACCCGGCGTTCACGAGCCTCGCCAGCGAGCGCCGCTTTTTGAGTACCGGCTTGGCGGCGCAAGGCGGCGAGCTCCTGCTGCATGGACTGCATCTGACGCTGCATCGCATCCATCCGGGCCGCCATTTCGATTACGCTCTGAGCGTGAGCTGGACGCGCGATAAGACAAGCGCCGAAGCCGGAAACCGCGATCACAAGAGCGCTCAACCGAAACATGGGTAGCATCTAAGTTTTGCCCAAAAGATGATCGCTCTGCAGGTTGCAAGCAAAATTCATCGCAAAGCTTTTCGGACATGCCACACGACGCCTTCATGACAAAGCGATAAGAAGATAGCTGTGTGGCCGTGTCATCTTAACGTCGCATCGGCTAGCCCTGATTTCAACTCGATCGAGCAGGCATTCGCGAGTCGGAAGGCTCTGCTACGCAGCGCGGCAGCCCGCACGATCCCGGAACTCTGGGCGGCGATCCGCCAAACCTTCACGCGCTTCACTCCGCAGGAGTGCCGCAACTACATCGCCGCAGCCGGCCACGCGAACGACTTGTGCGTCGCCACCTGACCGGGAACAGCTCTAAGTGGTAATCGTGGGAAACCGACTCCCCCCAACTCAATCGTTTCAGATCCAAGAGGCGACGCCCCTAGCCGAAATCGGTAACGGAGTCCGCCGCGATCCAGCACACAGGATTTTGCATCAAGCTTCGCCTTAATGCGTCGTACAAAAAGACGGCGCGTCCGTCGGCTGCACGATGAGTACCACACCCGCCAGTGCCCTGGATGCCTCCCATCCCGCCATCGCCACCGGGCGAAGCGAGCGGCTGGTCGCCTTAGATCAGATGCGGGGCTTTGTCGTAGGGCTCGTGGTCCTTCACCACGCCACGCTTGCGTACTGCATCCTCGTCGACACCGGCTACAGAGCGTGGGTGAGTGGTCCGCCCCCTTCCTCCTGGCCATCATCAGGTCTTTCCACGCGGCCACCGGCGTGCCGATGATCCTCAACACGAGCTTCAACGTCATGGGCAGGCCGATGGTGCACGACGTTGAGGACGCCGCCGGCGTGTTCCTGACCTCCGACATCGATGTTTTCGTTCTGGGGGATGCGCTATTCCGCAGGAGGCCGACCGCCTTGGCGTCCCGGGAAGGGTCTCCCGGTGAGCGGGCCCATCGGTTCTGGTCTGCGAGGCCAGCAAATTCGTTGGTGCACACCTATTCTCGCGCCTCGTGCTGGCGGGCTGACGATTGGCTGTTTAGCGAAGCGCAGAGAGTACTCGCAGCGGCTGGGCTGGGTGGATTCTTTCTCGTCCGCTTCCACTCGTAGATGAGGCAGAAGCGGACGTCCGAATGTTCGATCAATCTTTGCACGCGAGCGACGATAGGCTCGTGTCAGGCTGCCCGGACGGTTTCGAGGAAGCGGCTGACCTCGGCGCCGAGATGCTCGGATTGCCGCGACAGCTCGGTGGCCGCCGACAGGACCTGGCCGGCGGCCGCCCCAGTCTCCTCCGAGGCCTGCGCCACGCCCGCGATGTTGCCCGTCACCGCGTTGGTGCCCGCCGAGGCCTGCGCGACGTTGCGCACGATCTCCTGGGTCGCCGCGCCCTGCTCCTCGACAGCCGCCGCGATCGAGGTCGCCACGCTGTCGATCTCCCGGATCCGGCCGGTGATCCCGCCGATCGCCGTCACCGCCCGCGCGGTCACACCCTGGACCTCGCCGATCTGGCGCGCGATCTCCTCGGTCGCCTTGGCGGTCTGCTCGGCCAGCGCCTTCACCTCGGAGGCCACCACCGCGAAGCCCCGCCCCGCCGCGCCGGCGCGGGCCGCCTCGATCGTGGCGTTCAAGGCCAGCAGGTTGGTCTGGCCGGCGATGCCCGAGATCATCCCGACCATGTCGCCGATCCGCGCGGCGGTCTGGCTGAGCGCCTGGACGAGGTGGGCGGTCTCGTCGGCCTCGCCCACGGCGGCCTGGGCGAGGTGGGTCGAGCCCTGCACCTGCCGGCCGATCTCCTGGACCGACGAGCCGAGCTCCTCGGCGGCGGCCGCGACGGTGTTGACGTTGGCGGCTGCCTCCTCCGCGGCAGCCGCCACAGTGCTGGACTGCGCAGCGGTCTCCTGGGCGGTGGCGGTCATCTGTTGGGCGGTGGCCTGGAGCTCGGTAGCCGAGGACGAGACCAGGCCGACGATGCCGCCGACCGCGCGCTCGAAGCCGTCGGCGAGCTCCATCATACTGCGGCGACGTTCGGCGGCGGCGGCCTCGTCCGCGAGCCGCTTCGCCTCAGCCTCTTCGACGGCCTTGCGGGCATCTTCCGCGGCCTTGCGTGCGACCTCGGCAGCGACCGCCTCGTCGGCACGACGCTTGACCTCGGCCTCCTCGGCGGCCTTGCGGGCGACCATGGCCTTGATGCCCTCGACCGCCTTGCCGACGGCGCCGATCTCGTCGCCGCGGGCCGCCTCCCGAATCTCGGCGTCGATCTCGCCGCGGGCCATCCGCTGCAGAACGCCGACGAGGCTGCCCAGCGGGCGGGCGATCCCGAAAATCACGATCAGCACGGACAGCGCCATGGCGCCGAGAAGCCCCGCTACGGAGGCGCCTATCAGCAGCCGCTCGCTCTGCGACACTGCTTGTAAGGAATTGTCACGCGCCTGCCGCAACTCTCCGGTGAGACGATCGACATTCTCGCTCAGCGTGCTCCGGATCTTGGTGCGCAGGTCATCGCTATCGACCAGCAACAGCCTAATAGCGGCTTCTTTCTCGTTCTTGAGACCCAGAGCGCTTGCACGATCCTGGAGGCCGAGGAATTCCTGAAGAAGTCCTTTGATCGCCAGATTGTGTGCGTTGCGCTGGGGAGAGTCGGCCATCGCACCCAGAGAATCGATTTCGTCGAACGCGGCCTTCCATGCGGCGTCCCAGCGAGCCTTGGAGGAAGTCAGATCCTTCTCGCTCGTCTGAATGATTATATTTCTTGCTTGAATAGCGGTCTCATTAATGTGGGATCGGATGCGCAACATCTTCTCCAGGCGAACAGCATCCATATCGACGATGATGCGCGTCTGATCTGCGAGCTGGTGAAGCCCACTGATCGCATAGGATATCAGTCCCGCAGCGACGGCTGCCATGATCAGGAGCGGGACAGCCGCCTTGAGCAGGATTGGTGAGTTGCGCAGCATATCGGCACCGGAGTTCATGTCTAAAACGCTCCGGGTATGAATTATGATACCTAATTATAAGTTAACGAGCAAATCGATCCGTCCTAAAATCAATATCAGATAAAATCCAGAGTCGGATGAAACTATTCATGATCGAAAATCGCACTGTGTCGAATGCGATTTATATTCGTCAGCTTTTGAGCATATTGGGGAGCTCATTCGGTCGCCGCCATAGCAAAGCAATGGGCTTTCAGGTTCTGGCTCCAGCGAACCGTGCCTTGCAGCATCGGGGGCCCCCGTGCCGGTGTCGGGTGCCTTTGATGCCAGCCTCGGCGGATGACGCTCAGGACGATCAAGTACCCACTGCCCGGCTTCTGTCAGGTCCGGTCTCCGGGGCGAGAGCCGGCGCGGCCGGCGTCTACGACCGCGGCCTCCACGACCGGAGAAGAGCCATGCCCCGAGTCAGTCGGCTGAGCACGCTGTCACGTTCATCTTGCCGAATTATTCCCGTCTTAGAGCCAATCCCGGGCTGATTGCGACGGGTTAGCCGGTGGCGGGTTGACGGGTGAAGGAGCATGCCGATGCCTTCACCTTTGTCCGTCGACTTACGCGAGCGTGTCGTGGCTGCCGTGGCGGCAGGAGCCTCGTGCCACCGAGCTGCGGCTCGCTTTGGGGTCAGCGTCTCCAGCGCCAGCCGCTGGTCGCAGCGCTCACTCCAGGAGGGCCATGTCGCGCCCAAGCCGATGGGCGGCGATCACACCTCGAAGCGCATCGAGGCGCATGCCGCGCTGATCCTGGCGATCTCCGAGCAGGAGCCACGCCTCTTCCTACGCGAGGTGCGCGACCGGCTGGCTGAGCAGGGCATCCAGACCAGCACGAGCGGCCTGTCGCGCTTCTTTGCCCGCCACGGGATCAGCTGGAGAAAGGGGCGACATACGCAGCTGAGCAGGAGCGTGCGGACGTAAAGGCTGCTCGCGAGGCGTGGTTCGGGGCGCAGCCCGAGCTCGATCCGGACCGGCTGGTGTTCCTGAACGAGACGGCGTCGGCCACCAACATGGCGCGGCGCTATGGTTGGGCACCACGCGGCGAGCGCTGCCGGCTTGCAGCCCCGTTTGGCCACTACAAAACCACGACCATCACCGCCGCCCTGCGCACCAGTGGGCTGTGCGCGACCGCGCTGCTGGACGGTCCCACGAACGGCAGGCGCTTCTGCCGCTACGTCACCGAAACCCTGATCCCGGCGCTGCACCCGGGCGACATCGTCGTCATGGACAACCTGCCAGCCCACAAGGTCACCGGCGTGCGTGCGTCGATCGAGGCCGCAGGAGCGCGGCTGCTCTACCTTCCGTCCTACAGCCCTGATTTCAACCCGATCGAGCAGGCCTTCGCGAAGCTGAAGGCGCTGTTGCGTAGCGCGGCTGCCCGCACGATCCCGGATCTCTGGGCGGCGATCCGTCAGGCATTCATGTGCTTCACTCCGCAGGAGTGCCGCAACTACCTCGCCGCAGCCGGCTACAAGGACGACTTGGCCGTCGCTATCTGACCGGGAACGACCCTAGATGGGACGCAAGCCGCGTCTCGGGCGGAAGGGGCGCCATGGCGAGATTTGACGCTTCTCAATGGCGCTTGTCGAGGGGTACTCAGCCGGTGGGCAGTGCCGCGACCGCCGCGAGCCCCGACTTCAGCGCCGCCTCGCGCTGCTGCGGTCCGAGCGCGATGCCTTCGGCCACCACGACCTCCGGGTTGGTGATGCCGATGAAGCCAAACACAGTGCGCAGGTAGGTTTCGGCATGTTCGTAAGCCTCGTGCGGCGTACCGGGGCCGTAAAGACCACCGCGCGCCACCGTCAGGATCACGCGCTTGCGACCCGCCAGGCCTTCGGCACCATTCGGGCCATAGCGGAAGGTCTTGCCGGCGACGAGGATGCGGTCGACCCAGGCCTTGAGCTGGCTCGGGATCGTGAAGTTGTAGAGCGCGACGCCGATTACCACCGTATCGGCCGCCAGAAACTCTTCAAGCAGGCGGCCGCCGAGCGCCAAATCCTCCTGCAACGCTTGATCGTGCTGCACATCCGAATTCTGTCCGGCCAGATAGGCGCCCGTGAGATGCTCGATCGGCTGAGCCACGAGGTCGCGATAGGTTTCGGTAAGGTCGGGATGTGCGGCCTTGAGGTGGGCGACGACGGCAGCCGACAGCGGACGACTCACCGAGTTATCGCCCAGGATGCTGGAATCGATGTGAAGGAGCCTCATGCTCACTCCCCGCTAGAGCGGTGTTAGAAGGGAAGTAGAACTTAAATCGGAACTACCCCGCACCGCAAGATGGCTCATTCATGCAACTGGAGCACATCGAGGGAACCTAATCCTCCCTCGGCTTCGCGGTTCTCCCGCACTTTGCGTGGATTAGGCAGCGAGGAGCACGCGGCGGCGGAGGAGTGCGAAGCTGGCGCGGCCGCACATGGTAAGCTTAAGCATCTTCAGCCGACTGATCTGCCCTTCGGCCTGGGCGTTGCTCCAAGACGTCGTCAGCGCCGCCCGAACCGCCGGCCCGTCCTGTGCCAAGCCAGCTGCGAAGGTCTCCAATGCCGCGACACCGCAGGTGCGCGTCTCTGAGAGCCATCTGTCGAGCTCGCCGGCCGGATCCACCGGTCGGTCGCCATCCAGGCCGCAGGCACGAGCCAACATCGTGAACCATCGCGCCAGGTCGGCGACGCGTGCTGCCTCGGCATCCTGCCGGATGCGAGCGAGGTCGGCCGCGGCACGGGGCGGCAACATCTTGATCGGCTGAACCAGGGTCCAGGCCAGCTATGTCATCCGATCCGACCGCCCCACCGGTGCACGGCGAGATCCTGACCGGCGTTCAGCGGCGACGGCGCTGGTCTACCACTGAGAAGATCCGCCTCGTCGAGGAGAGCCAGCAGCCCGGCTCGTCCGTGTCATTCGTCGCCTGCTGCTACGGCATCTCGCCGAGCCTGCTGTTCTCGTGGAAGCGGCGCATTGAACGGAGGATGGCTGGTTCATCGTAGCCCCCAGGAGCGAAGATGAAACAGACATCCGGGCCGGCATGGAAGCCGGCAGAAGCCGTGATCAAGGATATCCGTCGGTCCACACGTCGGCAGTTCTTGTCCGAGGACAAGATCCGCATCGTGCTGGAAGGCCTGCGCAGTGAGGACAGCATCGCCGAGTTGTGCCGGCGCGAGGGCATCGCCAGCTCGATGTACTACGGCTGGTTCAAGGCGTTTTTCGAAGCCGGCAAGAAGCGGTTGGCCGGCGACACGGCTCGGGCAGCGACCGCCGACGAGGTCGACCGCCCCTCGCGGCCCAGCCGGGTGTGGAACCGTCTGCCGCTCGAGCTCCGCGAGCAGATCGTCACCCTCGCGCTGGAGGAGCCGGAACTCAGCCCGCGCGAGCTGGCGGCGCGCTTCACCGATGAGCGGCGCTACTTCGTCTCGGGAGCGACCGTCTACCGCCTGCTCAAAGCTCAGGACCTGATCACCAGCCCGGCCTACATCGTCGTCAAGGCCGCCGACGAGTTCCGCGACAAGACCACCGCGCCAAACCAGCTTTGGCAGACGGACTTCACCTACCTGAGCGGAGTTGCTGTTTGAGGTCTTCTCGCAGCGCTACGAGTGTGGCTTGACCGTGGTGACCTCGAACCTCCCGTTTGAGGACTGGACGTCAGTTCTGGGCTCGGAGCGGCTGACCGGCGCGCTGCTCGACCAGCTGACCCACCACGTCAGCATCCTGAGCCTGAACGGCGACAGCTACCGCCTCAAAACTTCCCGCAGCCGGCGCGGCCGGGCCGAAGGGGCGGAGCAAAACCAGGCCACCGCCGATCCTCACGACCCCGAGACGGGTGAGATCCCGCCAGCCTGACCTTTACGATCGGCGACGAACGAAGAAGGGGCCCGATCGGGCCCCTTCCTCGTTCAGGCTGCACGTTGCCAGTGGCCTGTTTTTGTTCCGCCACGGCGGCCTGGAATTGGTCCGCCCTTTACAGTGGTGCTTGCGAGCAGGCTATCTACGAGTTCGACTGCGTCCGATCGCAGGATGAGACGCACGCGGGCCGAGAAGCGTATATTCAGCGGATGCATTCACGACGGTCGACTCAGCTTGCACCAGTCGACTCTTTAGGCGCAGCCATCAATGCGCTGTTCGTCCGGACTAATTAAAATTCGCCCTCGGCAACGCGGATAATTGAGCGGCGCCCGTTTAAAAGGGCAGTGAATGTTCAACGAACTGGTGGCAAAGCCTCTCGGAATATGCAACCTCACGTTTGCCACTTCGACAAAGGCGCGGCCGAATCACAATTCGGCCTATCCGAGGCAACGCGCGAGGCGCCATGACTGGACGCGGTCAAGGGAATGCTGCCGGTAGAACGCCCATCAACAACGGCTCGACCTCGATTCGGCTTACGCGGCGCGGGGTTCTCGGCGGCGCGGCCTCCCTCGCCGCCGGGCAAGTGCTCGCCGCGCCCGCTGCCTCGGACCTCGCGGATTATCGCCTCGTCTACGTTGACGAAGGCAAGCGCGACGAGGTCGCCCTCGTCGACGGGAGTGGGACGACGCTCCTGAACTGGCAGGCCCGCACGTTCGGCGTGCAGGCGTATTTCGCCATCGAGCGGGAGAGCGTGCGCGTTCCACGGCCCTCGGACCTGGGCGAGGTCGAGAATGGCAAGGAGCGTGGGGATGTGTACCGCCCCAAGACCTGGCGGCTGACGGTCCATCGCGCCGCCCTCCCCTCTCGGAAGGCTCGGACCTTCACGATGAGGTTCGTCATCGATCGTAGGGACGTCAATGCCCCGTGGACGATCGGGCTCTCGTCGGAGGGCTGGTGGGACGGGGGCGAGGCGGTCCGCTTCGCGTCGATGCCCCTGTCGTCCTTCCTTGAGGGACAGGTCGGCGCCGCGCGGGGCCTGGTGGCGAAGATCGATGCGCGGCGGGGAAACGCGATTCTCAAGGGCTTCTTCGGACCGCGCATCGAGGCCAGCGGGGGCCTGCGCCTCACGCTGGCGAGGGACCTCTCCTGGCAGGTCGAGCCGCAGGACGTGCGGGAAGGCGGGCTGTACATTCTGCACGTCTTCCTCACCTTCCGGACCCTGACCGTTCGCCGTGTCTTTTCGAAGAAGGATGAGGTTTCCTGGAAGGAAGACCCCTCGCTGAAGAAGTATTCAGGGCGCCAGGACACGAGCCCGCCCTTGCTGTTTGATGCCGAGGCTCCGGCATCCGTGCAAGGCGCGAAGCGGTCGTCCGAGGGCCTGTACGGCACGGTCGGCAGCATCTCCGCCACGGATGCCTTCCCGATTGTCGACCGGCCGGCGGGCCGGCCGCCAGTCATGGGTTTCGAGTTGGGATCTTTAAGCGATCCGGGGGCGTCGCTCGCGGCCAGCTTACGGCTGAGTGGAATTGGCCCGGCCGATCTCATCTCCTGTCTCCAAGCCGCACTCCGGCACTGGGGCGACCCGGACGAGACCGTGGCGGGCTGCATCTACTCTGGGAATGGAAGGGGCGTCGGCACCGTCTCGGTGAGCACGGGCGAGAACGGGCGGAAGCAGGTCGAGGCGGCATTCACGGTCTCAAGCCTCGAGATCGTGCGCCAGTACCGTGCCGACGCCGCAGCGATCGTCACTCGGTTCCGCTTCCGCCCGGCGGCGAAGGAGCACCATGTCGAGACGCGGCTCGGCGGCTTCGTCGTTGCCGCCCTCCCGACGCTGAGCCCGAAGCCGGGCCGCGCCCCGGAGACCGCCCCGATCGAGGTCGTTACCCACGACGAGGGCGACACTCGCCGCATGAGGGCCTTCAGCGCCCGCCATGGGCTATATGGCGCGGCCATCCCGCTGCCGGAGCGCACGGGCGCCGACCCGGACGGTACGGACGGACAGCGCCATACCGCGCGCCTCGATTTCGAGGGCGCGGAGGTGTTTTTCCATATTCCCCGCCTCGCCGCGCCGCCGCCCGGCTCGGCGGATGCGCTCATCCCGATCGGCCTGCCGGGACGCAGCCCGAGCGCGGGGGAGATCGCCCTCGACCGTGCCCGGCTGACTGTGCTGCGACCCGTCGATCTCTTGGCGCTCAAATTCCGCTTCGCCGACCTTGTGCTGACGTTGCCGTGGCGAGGCGGCGCACCCTCCCACCCGACGCTGGCGCCGCGAGGCGGGCGCTCCAGCGCCCGGGCCGCCCAACCACACGGCCAGTCGGCCGAAATCCCCGCACGGGACGGCCGGCCGCTCCTCGTGGTCGAGTTCCCGCCGCAGCACGTTTTCGAGCAAGCCTATTTCCGTCAGCGGGACGAGCCGGTCGAACTGCCTGGGATCACGCCCGCCGATGACAAAAAGAAAGACTTCAAGACCGCCGTTGCCATCCTGAATCGGCCCCGGCGCTGGCGGGGGTGGCCGGCGGACGGAACGGTCGCCGACGACCGGATCGCGGCCCGCAAGCGGATACAGGCCCTGCCCCGGCAGCCGGGCGACGCCACGCTTGCCGCAATCCTGGACGAGTTCCTGAAGACGTTCGCGGTGCGGGCTCAGGCGCTGGGCCTCCCCAAGGAGCAGAGGCTCTATGTCGGCCCGGGCTTTCTCGATCCCGATGCCCGTCGTCTCGCGACCGAGCTGTGGCGGTCGCTCAGCAAGCCCACGACACCGCCCGAGGCCAAGGCGCCGGACGTGATCCTCACCCTGGATGTTCGGCGGGAGGTCCTGAAGCGGGCCGGGATCGAGAAGGAGAACGACTTCTGCGCGCCGGATGAGACGTTGCCCATCGCGGCGCAGGACGCGCTCCTGGTCGAGAAGGACCGGCGCGATGCCGCCTTCGCCGATTTCCGCCTCCGCTACGGCCGCCTCTACGGCGAACTCATCGCGCCCCCGTCGGCCCCCGCTCCCCACGCGCCTAACCCGGCCTTCTCGGTCTATCGCGGTCGCGCCTGGTACAAAAAGGTGCGGGCCTCGATCTGGCCGGAACTCGCCACGCTCGTCGCCCAGGCCTCATCCGTCATGGAGTCGATTCCGGAGGTGACGGAGGCGCGTTTGTCCGGGCCGAGCCGGATCGCCTTCCGCATCAATCCCGACGATTACCAGCCCGAGCGGGCCGGCGGCGGCATCCCCTACTCTCTCGAAGGCCTCACCGATTGGGGCAGCATGGACATGGCGGTGGTGCGGCGGGCCGAGCGGCTCCTGCAGCAGCCGGTCGAAGGCCGCCTCCCGCCCCGGTGGCAGCGCGAAATCGTCCTCGACAATGCGGCAGCCCTCGCCTTCCAGGGCCTCAGCCGCGCCGACCGCCTCACGCAGGCGGCCGACGCGCCCGCACCCGGCGATCCCGCCCGCCCGCCAAGCCGCGTCTCCGCCGCGGTGCGGCTGGCGGAAGTCCACGGCGCGTCCCGCGCCGCCCCGGACCTGTTCGAGACGGCCCTAGAACTCCCCGCGCGGTTGTTCCTGTCCCCAGCCCAGACGGCGACGTGGAAGACCACCTCCCCCGGCATCCGCCGGGCGCTCGCCGCGCTCCCGCCCCTGTCCAGCGCGCAGGCTCACCCCGCCGGGCTCCCTGCCGCGCAGCCCCGCGCGCTCTGGACCGCCCGCCTGTTCGAAGCGGGCACGGCGGGCGGTGTACGAGCGATCTGGTCGCCGGACTTCCGTCCCGAGGCCCTGCTGCCGCGACCCGCCGAGGATGGACCGCCCGAGGCACGGGCGGCCGGCGCACCGCCGCGCGGTCCGTGGAAGCCCTGGGCGATCCGTCGCTCGCTCGGCGGAAGGAGCCCGGCCGGGGATCTCGCCGAACTCGACGGGCAGCGATTCCGCAACGGGCTCGATGCCAACGACCGGCACGAACTCGTCGTGCTGAGCTCCGTCCCGGGGCTTCCGGTGGTGGGGCGGCGCGGCCCGAAGGGCGAGCTCGACCGGAAGGGGAGCCAGATCGATCCTCCCCCAGGCTTCCGGCTCGCCGACCTGAGGCTTGAGACCCTCGACGGCACCGCTGGCGCTCCCGACACCCAGCGCGATTACAGCGCCATCTACGATCCACGCGAACTCTCGGTCAGCGAGTTGTCGTTGAGCGCCCTCGGGGGCAGCCTCAACCTCGACACCGCCTTCGTCCCCCCGGCCTCCGCCCGCCGGTGGAACGACACCGACCTGTTCGACGCGTTCACAGTCGAGCGGTGGCGCCAGCGCACGGTGCTCGGGCGCGATGTCCTGGTGGAGGTGGTCTACAAGGGCTTCCTCTTCCCGCTGGGCCACGGCGCCAGCTTGGTGAAGCTAACGGAACGGACCTTCGTGAGGGTCGGGGACACGCCAGTCGCGGTCCAGATCCAGCGGATGTTCCTCAAGGTCGGCGATCCGGTGAAGGCCTACCCGGCCCACGGTCAGCCCAATCGGGCCCGGCGCTGGCCCTGCGCCGGAATCGAGATCCTCACGGTCACGACACCGGACCTCGTCGATCCCACCGGCGACGTGCCGGATAGCCCGAGTTGCGGAGATCCCGGCGCCGTCACGGTGGTCGCCAGCGGACGGCTGGATTTCCAGGGCGGGTCGCCCGGCCTGTGCTTCTGGCCGCGCACGGCATCCCGCGACGGGGCCGAGGTTTGGTTCGAGATGCGCGTCTCGGGCGAGGCCGTCCCGGTGAGGATGCCGATGATCTTCGCCGACAACCGCGCGATCAACCACGCGCCAACGATGAAGGCGCTCGTCGCGTACTACAACACGGAGTTCAAGGACGGAGCCGCCACGATGTCCTCCCCGCTGCGCGACGGCAGGACGCTCGACCGCCGCGGCCAGCCGGTGGTGATGGGGCTCGAGAAGAAACCGGGTGACACCACCTACGAGACCGCATGGTGGCGGTTGAAGGCCGAGGGTCGCGAAGACCTCGCGGTGACGGGCGGCGATCCCTTCGAGATCAACAACACGCTCTACGAGCGCACCCCGCTCATGGTCGGTCAGGACCAGCCGCCGTTCTACCCGCTGGTCGAGCGGGCCAGATGCCGTCTCACCCAGGTGGAGCGCCTCACGGGGCAGGCTCCGATCTGGGTCGAGACCGCCTACGACCCCTTCTACGTGCGTGAGGGCTTTCCCGACGACCCGAGCTTCGTGACCGCCGGCATCGGGCGAAACACACCCGAGGCCTTCCTCGTCGTGACGAGTTCCGTCGAAAAGATGACCTTCGCCGGACGCGGCAATCTCTCGGGCTCGGTCGCGCATCCGGAGATGAATATCGTCGCGATCTCCCGGACCTACGGTCCGCTGAGCCAGAACGGCGATGAGCCTCTCAGCAGTAGTGGCGTTCTCCCTAAAAAAGACACCACGGTTCCCGCTCCCGTCCGCTCCTATTCCAAGCCCAATGGCCAGAATGCGTTCACGACAACGCCGCGCCTCCCGCAGGGGGAGGCGCCCGAGGCGTCCCCCTGCTTCTTCAGGGACATCCTGCCGAACAACGCCAAGCTTCTCGGAATCGTCCCCCTCTCCCTGATCCTTGACATCGCCCTCGACCAGATCGCGGACAAGCACCCGAGGCTGCGCGAGGTGGTGGACTACGGCTCGCGGGAGATCACCGAGGGCGCCCGCGAGGCGCGGGCGATCCTCCGCGACACGGTCATCCAGCCCATCCTCGATCTCGTGAAGGCGCTTCAGGAGAAGTGGGCCGCGATCGCCGTGCAGCGGCAGGGCGGCGAGGTGAGCCTGGCCAAGGCCTTCCCGCAAATCGGGTCGGACCTCGACACCCTCGGCGAGCGGCTGCGGAAATGCCTCGCGGCGGGGACGAGCGACGCGGCGTTCATGGCCGACCTAGCCGAGGCCCACGAGGCGGGCCGGCGCCTGATGCGCACCATCGACACCATCGCGCAGGATCCGCTCGCGGCGATGTCCGACGAACAGCTTGGCGCGCTTCGGGACATCAAGCGGCGCATCGACGCGATCATCGCCGAGGCGAACGACATCGTCGCGGGTTGGAAGGCATTCCCCCAGACGCTGCTCGACGCGCTCGCCGCCCGCCTGATGAATGCGGCATCGGATGCGATGCGCCGGTTCGTCGTGACGGTCCCGATTCCCGCCGTCGACTCCGGTGTTCGGGACAAGGTTCAGGACAAGGTCGACGAGGCCGTGAGAAAGGCGCTCTGGAAGACGCTCTACGGCGAAGCCGAAGCGTCCGCGTCGGTGTCCGTTCGTCTAGACGGGCTTGGACAACGGCTGACTGCCTTCCCGATAATCTTTGCCGATAAGCTGCAGGACGTTCTCAACGCTGGCGGGATGACCCAAGAGGTCAAAAACGCCCTCGAAGCCCTCCAGTCGCGTCTGACAAACAAGACCCTTGCGGTAGCGGCCAAGGCCATCGACGCGGTGCTCGGCGGCGTCCCTCAGAGCAGCCTCCGCAGCGATCTCGCTGACTCGCTCCTCACGCCGGCGATGGAGCCATTGCTGGCGGCCATCGGCGTGAAACGGCTGTCCGAGGCGCCGGCCCGGATCGATGCCATCGTCGCGGTCACGAAGGCGGGCGATTCCGGCGATCCGGTGGGGTTCCTCAACGAGCTTGCCACACTCGTCCCACCATTGGCCGCCCTCCTAATCGAGATCGAGCGGACGCCCGCGATCGCCAAGGTCAAGGAGGCCTGCGGGCAGCTCAGGACCGCCCTCTCGCAGGCGGCGGACGCCTTCCTGCCGCGCGACAGCGATCTGGATGGAATCGCCACCTGTCTCGGGCGGATCGAGACTTTCGCTGGAGCCGACGCCTGCACGCTCAGTCCGGCCACCAGTTTCAGCCAAGAGGCGCTGAAGACGCTTTTGTTCCTGCGAGAGGCCGAGAAACTTCTCCCGACCCCTGAAGATGCAGCGGGCATCAAGAAGGCCCGAGAAGCTCTGCAGAGCGTGGCAGGTTTGCTCGCCACCGCACTCGCGGAGCTCGCGGCATTGCGCCGGGAGCTAGGCGCGGCACTCGCCGCATCGCCGAAAGGCTGCGCCCTGCCTGCCATCGACGGGGTGGCGGACACGAAACGTCTAGCGGCGGCGCAGGGGATTCTGGTTCGAGGCGTCGCAGCCTTTGCGACGGAGAGCGGTGCCGCGATCACCGTGCTGCGGGATCGCCTGCTCGACCCGGCGGCGACGGACGCCTTCAGAACCAAGGCGACCAAAGCCATGGCGGCTCTCCTCGACCTTACGGCGGGAAGCATGCGGGCGGCGATCATCGCGACCGTGCGCGAGACGACCGATCCGGCAGTAACGGCAACCGCGGACGCGCTGACCACCCTCGCCGACACCCTCAAGCCCGCCCTGCCGACGGTGGCAGCGGACCTAACGAGCGCCGCTACTATGGTGCAGATGGCTGCCACGGCGGGCACCGGGACGATCGACCAAGCTCGGGAGGTCATCAAAAACTCGGCCGAGAGGCTGAAGACGGCGGCGGCGAAAATCCGGTCGGCGAAGGACGATTTGCAGGCCCGCGTCGCGGACGCGCTCGTCGCGCTTCCCGAGGCCGTGGCGGCGCTGCAGGAGGATCTGACGCTCAAGGTCCTGGACGAGGTCGAGGGCGCGGTTCTCGACCGCCTGACCCGGCTCGCGGCCCAGGCGGAGGCGCAGTTGGACGGCCTCGCCGACAACGCCGCCACGCTGCTGCGGCCCGCGCTCGAAGGACTGGACACCTTCTACGGCGCCGCTCTGGCAAGGCGGGCCGAGATCGAGGCGAGCATCTCGAAGGCCGAGAGCGATTCGCCGATCACCAAGGCGCTCTTGGACGGAGTGAGGAGCCAGCTCGGAGTCGATTCACTCCTGCAGGTGAAGCGGCCCGGCATCGGTGATCCGGCGAAGCCGGACGACGACCTGCTGGCCTACGAAAGGGGGCTGATCGCGAAGGCGGCGGATGCGAGCGCGAAGAATGACGGCGCGGGCACCCTGGCATCTCTCGATGCCCTGGCGAAGGTCTGGAGCGCCGACCCCGCCCTTGTGACCATCGTCAAGCGACTCGGCAGCATCGACGCCTCCTCGCTCCGCTTCGCGGTGGTGCGTGCGCTGGACCTCAAGGCTTTCCGGGATCAGATCGAAGACCGGCTTCGCGAATTGATCCCGACGCGGGCGCGCCTTTCCTACGACTTGGGAGGGGACCTGAAAGCCTTCCCAAGCTCGGGCAAAGCGTTCCTGGAACCCGGAAAGGGCGCGAAACTGACGCTTGGCACCCGCGCCGAGATCGACCTGCTCCAGCTCGACAAGAAGCCCCCCACCGTCACCGTCGTTGGCGAGGTCGGGCCGTTCACGTTGAGCCTCCTGCCGATGTTCGAGGCAGTGAAAATCAACTTCCGCGGGCTGACCTTCACGGCGGCCTCCGGGCGCTCGCCGGATTTCAACGTGCGCTTCGGGGGGACGGAGATCGGTCGCGACGCGCAGTTCCTCCAGCAGCTTCAGGACTACCTCTCGCCAAAGGGCGGCGGCCTCAAGGTCGCACTTTCGAGCAACTCGCCAGGGATCGAGGCCAGCTACGGCGTGAATCTCGGGACCTTCGGGGTCGGGGCCCTCAGCTTCTCCAACGTGGTGCTCTTCGCCGGCGCGGTGCTCCCGTTCGACAACAAGCCAGCGGCCTTCACGATCTCGATCGGTCGGCCGAGCGCTCCCTTCCTGATCTCCTCCACGATCTTCGGCGGCGGCGGCTATCTCGCCCTCACGACCGAGAGCAACGGCCAATTCAAGTCCTTCGAGTGTTCGTTCGACTACGGTGGGGTCGCCGCCTTCGGGTTCGGACCCCTGTCGGGCCAGGGCCAGCTGACACTCGGGATCTACATTCGGTTCGGGGACAATCCGCAGCTCGGCGGGACCTTCATGGCCCGGGGTGCAGCCTCGATCGCCTGTTTTGGCCTCTCCACCTCGCTGTTCGTCAGGCTGAAGAAAGATCCCGGGGAGAAGAACGGCTCGCTGACTGGCGAAGCAACTTATTCCTTCTCGTTCTCGCTCGGCATTCACGACATCACCTTTTCGGTGAATGTCTCGAGCGACCAGGGCAGCAGCATGGGATCGAAGGACGTCGCCCTCTCGTCCGATATTCTGCCGCCCTTCGCCCGCGTTCGATGGGCCAAGCTGGGGGAGGAGTCCCTAGGGGAACCGCCCGCACAGACCAACAAACCGCATCTGCGCGTCGAAGGCCCCTCGCGAAGCCGCAAGGCCAAGGCGTTCCGCCGCTACTTCGACCCGGAGCTTGTTCCGAGCCAACCGATCTGACGAGGGCGCCATGCTGCACGACACGCATCCGGCCAGCCCGGACACGACCGGAACCATCCCCGCATCCCCCGGCGCCGACACCGCCTCCACGATGGTCGGCATTGGTGTCCGCATCGTCCCTGCCGGCACCGTGGTGTACGGCGGTCGAACCTTCGTGCGCGCGGCTCTCCTGCTCTCGCCGGTAGACCCGACACGCGGGAGCTTCGGGACGCAGGTCGCACTCGAGAATTGGCCCGCGGCCGTCGAGGCGCTGATGGGCGATGTCGACACCTTCGAGGGGAGCCCGGTCAAGGTGATCGTCGCGCCCGCAAACAAGGAGCATCCCGAGCCGACGGCGGCGGAGGGGATGCCGTCGGCTCCCGCCGCCGTACAGGCTTGCCGCGCCCTGTCCTACGACCGCCTCGGCAGCGAAAGGAGCAACACCGCGACCTTTGAAGCTTGGCGGAAGGAACGCAAGCAGGACGTGGCCACGACGGTGACGTTGTGGCAGGCGCTGCTCGGCCCCAAAAGCGGCGGGGACTGGGCGGCGCTCGGACGAGTCATCAAGCCGCAATCCGACACACTCCTCGACCAGCTTCAGCGCAAGCCCGTCTCCGGGGCCACAGGCGCTGCCCCGGAGACCACGCTTGCCCCGGCGACGCCAGGCGGACCGGCAACCACGGCACTGCCCTCCCCTCTCCCGGCGGACGCCCCGGCCGTCCCGGACGTGGCGGCCACGGGCCGGGGCGAAGCGGCGCTGCTTCTGACGACGGAGCGCGCCCGGTCGCTGCTCGAACGCCTCAAGGCGCATGCGACCGGCGGCAAGGCCGCGTCGCGCCCCATCAACCTTGCCTACGAACCGTTCGACCCACTCGATTGGGGACGGGGATGGCCGAGCTGGGCTGGTCCCATTCCCAGCCTCGTGCGGTATGCGAGCGCCGGGGCAAGCGATGCGCCGCTCGCGAAGCCGCAATGCCTCGAGGACAAGGTGCTGGCCGACAACCAAGCCACCACGGACCGATGCGCGTGCCGCCGCCCAGGCGACCTGCCGACATGGCTGGGCACCGGCGCGGCGGTGCTGAAGTGGGGCGCGGGTGGCCCCGTAGCGGACCTATCCTGCGCGGTGGATACGGCGATCCAGCGCCACGAGACCGCCACTACTTTTCGCGAGACGGCGGAGGCTCGAAAAGCGGCGTCGAATCCGCCAACGATCACGGACGAGCCCGCCGCCGAGAACGCCGCACGGCTGCGGTTCGTGGCTATCCAGTCCCAGCCGTCCCTGGCGCGCCTGTTCAACCTCGTGGTGGATGTCCTGATCCCGTCCGAGGCCTTCGGGACCGGCCAGAGCCCGCGCTTCGCCTACGTCACCGCCTTTCTCGGAACGACGGGAGGCAAGAGCTGCGTCTGGACGGCGACGAAGCTCAGGGACCGCCCCAAATCCGATTCGGTCTCGGCTGTGTCGCTCTCGGATGCCTGGGTTTGCACCCGCAGCGAGATCGAGAAGGCGCTCGGCGCGACGCCGGGTCCGGACACGCTGTTTGATGGGCAGGTCGAGGTGGTGGACGGCTTCCTGCCCCTCGCTTGCGAAGGGACGCATGACGGCGTGGTCGATCACCGTTTCGACCTCGTGTCGATCGACGTCGCTCAGGCCACCGACAACCGTTCCACCGCACTCCTGGGCGGTGACGCGCAGGGCCGCCAGATGCTGACGCTGCGCACAGCCGGGCTCGCGGTGTTCGACCACGGCCGGCGCGATGCCGCCGTCGACCAACTGAAGCGCAGCATGGACCGTTCGAAATCCGACGGAGCGACGGGGGAGCCTGTCCGGATCGTCGATGCCGCCGACCTGACCGTGGGCTACCGGCTCGACGTGGGAGTGCGGCCCGTCGACAAGCAAGGCAAGGTCGCTCCGAACCCGGCTTGGCGCGACCTGTGCCGCCGCACGATCACCTTCGGCGATCCGACCGAGGAGGCGTCGTCCCCTACCTCGGCGAAGACGCTCGGCCGCCTCCTCGCCCACGCGATCCCCCGTTCTGCCGACCGCGCCGCCTTCGATTCCGCGACCCTTGTCCTTCCCGCGCGCCTCCAGGACCGGAAGGAGGCCGGCAAGCCGGCCGGGACGACCGCCTTCGTCGACGAGACCGTCGCGCAGTGGCCGGGCACGCCGCTGGGGGTCGATACCGACGCGCGCCCGGTCGCGCTCGATAAGGCGGGCGCCCTCCCCCTCGCCCAGACCTACGCGCTCGACCGGCCCGCCGACGGGGCCGAAACCGGGCCGTGGCGGATCCCCCGGCTCGTACTGGGTTGCGGTTATCACGTCCGGCTGCGCAGCGTCCTCGCGGGCGGCATCGTGCGTCCCGTGGCCAGTCCAGCCGGTCTGCCCCTCGATCCGAAGCTGGCCCTCCCGGCGGTCGACGCAGGTGCAAGGCGCCATCTGCGACACGAGCGCATCGAGGCGCCCATGCTGGCGACACCGCAGCCCATGCTCGACCGGCCCCTCGACGGCGTGCGCGACGGCCCCCGCGAGGGCGGCACCACGGTCGTCCTGCGTTCACGGGTCCCGAAAGATCCGGTCAAGGCCCGGTCGGATGTGGAGGCCACGCATGGGCGCTCGGTCCGAATTGTCGTCCCGCCTACCGTCCCAGCCGCGTTCGTCGAGAGCCACAGGCTCAGCCTGTCCGCCGACGACCCGGTCGTGACCTATCGCGACGACAAGGGCAGGACCTGGGAGGGCGCGCGGGACGGGCTGCGCGACGTCGATTTCGACCACGAGTCGCAGGGCGGCTTCCCGGTATGGACCTTCGAGCCGAGCTCCGATGGCCGGCTCGACCGGGGCGAAACTCCTCAGGCCGCGAAGCCGAACGGAGACAGCGTCTTTCGACCACGCCTCTCCGGCAGCGCCGCCCGGCGCCTGCCCTACTACCCCGAGCCGCTGGCCGATTACCTCGTCCTTCAGATCCGGCGCACCGGAGGCGATCCGCTTCCCGGAGTGCCCCTGATCGTTCCCGTCCGGGGACCCGGCGTCGTCTACCCCGATGTGCGCCCCATCGCCATCGAGGTGGTGGCCAGGTCGAGATCCGGCCATGAGGCGAGCCACGAGCGGGTCATCGGCGTCGAGGCCGAGACCGGCACGCTGTTGCGCGGCAGCGACGCGATCCAGTCTGGCAAGCGTCTTGCGGCGTACGCCATCGATGCTCAGGGATCGCTGACCCGGGGGAATGCCAGTCCCGGCCGGAGCGTCGCGGTGACGCGCGTGCGGCTCGACCTCGAACCCGGCGACACGTTCGATGTCGAGCTCTGGTTCCTGCCCTCCCGGGATGACCTCGCCCGCTATTTCGACGTGGTGGAGACCGCCACCCTCCTCAGCGTCTACGACCCGAAGACCGGAAAGGTCCCTGGAGACGACGCCGCCCTCGCGGCCGGGATCGCCAGCTGGACCGCCGAGAAACCCGAGATCGTCGCTGGGCGCCTGAGCAAGCAGGTTCGTGGCGCCCGCGTCTCCACGCTCGGGCAACGGAGCCTCCCGGGTGAGGCGATCCGCACGCTCAACGACAGCGTCTACGACATGGCCTGCCGCATCGCGACGCCCGAGATCGCCGCCTCGCTGACCCTCCATGCGACCCACGCCGTGGATCGGCCGCTGGCCGTGCCATCGGCCTCGCTCTCGGTCCAGCGTCTCAGCGTGGACACGCGCGAGCAGGTCCTCGATGGCGCGACACCACCCGCCGACGATCAGTTCGGCGCCTCGGGTGTCCTCGTTACCGGGACCGTCACTTTCGACCAGGCCACGACGGGCTTCATTGAAGTCGTCGCGACCGGGGCCGGGCTGGTGAGTGGTTCGCTCGATCGTTCCGACGACCTGAAACGCAGTGCGGACCAAGTCGTGCGCGGCCTTTGGCCCATCGATCCCGCGTCCGGCGGCCCGAAGCGGCCGACCGAGGTCTACGGCTTCGACATCGCCCCGGATGGGACCGTCACGTTCCCGCAGGAGCAGGCGGTGCTCCTGCGGATCGATTCCGCCACCGGAGCGTGGCCCACGACCGATCTCCTCGAACTGCAACGCCTTGCCAAGAAGAACGCGCAATCTCTTCGGGCGACCTATCCCTTTGAAGTGGGCGACACGCGGGCGCGCGTGCTCGACCTGCATCTGCGGGCCGGCTCCCGGACCAGCCCCTATTTCCGCGAGCCGGAGACGGGCCGGGTCCTGCCTGCCGACGCGACCCTTCAGGAGGGGCCGTCTCAGCGGGTCCCGTTGCGGTCGACGAAGGCACCGGCCCAGCTCGTGACCCGGACCATCCTCCCGTCCACGCGCCTCATTCCCGGCCCACGGCAAGCGTGGATCTTCGAGCTGACGCAGCAGAGCCTCCTGTGCCTCAGCTGTCGTCGCCCCGGCGCCACATCGGGCTTCGCGGAACGGATCGGCGTCGCGTTGTGGCCGCCGGATCTACACCTGAACCGCATCGCGGACAGCAACAACGGCGTGGAGCGCGACTACGACACCGGCACGCTCAAGATCCTCTCTAAGCTTCTGCGCCGGGATATCGACATGGGGGGATTCGCAGACGAGGATCTCGGCCCGGGAGGTGCGTACGTCACGCGATGGGGCCGTGACCCGATCAAGGGCGGTCCGGGTCCGCAGGGCTGGCTGATCCCACCGGCCGCGTTCCCCGGCCTGAGCAACGCCAAGCGGATGGGTCCCGGCGTTTCAATGGATATGCTCTGGGACCCGGTGGCCAGTCCCGACGAGGAGATGGTCTACGTTCCGCGCGTGAGCCTGCGTCTTCCCGCTGAGTCGGCCGAACGGGCGGCCCGCGCGACCACCCTCGAAGTCGCCCTCCTCACGTTCCGGCCGCGCTTCGACGCGGATGAGGAGACATGGTTCGTCAACATCCCCATCGACACCTTCGGGGTGCCAGAGCCGTTCGTGCGCCTGGGTCTCGTGCGCTATCAGCCCTTCGCCGCGCCCGACCTGCAGCTCTCGGACCCTGTCGTGGAATGGGCGCAGGTAAGGCCTGGGCGCCACGTGGTCGCGGAGGTGTCGCAGACCGAGCGGAACGTGGTGAGCGTGACGGTGACCGGCGCGGGCGCCCTCCGGTCGGCCACCGAGGCGGACGGACACGATCCGACGCGCCTCTCATGGTGGCGCCAGCGGCCGCTGATGCGCATCCGGCTCCTGCGACGCAGCGTCGACGGGACCGAAACCCCGGCGCTTTTGGCAGAATCTGGGCCGTACGGACGCCAGGAGGGGCGCAGCCCGTGGGCGGAGTGCAGCTACATTCCCGCGACCCAGGACGAGTGGACCCGCTATCTCGTCCTGTCCAACACAGTGAAGCCGAAGCCGGCCGGCGCGGCCGGCCCGACGCAAGAGCCTGTCCGGCTTCCCACATCCTGCGCCATCCGTCCCGAACCGGATCCCGGCGGCGCGGGGTCCCTGCGCTGGTGCGCGAAGTTCCGGCTGGCACAGGAGCCGTTGGCCGAT
Source organism: Methylobacterium sp. NPDC080182 (assembly GCF_050281105.1). NCBI lineage: Bacteria > Pseudomonadati > Pseudomonadota > Alphaproteobacteria > Hyphomicrobiales > Methylobacteriaceae > Methylobacterium > Methylobacterium sp. NPDC080182. The sequence goes on from NZ_JBNNWO010000035.1 coordinate 24,661, forward strand.
CCGGAAGCCGTGTATTCGGTGTTCGTCGAGGAGGTGGAGGCGATGCGTCCGGCAACCTATCATGCGGAGCCCGTAGACGAGACCGCCGCCGAGTTCGCGAGCCTCGACCAGCTGGAGATCTCGGGGCCACGTTTCGCGGCCCGACTGGAATTGACGAAGGCCGTGCCCCGAAACGGGCAATGAGGACGAATCCGCGACGCAGGATCTGGTGGCCTCATCAGTTCCGGTGAACCTCAGCGCGAACGCGCCCTCCAAGCACGCAATGCCTCGATCCAATTGACGCGGAGCTGACTCTCGTGAATACTGATTTACTGAGACTTTCGGCCTATTTTTTGGGATATTACAGATCATGATTTGGTTTGATCGGCCTTTTCGAAGGGGCTGGGCGCTTTATTCGAATAGCGCCCCGATACGGCCGCAAAATCAAAATCGATATTTCATCATATCCCAGGCATCACTGGCAATTTTTTTAATATTTATGTTGCTCTGCTTTTTCTCGAATCACGCTCAAGCGCAATGTTCGAATTCAGTAAAGCTGGGTTGCGGCGTTTACACACAATGCTTCGAGCGTTATTGCCCGTGCAGCGCGGACAAAAATTACTTTACGAACTATGGCAAGAGATATTGCGAAAAATTCATCGGCAGGAACGATTGGTCCACGCAAGGCGTCGCTTGGCGGGACAAAACACTGCTTTGTCTCCAGGAAGCAATAATTCCCAAACTTGATCTGGATCACCCTGAAAAATGCGACTGCAGCAAGATGAAAGATTTTGCATTCCAGACGCACATTTCATGCTATTCGCAAAATACTGCCTCGATCTGTCGACTGCCGGCAAGTGATTGGTCGAAAATCATACAAACAATCGATACCGCTGACTTGCTGGATGCCTATGGGGCGAAACAGATGCTCGGAATCGTGAACGTCTGTATCGGACAACAGGCCGGAGATATTGGAAACGACATCAAAGAGAAATGGAAACAGGCGAAGGAAAAATTGAGCAATATCATCAAATAGCTCTCAACCTATTAGAAGCGAAACGGGACGAAGCGCCTCCGAAACACCGTTGCGACGACGTTCCGTAAAGCGTCGTCGAGATTCTATACGGCGTTGAGATTGGCTCCGATCGCCTTCTTCTCCAGCTCCAGGGTAGCCGCAAGGATTCACGACATCGTTTTCGCGCTGGTCGCCGATGAGAGGCAATTCCCTTCCGTCCATATTTACCGCCTCGGACAGCACGGCCGGCACATAGCGCTGCGTGCCCCGATGCTGGCCGACGATCCGGCAGGCGTGACATTCCGAGAGGCCGTACTTCTCCCGGATGCCGTCGACCGCCTGCTGGCGTCGCTCCAGGTCAGGGGCGTACCACCGGCACCTCCGAGGCGAACGTCTCGACCGCTTCCTGCGGCTGGCCGCCGGACGGCTGGAGAACCGTTCAGAACGGGCCCCGGCCACGACTGCCGCCAGGGGGCCCCGACCACTCTCGCCATCGCCTGCCCGGTGCCCGTTGGCATCAGGGCTGATGGGACCTGTCCTGCTCCTCCTCCCGGTAGGCCGGCTCCTCGCCGGCCGACCTGCGGCGAGGAGGCGGGGGTTCCCTGCGTACCAAGTCGGAGACAAGCGCCGCGAAGGGTCGGACGTCGTGATCGAGGCTGGCGGCGTCCAGGGAGCGCATGTACCGCACCCGTTCGTCGACCGGGATCACCGTCCACGGATACCCGCCCGAGGCCAGTTGCGTGTTCATGATGAAGCGGCCGATGCGGCCGTTCCCGTCCGGCAGCGGGTGGATGTAAGTGAAGATGAAGTGGCCGAGGAGCGCCCGCACACGCGGATCCGGCTCGGCCTCGAACGCGTCGAAGTAGGCGTCCATTGCGTCCTGCACGGAGGCGTGCGCCACGGGGACGTAGCGCGACCCGTCGAGGTAGATGAAGTGCCTGCGGTAGCCGCCGAGGCGCTCGTCGTCGAACAGGCCCGCGGCGACCGATGGCTGGAACATCGCCCTGAACCAAGCCATGTGCCGGTCGAGGACGAGCCCCGCCGCGTCCATTCCTTCCAGGATGTCCGCGACCGCCGCGCGCACCAGCCCGAAACAGTCTGCGTAGCCCTTGGCGGCGAGCGCGTCTCGCTGCTCGCGGTCGGCCTCGATCCTCTCCGGGTTCCAGTCGCCCCTCCGGATCTTCTCGATCAGCTCGGGCGTGACTTTGTACCCCTCGATGGAGAGCGAATGGTACGCGTCCGCCACGTACCGCTCGTCGACGTCCTCCAGGTACCGCCCCGGGTCGTCTACCTCCCGCGGCTCCTCCGGGAATGCGTCGAGGACCCCGGTCCGCAACTCGGCCCACAGGGCCGTGACACGGGCCGCGACGGGCGAGACGCGCCGTTTGAAGGAAAGGCCTTGCGGCACGTCCCTAAGCGGGTTGTCCCGCTCGGACACGACGTGTCCGGCCGCCGTCATTGCCGAGACGATCTCGTCGGCGACCCGGGTCCGTCCGACGGCGCGGAAAGCCGCCGCGAGACGCCCTGCGATCACCGAATGACCGCCCGCGAGCAGCGGCGTCACCACCTCCGAGGCCGAGCCCAGCGACGCCAGCGCGGCAAGGGCCGTCGCCTTCTGCTGCGTGAAAAACGTCGGCGCGGCACGCACCAGCGCATCACCGAGCGGCAGGACCCGCATCCCGTCCCGCATCACCGTCGGCGGCAGTTCCGCCTTCATGCTGAACAGCGACGTGTTGAACGGGAACGGCTGGGGGCGGTTGTTGGCGCCGGGGCTGATGACCACGACCTGCGGCGGGACCGTGTTCTCCTCCGCGTGGAGACGCAGCGACGTCTGTGCGTCCGCGGTCCAGGACGCGCCGAAACGGTCCTCGCAGTACATGGACAGGAAGCGCCAGAAGTTCGCGTAGTAAGGGGTGCTGTCGCCCGCCCGGGAATGCGGGTCGACGATCATGAGCCACCCCGGCATGATCTGCCGGAGGTAGCCGTACTTCACCAAGCGATCCTGGTCGGTTCGCCCGAGGACGCTCGACCGCAGGATGCCCACTCCGTCGCCGCCCGCCGCCCGCAGCCGCTCCAGCGAGCCCGCGATCTTCTCGTTCAGACCTGCCACGCCGATGCTCCGGTCGGTTCACGCGATCATTTTTATCCTTCCATGCATCACCGATTTTATCAACCGCTGCCTTGCCTATCTTATTATCCGATGCGTTGCCGAATTTATCATCCGTTGCAGAAACGGCGTCTGCACGACCGTGCTTCGCACGGATTCGGGTGACAGAAATCGGGGAACGCCCATGTCCCGCCCATCCTGATCACCTCGGGACTGCGTCCTCACCCCGTACATCGCTCTGACTGTCGTGAGTCACAGCTAAAAACGACAACGACGCCAATATCTTACGAGTAGGAAAGGCGCCCTCCGGGGCGCCTTTTTATTTGCCCAGCGTGGTTCACCTGAGGCCAACAATATCAACCACTTACAACGAGCGTCGCCGTGTTCTTCGCTCGTCCACGCGACATGAAACGCGACAAGGAGTGTGACATGGCCGAAGCCGCTGACGACGGCGACTTTCTCTACGGCGTGCCCGCTATTGCGAAGCACATGAACCTGAAGCCCCGGCAGGTCTATCACATGGACGCTACCCGGAAGATCCCGACCTTTCGCGTCGGGGATAAGGTCTGCTGGTCGAAGTCCGCCTACCGCCGCTGGCTGGCCGAGCAAGAGGCCGCGGCGCGCAAGGCACCGCCGGCCGAGAAGGCTTGAGCGTCAGCCCGGCTCGCAAGAGCAAACGCTTTGGTCTTTAACCCGTTTGGATCTGCATACTTGGGTCGACATGCATGCGTGCGTTTGTGGATTGCATGATGTTGTCGGAACACAATCTTTTTTCTCTTTGAACGTATCGTGGCATACTTCATGATAAACCTTTGTTGCAAGACGCGCCTTGAGCTAGCGCGCCTATTGGAGCCGCCGGCGCTGCGGCGACAACAATCAAAGGCAATGCGATGGTTCTCATCGTAGCTCCCTTCGAATCAGTTCAAGGAGATGATCGTACCTCAAAAACTAACCAATACATCGGAGGGCATCATAGATGTCGGTTGATCCGAACCTCTACGCCCGGGTGATCTTGGTGGCCGCGATCGATCTGGCCGCCGCGCTGAAGGCCTCGACGGACACCGGCGCTGAGATCGAGGTGTCCGGCTTCGTCCACCGGTCGGCGGGGGCGCATGGGCCTGTCGGTGAAGCGATGCGGCAAGGGCTCGGCCGGGACGACTACATGGCCGCCTACGCGCTCGCCGCCGGCCTGGTGCCGCATACCGGCGCCGCGGCGGTCGCCCATCTAGGAAGGATGTTGCGATGAAGCCTCGCGTCAATCGGGACAGCTCCGTCCGTCAGCGGCAAGGCGGCGGATCGAGATACCCGGTGAAGCAGGTGATCCGGCGGCTCCAGATCGACGGTGACCAACGCGGCGAGGTTCATCTCACGCTCTGCGAGCACGCGCTCAACGATCGGCCGCCGCGTCTCTACCTGCACCTGCACACGTTCGTGCGGCGGTCGCAGGACCTTCGTAAGCCAGTCGCGTTCAACGCGCGCCAACTCGGCGCCCTGATCGCCCAGCTGCGCGAGCTTCAGGACGAGATGGAAGCGGGCAAGCCCGTCGCTTCTACCGCTTCGCCGGATGCCAGCGAGCCGCCGCGCCGCGTGCGCGGGCGGCGCCCGGGAGAAGAGATGCGCGTCGGCAGCGGTTCACCCGTCGCCGAGAAGGCTTCCGATGCCGGGTGAACTATCGAAGCGCGTATGCGGCCATGGTGGGACCTCCCTCAGGATGAGCGCTCGCAGCTGATGGAGGTCCCAACGGACCTGTACGATCTCATCGTAGAGCTCGTTTAGACCATCTACCGTTTCGATCTCGAAACCGAACTCCAATTTGTTGTCAGCAGTGATTTGCACGCGGTGAAACGAACCGTCTGCGTCCCTCGACCATGGGTCATGCACAACGCGGTTTCTCTTTGCGGCAATTCTACCGACCCTCTCGCCCATCTCGCGTGTAGCCTTGATGACTTCGTCGGGAGCTTCTCGGACAGCTAAGAGCGATCGCAAGGCTCGAAAACGCGGTCCCGGTCCGACACTTTGAGCAATTAGGCATGCGCCGATCTGACGTTCCACGTTCATCAGCATCCAAATCGTCTCGCTGATGTGGAACTCGACGTCCGAATACATGCACGCGACGCGGCCGACAGCTTTCACGATCTCATCGAATGCCGGGTTGTAGTGCTTCGGCTCTGCCATCTGTGCGCCCCCTCACTTCAGAGGCAAGCCTGCATCATGAAGCACCCCCGCGTCGACATCCGGAAGGTCCATGGCCCCGACATGTGCGAGGCCGTCCGCGAGATTCTGTTCCTCACGCAGGACGAAGTGATCCGCAGCCTATCGGGTGAGACCCGCACCTACCACCGAACGCCCGAGGCTGTTGATCGACGGAACGCTTTCCGAAGCGAGAGCCCCGGCAATCGGTCAAATTCGGCCCAGGACGGGCTCGGACGGGTTAAGGGCCGGTGATTTGCCGCCAGCGCGTCGCGGGCGCTGGCGGGTCGTTTCCGGCGATTTTATCCTCAAAACTCATTGAGGTCGAAAATCGCCCCTCCGCTCCAGATGAAAAACGCGACACGCTCGACCGTGATGCGTCGGCGCGTTTTCGCCTCGGTGGCCGCGATGAGAGATCGGAACGCCGCCGTCGCATCGGCGGTGGTGTTGAAGACGCCTTGCAAGGTAGTGTTTGGCAATTGCCGGATCGGCTTGCTATCTGTGCAATCAATCAGCCGGTTCCAGCCATAATCTGGCGCCAATTTCAGCAATGGCGAATGTGGATCCGGCTGATTATCCTTCAGATCATACGTGACCACGAAGCGCAGCATTTCACTCCCTCAACTCAGAACTAAACGCTCGGCGCCGGGGTGCGTAGCAGGTACTCCGCCACCGAAGCGGCTAACATGGGGTCACCATGCTCCGGTTGCGAGTCGATCAAGAGCACATCGTCGAGGGCGTGCGCGACCAGTTCAGTCACCGCATCCGTCGCGTTCTGGTCGTGTCGCCTACCGGATCGGGCAAGACAGTCATCTTCAGCTTCATCTGCAAGGCGACGGCCGAACGCAGCAAGCGCGTGATGATCTTGGTCCACCGGCAGGAACTGGTAGATCAGACGAGCGCGGCGCTGACCCTCATGGACGTGCCACATGGCATCATCGGTGCCGGCTACCCGATGAGCGATGCGCCCGTGCAGATCGCGAGTGTCGGCACCCTGGCGCGCCGTCTCGCGGCCGGGCTGGAGCCGCCGGACCTGATCGTGGTGGATGAGGCGCATCATGCGGTCGCCGGGCAGTGGCGCTCCATCCTCGACGCAGCGCCGGAGGCCTTCGTTCTCGGCGTCACCGCCACCCCGGAACGCCTCGACGGCCGCGGGCTGGCCGAGGCGTTCGAGGCGATGGTGGCGCGGGCAGTCTCGGCGGCGGTGTTACCTTCGGTGGCGGTTCACGTGGCGGCGGCGGTGGATCTGGCGGCCCCAGCGGCCCGATGCCGACCATTCCAGCTTCGGTACAGATGGTCGATAGAGAGCGGAACGAACTCGGGCTCATCACCAAGTACGAGGCCGGCGGCCGGAACGTCCCGAACTACATCAACGACCGCACCCACACGGCACAGGGCTACTACCAGATCACCAACACCAACTGGCGCAGGATCGCGCCTGCCTTGGGGATCACAGCGCCCAACGCGATGTCTGCGAGCTTGGAGGAGCAGACCCGCGTCGCCCTGCACCTTCGGCGGGCGACCGGCCTCGGCAACTGGACGCAGTACAACGCACGGCTCCGTGGTGCACTCAGGTGGGGAGAGATCGTCCCGCCGCCTGGTGAGACCCCGGCCGAAAAGGCAGCCGCTGCCGAACCGCGCCTCGTGAAGGGTTTGGACGGCAAGGAAGGCCTCGATCTCGGCAACGGCACGATGAAGATGCCGGATGGCTCGATCCGCTCGATCACGTCGGGCGTATCGCGGATCCCTAATGTGCCGGATATGCCGCCGGCGGGCACGGGCGCGCGAGGCGCAGGTGAGATCGGTGGGCATGTCGCGGAGTTCGGCCGCCACGTCGACCGCCTCCAGGACATGAACTTCCACGGTCGGGTCGACGTCGCCCTGTCGGGCGGCGGCCGGGTCTCGGGCATGCGCGCGAAGGGCCGGGGCATGTCTGCCGACATGGGCGTGACCATGCCCGACCTGAAGTTCGGCAGCGACGACGACTGGTCCTGACGTAAGCCGCCGCCCTTGGGCGGCGGTTGCCTTTCGGTGGATGAACGCCAACCTTCATCGCGTGGGCAAACCGCGCATGATAGGCTCCTTAGACGCCCGAGACCGAACTGACCCCCGACGTGAAAGCCGCCATTGAGGAAGTGGTCCAGGATGAGCTGGGCCGCTTTGGTGTGCGCGAGATCGAGGTACGGCCGGACGAGGATCACGATGGGGATCCGGCGATCTACGTCGTCATCCACTACGCGGCTGTCGATGCGGACCCCGATCCCGAGAACATGTCCAACACCATGTTCAAACTGAACAACCGCCTCTATGCGATGAACGAGAAGCGGTTCGCTCACGTCTCGCATGTGGTGCCCGAACCGCCCAAGCGGGTTCGGGCACGGTGAGCGACGATCTGATTGAGACTGCCCGGCGCCTCTGTGCATCAAGATCGAAGCGGCCCCGGCAGTCCGATCTCAAGCGCGCCATCAGTACGGCCTACAACGCGCTGTTCCACGCAGTGGCGCAGACGAACGCGGACCGCCTCATCGGCGTCGGAGCAAACCGAGCCGACAAGGCTTGGCGCCACACGTACCGCGCCATGAACCACGGCGAGGCGAAGAAGGCTTGTGCGCAGCTCCAGGGCCTCGGCTTCCCTGCCGACCTCGTGCAGGTTGGCTTGGCCTTCCGGTCGCTTCAGGAAGATCGCCACAGTGCCGACTATGACCCCTTCCATCGGGTCAGCCTCCAAGACGCTCGATCTGCTATCCGCGAAGCCGAGACCGGGATCGCGAAGCTCAGGGCCGCGTCGAAGAAGGATCAGACAGCCTTCGCGGTGCAGCTCCTGTTGAAGGCCCGCACATCCTAGAGCGGCATCCGATCAGGTTGCGTCGTATCCTGCAGCGGCAAGGTAGGCTCGACATTCAGCTGGCGCGAAGCGGGTTAGGCTGCGCCGTATGGCATCCCAAAGGTCTGGGATAGTTCGTGCCGCCGCACTGCGCAGCAGTGCCTTCAGCTTCGCGAAGACCATCTCGATCGGGTTGAAGTCGGGCGAGTAGGCCGGGAGGTAGAGCAGCCGGGCTCCCACCGCCTCTATCCGCTCGCGGACGCCGCTGACCTTGTGGGCCGGCAGGTTGTCCATAACGACCGTGTCGCCGGGCTGGAGCGTTGGAGCGAGCACGTCGGCCACGTAGGTGCGGAAGGCCTGCCCGTTCATGGCACCGTCCAGCAGCCAGGGTGCGGTGATGCCGCTGGTGCGCAGACCCGCCGTGACGGTGGTGGTTTTCCAGTGACCCTGCGGCACGCTCATCCGGCAGCGTTCGCCCCTTGGAGCGCGCCCGTAGCGCCGGGCCATGGCGGTGTTGGCTGCGGTCTCGTCGATGAACACGAGGTGATCCGGGTCGAGGTCGAGTTGGCCCTCAAACCACGCCTCGCGCGCAGCTCTCACGTCCTCCCGGTCCTGCTCGGCCGCGTGCCCCGTACTTTTTTCACGAGATGCCGTGGCGCTTGAAGAAGCGCGAGAGGCTACTCTGCGCCACGCAGATGCCGCG
>NZ_JBNNWO010000036.1:0-32757 GCF_050281105.1 Methylobacterium sp. NPDC080182
GATGCGTGGCGGCGCCTCATCGACCAGCCCTGGCGCATCATGTCCATCGGACTGCGCGCTTGGGCTCATAGGTTCTGATCAATGAGAGTTGGTATGAGGTTCGTATTGGAGCGGAGAAGCACGCTGCCGCTGGCAAGCAAGACGCCGCGACTATCCGAGCTCCACGGCTACGGTGCTGCAGCCGAATGGGGACTTGCCGCAGCAGCCGATCTCAGAGGGTACATCCGCGGCCAGCCCTGGTCGTCCTGCGAGCAGGGGGCACTCGTCACCGGCGCGCCAGGCGTAGGCAAGACATTGCTCGCGGCAGCGATCGCGAGGGAGGCGGACGTCCCAATCGTGGCCGGATCGCTTGCCCAGTGGCAGGCCGAAGGCGAGGCACATCTCGGAACGACGCTCAAAGCCATGCGCGCCTTCTTCGAAAACGCGAAGAAAGTCGCGCCATGCGTCGCACTCGTAGACGAGCTCGATTCGTTCGGCGATAGGCGCAAGCTCGAACGCAACAACCATCACTACGGCGTCCAGGTCATCAACGGCTTCCTCGAATGCCTCGATGGCGACGGTGGCCGCGAGGGCGTGCTGCTGGTCGGCGCAACCAACAACCCGGGATGGATTGATCCTGCGATCCTGCGATCAGGCCGGTTTGACCGGCAGATCACGATCGAAGCTCCTTCGCTTTCAGACCTCGCTTCGATCCTACGACACCATTTGGCGCCGGATCTTCCGGGAATTGACCTGATTGAAGCTGCAAGGAGGGCGCTCGGCGGGACTGGTGCGGACTGCGCCGCGTGGGTCAGACGTGCCCGCGGTCGAGCGCGCCGCGCCGGTCGCGCATTGGAAGAAGCCGATCTCTTGCAGGAGATCGCAGGATCAGCCGACGAGCTTTCCGCCGAAGAGGAGTGGCGAACTGCCATCCACGAGGCAGGTCATGCGGTTGCGGGCTGGGTCCTTAGCCTTCCGATCGGCGATCTCGTGTTGTGCTCCCCTGGGCAGGGAGGCGACGGCTACATGGGGTTTCGGATGCCGAGCCTCGTGACGCGAGAAACAATGGGGAACGTTCTCGCTGTGCTCATGGCCGGACGCGCTGCTGAAATCATATTGTTCGATTCGCCATCGGCGGGCGCGGCAGTCGACTTGTCGCTGGCCTCGAGGTTCGCACGCGACATGCACGTTCGCTGGGGACTCGGCAGCACTCTTGCCGTGCACGATGCGATCGGAACCCCTCCCCTCGTAGATAACCGGATCGAGCAGGCTCTTCGCACCGCATCTGCGACGGCCCTCAAGTTGCTGATCTCAAGACGTCGCGATCTCACGCGTCTGGCCCAGGCCCTTCTCAAGCGCCGATCCTTAACGTGCCGAGAGATCGAGGACTTGCTTGGCCGGATCAGCCGGAACGAGTCGGACTTGCATCTCTAGGAAATATGCGAAAGGAGGAACGTATGTCGATACTAAATATCGGTCCCGGACCATTTCCACGTCTTGCTAAAGAGGCGGCTCGGTACCGACGGCTTGCCGAAGATCTAGAGCCCATTGCTAGAGGCATACATCCGGACGAAATGCTTTTAAAAGATTCTCCGATTCTTTACGGCTGGAAATTTTTCTTCCGGCCGGTACCACATCTTACAGGCATAGTACATGGCCATCCGATCTTATCGGACGGGCGAATGTGCTATACGAGTCAACTTATTACTTTGAATCCAGATAGGAACTACGCTCGTACTCTATCCAGATTTTATCGTCTTGGAATTCGAGAAGATTAAGAGTTATGCATATATACATAGTTTCGGTCGATGGATACATTGTCGTTTTAGATTTGGAACATCAGAATACCATATGGCTTTCATCAGTATTTATCTAGATGTTCTCGCAATTCTATCGGAAGACTTTTGGCTAGAGTATCGACGCCAATATGGCACCCTACCGCCAAAGCCCGAGTTATTTGTTTGCGTATTAATAGTTTGATGTCGCGGATCGTCGTCAATTAAGCATACAATATTTCCAACACGAAGCGAACATGTTTTTATTCGTGCTGGCTACTGAAGCCAGACCGTTGTGCTCGCCTACGCGACTAGAAGGGGTTCACATGGCTTCTGCTCCCGACAAAAACGCGTCGTCTCGGCGGCGGCGCACCCTGAGTGCTGCCGAGCGGAGCTTTGTCGTCGCTCTTGCGCGATGGAAGGCTCGGCTCGACTACGAGCGCTGGTGCAGTTTGCAACCCAGATGTCGCAACGAGATTGGCACAGGTAGCAGGGTTCGAACCCACGAACTGGAATCCAGTGACTATCAAGATCTCGCCTCCAAGCCGTTCGACGACGGCGGTCGCGTAAGCTCGAAACGCGATGAATGAGATTGCGAGAGTCAAGAAAAATGAGTTTTTTTGTAGCACTTGAACCGTGGTGAGCTATCAGGCATTTGAAATCCACGGGCCTATGGCCTAAATCCGAATCCCCATCTGATAAGGATCCAGCGATGTCCCTTAATCGTCGAGTGCGCCACAGCGAGCGAGTGCGTAGCACGCCTGCGACTACGCACCGTGTTTCACACTCACGATCGGAGCATTTCCAGCGCGGGATAAAGGCTGCCTGCGAGGGATCTCCTGAGGATCTTACGCCATGGACGACAACACAATCGACAGTCGCGACGATGCGCTTCTAGCGCCACTTATCGAACAGATCGGCGGGCATCCCGACGCACAAACAGTCGATATCGGATGTCTGAGAGCAGCTATCTACGCCCGGCGCTCGATCACCGATCCCGATGATGACAGCATCGGTATCCAGCTCCAGAAGGCTACCGAGCATTGCGATGCCATCGGAGCCTCGTGCGACTTAAAATGCCATGTGTTCATAGACCGGCATCGGTCCGGACGAACTATGGCCGGTCGAGAAGGACTCCGCAAACTTCTCGCTCTTGTTGCTGCGGGTTCAATTGATGTGATCGTCGCGAAAGGCGTCGACCGGGTCACCCGTAGTCACCGCGACGCCGTCCTTCTGGACGAGTTCTTCAAAAATCATCGCATAGCATTGCACATTGCCGGTCAGGGGCCCATCGACGACATGGCGTTGATCGTTGGCGGCTATCAAGCCCAGGTCGATCACGCCATGATAAGAGAGCGCTTGGAAGGCGGCCGGCGGGAAGCCGACCGGGCCGGCCTGCTCATCGCAAGTCACGAACGATATGGATACGAACGTATCGATGAGTGGCCATTTTTAAAGATCAACGAGGAACAGGCTGCCGTTATCCAGCGCGCCTTCGCCGAGATGGATGCGGGCGCTCTGCCTATGACGGTCATGCGCGGTCTGAACCGGGACGGGGTCGCCCCGCCTCAAGGCAAGCTGTGGGCCAATCCATTTCAGAAATTTTCGATACTCAGAAATCCGCTCCTGAAAGGCTTGTACAGACCTGCGAAGACTGATGGCTCGGATGATATATCAGTGCCTTCGTTGGAAATCATAGATCCGGACCTTTTCGACAGAGTCGTGGCCAAATACAAACCTGTGGCGCGGGAGAACAAGGGAACGAAGCCGGCACCGTTCGTAACACCTGAGATACGGTGTCGGTGCGGCGGTCTGATGAATCCACTTCGCAAACGCGCTTCCGACGTCGCCGTGTGCAGAACACGGAACTTCAGTGGCGGCTGCGATGCATCTTGGGAGATCCATACGTCCGAGATCGCACGGCGAGTCTTGCTGTTTGTTATCGACGAACTCCTAGCGCCGGACTGTTTAGCTGAATGGGATCGGATTAGGAATGACGGGTGGGAAGCACGGTGGGATGCGACCAAAGTAGAACGTGAGGCGATAACCGACGAAATACAAGCAATTGACCGGAGAATGGAGCAGGATCCGGATCTCGGTTTCGAAGCGAATTCTCTTTCGGCAATCGCGCAGCGCCACAAACTCGAAATGCGCCAAATCCAGCTTATTCAAGCCCTTGAGCCATTGAAGCTATCGATACAGGACATTACTCCGTCGCCGGAAACTGACGATGAACTGCGCGGAGCGATCATCGAGATGTTGCGCCAGCTACCGGATCTTCGATTCGGAACGATCAACCCAGCCATTATCGAACGACTGCGACAACTAGTTCCGGCAGTCATAGTCGATCTCGACGGTGCAGGACGGAGCTATGATCTGCACCTACTTGTCGGAATACCAGGCCTTTCCGAGTTGCCTCTTCAGCAGCGTCTTTCGGCTGATCCGCGATGGGTTAAACGTTCGTTTCCTCGTCCGGCCAAGTCGCCCCTCGCGTACCCGGAAGTTGTACTCGCCCATCACGCTCGAAGCGAGCGCGGGGACTTTCGACTGTCCGCTATCGATTGGACAGTAGTCAAGCACCTTTTCCTTCCGGAGATGTTGCCTGAAGAAGATGCCGCCCAAATTGCAGAGGGAATGTACTTTCTGGAAGTTACACGCATGCGGCCGGAAATGCTTCCAGAACGATATCACGCGGTAGCCGCCGCCATCACTAGGATTCACTCGACACCCCTACGCGCAAGATTTTTCAAAATCTTGCGAACAAAGGGGTCAAAGGAAATACGTGATATTCTAGGACGGGCACGGCGTGGTTCAATATCAAACTACGCGACTCCAATAATTTAAATATATAAACTCATTATCGATCAATGTGATTAGGGCCAACTATCCTAATCATCTCTGAGTGTTGTCGCCTTTGGTGCTGTTATGAAAACAAGATCTTGTGTCAAAAAATCTGAATATCTAAATTTTGCAACTAAAGACGATCTGCTTTTGATCGAGGATTATATGCGCGGAATTGCGCCTCCTCGCCCGAAACGCTTGATTGCAGACGTAGCTGTAATTTACGCGCGCTTTTCTACAAAATCTCAGAAAGAAAATACCATAGGCGTTCAAGAAGCGAAGTGCTTGGCCTATGCGAAAAAACATCATATTCAGCTCAGGAACGAGCAGTATCTGTTTGCTGATCGCGCCATTAGCGGTTACGAACTTGAAGAAAGGAAGGCCTTGCTCGAAATTAGAGAGCTGGCGCGTCAGGGCGCTATTTCGAAAATACTAATCCGTAGCTACGATCGTCTCTCTCGCCGCGCATCTCATCAGGCAATATTATTTGAAGAATTCACTGAACTCGGTGTCGAGATCCATATTACGGGAGACAATGGCTACGGGCATCTCGACGAGATCAAGAACTTGATCCTTGGCTTGTTTGCCATGAAAGAGCGTCAAAAGATACTTGCTGATACCAGCGACGCTATAAAAGCGGCCGCTCATGAGGGTCGGAGTGTCAGTCCAGCTCCGTACGGATATGGCCGCGGCCGGAGAAAAGGTGTCCTTGTTGTTGATAGAGATGAGGCTAGGGTTGTCCGGCTTATATTTTATCTTTTTGCGCGTGGCGTTGCCCCGATTAACATAGCTGGTATATTGAACAGGAATAAAATTCCCAGTCCGAGGGGTGGACTCTGGACCGGTACAGTCATCAGAGGGAATTTGTCGGAAGGTACTGGTATTCTGAGAAATCCGAAGTACATCGGCCTGAGCGTCTACGGCCGAGTCATGGTTGTGAAAACCTCCGGGCGTCGTATGTTAGTGGCTCGTGATCCACGCGAATGGATTACCGTCAGGGTCGACATATGGAGAATCGTTTCCAACCGACTTTGGCTTAGAGTGCAGCGGCGCCTGAAGGAAGTTTCAATTAAACGGCGTTCTGAAATTAATAGGGAGAGGTGCAGTACAAAATCGACTGACATTTTTCATAGTAGATATTATTGTTCTTGCGGCGCCAAGATGAATAGCGGATTCGGTTCCCGACTTTCTCCGTATCGGGCCCTACTCTGCACGAACGCCAATGCTGGTACATGTTCTGACGGATCCATCTCCGCAGGCCGTATCGACGCCGAGATATTGAGGGCGATCCGTGATGACGTCGTTTCATTCGAAGCGCTCGCTCTCTATGCGGAACAGTATACGATTGGGCTCGCCGAGGCCCGGCAGAGCATTATGAAAGAACGTAGCCTTCTTGAGGCTAGAATAGAAAAACTTCAAAGGCGTATTGATGGCTTGACGGACGCTATCGCAGAGGCTGGCCGCGCATTGAGCAAGGACGACTTCCGGAGTCGAGACAGATACGTCGAAGAGAGAAGCGATTGCGAGACAAAGTTGGCCTGTCTCACGATACCCGGGTCTGCCCCAGATTTATCCCTCAGTGATCTCGCGTCTCTGCGCAGAGAGATCGACGAGTTGTTGATCCGAATGCCCTTCGTTGCGCAGACAAAGGAAGATTGGTTGTTGATTTCAACGCTGCGTCGTCTCATACAACGTGTAGATATTCAAAAGAATTTGGACGGGGGATTTACTCTTCAAATTCAGGCGTCTGCAGCCGGGTTTTTGTCCGATGTCGATGAAGCTGAACTGGCTGAGCCCGATGCGATCCAGCATTTTGATCGCACCGAGCATGATGGATCCAGTACCTATGCCCCTGTAAGGACGATAGGTCGTACCTGTGTCGGAAAATCAAACGGCGGTGCTTCGAAGGCCGAGATTATGCAGCATTTGGCTTTTAAAGCACAAAGTAATATTTTCGGGTTGACGGATGAAGATTGGAGAATCGTCTACCCGTTAATCCCCAAATATGCTGACGCACGTCTGCTTCTGGATGCGGCGTTATTCGCCCTTAGGACCGGACAAGGCCTCATCTCATTGCCTGCCCCGTTCGCGAGAAGAGGGATCCATCAAGCCATCCGACGGATGGTGATCAGTGGGTTATGGTCGGTTGCTCTGGAGGCCTTGGAGACCGTTCAATCGCCCACGGTTGCCGGTTTGGATACGAGCCGGTTCACCTACTTGGTGGGAGGTAATGCCACTGCCTGACGGGTCGTTTACGTGATGTTTTCCCGTCTCAGAAGGCGAGGCTTCCGTGCCCGGCCGGGGACGGCGTCTCACACCCGAGACGAGCGATGTTTCGGGCAGCGCTCTGATCGCGGTCGTGTTCTGACCCACAATCGCTGCACGTCCACCGTTGATGCTGAGACCGGCCAGCCCCGTGGGTCCACTGAGGCACCGACGGGACGAGCAGGTCCGCGTCGTGTCGGCTTCGTTCACCTCGACGTAGGCTACCCCTGCGTGATCGCTTTTCTACCGGAGCATGCCGCGTAGCGTCGACCACCCGGCGTCGAGCACGGTCTTCGCCATCCGGGTCCTTGCCATCGCCGAGGCCGACACGTCGCCGATCGTGATCTTACGGGCGCGATCCACTCGCCGGTTGGCAATCTTGGCCTGGATCGTCCGAACCTGCCACTTGCGCCCCATGCGCTGCGCCTCGGCGAGTCTCTGTTCCAGGTCGCGGTAGACCCGCGCCTGTTCGAGCGCGGTATTGTCGGAGCATGTCGCGACTGAACCGCGCCGGGTTTCCCTGAGGCTCCAACTCCTGAGAGGATGGAGCCATGACGAAGCGCAGCACACCCTTTTCGCCTGAGGTCCGGGAACGCGCGGTGCGGATGGTGTTCGACCACCAGGGCGAGCACGGCTCGCAATATGGGGCGATCCGCTCGATCGCAGCCGAGATCGGCTGTTCGGGCGAGACGCTGCGGAACTGGGTACGTCAAACCGAGCGCGACCAGGGCCAGAGGGCCGGGCCAACGACGGACGAGCGCGAGCGGATTAAGGCGCTGGAGCGCGAGAACCGCGAACTCCGGCGGGCCAACGAAATCCTCAGGAAGGCGTCGGCCTATTTTGCGATGACGGAGCTCGACCGCCGGTCGCGGACATGATCGCCTTCATCGACGATCACCGGGAGGCCTACGGGGTCGAGCCGATCTGCTGCGTGTTGCCGAACGGCCCGTCCACCTATCACGCCCATGCCGCGCGGCATGCTGATCCCGGCAAGCTGCCGGCTCGGGCTCGCTCGGACGCGGCGCTGATCGTCGAGATCCGGCGCGTGTTCGAGGCGAACTTCCACGTCTACGGGGTGCGCAAGGTCTGGCGGCAACTCGGCCGGGAAGGGATCGCGGTTGCCCGCTGCACAGTCGCCCGGCTGATGCGGGTCATGGGGCTGCAGGGCGTCGTGAGAGGCAAGAAGGTCCGCACCACCGTCCCCGATCCCGCGGCGGCCTGTCCGCTCGACCGGGTGAACCGTCAGTTCAAAGCGCCGCGTCCGAACGCCCTGTGGGTCAGCGACTTCACCTACGTCGCGACCTGGGCCGGCTTCGTCTACGTGGCGTTCGTGATCGACGCCTATGCCCGGCGCATCGTCGGCTGGCAGGCGTCGAGGACCGCCCATGCCGCCTTCGTGCTCGATGCCCTGAAGCAGGCTCTGCACGAGCGCCGGCCCTTCCGGGGCGGTGAGCTCGTGCACCATAGCGACAGGCTCCCAATACCTCGCTCTGCGCTACACGAAACGGCTGGCGGAGGCGGGCATCGAGCCCTCGGTCGGAAGCGTCGGCGACAGCTATGACAATGCCCTGGCTGAGACGTTCAACGGCCTGTTCAAAGCCGAAGTCATCTATCGCCGTGGGCCGTTGCGATCCTTGGAGACCGTCGAGTTCGCCACCCTCGAATGGGTCGATTGGTTCATCACTTGCCGCGTGCTCGATCCGATCGGCAACATGCCTCCCGCCGAGGCCGAGGCGCGCTACTTTGCTCAAGCCGCGGTGCAAGCCTTGGCTGCCTGACCCAAACCAATTGGCCTCCGCGAAACCCGGCGCGGTTCATTCGGGGCATTCTCCTGCGGCTTCGGCTGCGATGCTTCCTCTGCCTCAAGGCGGCCTGTCAACGACGGACCTTTGACGAGAGCGTCGAGCCTGTCGACCGGTCCCATGCCAGACGCTCCGATCGCCTACGCGATCTTCAGCGACATCTCGGCCTCGTTCTCAGTCGCGCTCCCGCCGCTCGCTTGGCACGGCGCCTCGCCATGCCGGTGAGCGATGACACCCTCCTGCGCCTCGTGCGCGCGGCGCCCGTGCCAGATTGCCCTAATGCGATCACGTAGGGGCGGCCTACGTCGAGGTGAACGAAGCCAACACTGCAGATCGGCTCGACCTCGTAGGTCTCCCGGTGATCGTCGATGAAGGCAATCATGACCGAAACCGGCGGTCGAGCTCCGCCCGAGTAAAATACGCCCTCGCCTCTCACAGGATCTCGTTGGCTTGCCGCAGTTCGCGCACCGCCCGTTCCAGAGCCTTGATCCGTACGCGTTCGTCCGTGGTCGGCCCGGCCCGAACGCCTTTGTCGCGCTCGGCCTGTCGGACTCAGTTGCGCAGCGTCTCGCCCGAGCAACCGATCTTGGTCGCAATGGAGCGGATCGCGCCTGACTTACAAGTCGTGCTCATCCTGGTGTTCCAGCACCATCTGCACCGAACCCTCCCGACCTCAGGAGAAAACGGTGGGGTGCGCTTCGTCATGGCTCCATCCTCGCAAGAGTGGGGGCCTCCGGGAAACTCGGCGCGGTTCAAGGCGCGGACGACCGGTTTCCGAAGACGCGCGCGATGCTCCGCCCGGGATGTCCGGGTTCGCTCAAGCGGTCACGACGTCGAGCAAATGATTCGAATTAAATAATGATAGACCCGCAATATTATCTATCAATAACTTGTTATCATGGATAAACAACAATCTAACAGGTATAGATTCAAGCGATTTTGGTCTTTTGGATGGATGCAACGCGTATCTTTCTTCAAAATAGGTTTAAAGTCATAAGAACGTGTCATCCTGGCTGGCTTTTCAGTTTTATATGAGCGAGCTCTATCTGCCCTGGCTCGGTTGGTGATTGCAGAGGGCAATTGGGTGCGTAGACGCCCTGTTGATAGCTCTAAACCTCTCTTAAAAAACGTATTTTTGCCGTGCGATCTAACGTTACGCACATGGGGGATTTGCGAAAAGATGGGGACGAGTCTTTCGCTAAACCCCCCATTGACCTAACGCGCAGCGTATCGGAAACACGTTGTCTCGTCTAGGTATTTGGGCCTAGATAATACTTTGCGACGGTTGCGAGGGTTCATGCCGCTTCAGCTGACCATCAAGTCGGAACACACATTGATCGCAGGCCGGGATCTGATCGCAACCCAACGGATGGTGCCTCGCCTCCCAACGCCGATGGAGCTCGTAATCGCAAGTCCGGAGGACGTCGACGACTGGGAGCGTTTCCCGCGCGGCTTCGTCCACACTGTCGTGTTCGACGGTGGGGCGGGCGTGCGCTTCGGCATCCGGATCCGCACCCACAACGGCAGCCTGACGGTCGTCCAGGATTTCGACTGTCCGTACGAAGCCAGCAGGGCCGACTTTGGATGGCGCTGCGGCTTCATGCACGCGTTGCACAACGACGACGAGATACCTGATGACCTCGCGGCGGAGATCCGAAACGGACGCAGAAATGAACTCGAGCGAGGCTTGGATCTCAGAAAGCGGATGGAGGATGGCGACTACATACCGTTCGTTCCGGTCACAGACGCCATTTTCGACGGCCATGATTTCGGGCGTTGGCCTCACGGCTACTACTTTCCGGCTCCAGCAATGAACCGGGGGGATTCTGGAGGATATATGATTGCGCAGAACATCGCTGGTCGCATGTTCCCCGCCAATGATATCGTCTACGATAGTTTGAGCGAATGCAGCCTCGCGATCCTCGATAGGATGGCCGAGCGGGTCTACGTCTACGGCATCACCGTCATGCCTCGAGATCTGAACATCAAAACTGATCTGCGTCTATGGGAAGCAGTAGCCGATGTGATTGATCGGGAACCTGCGGCGCCTGCGTTGATCCGGAATCCCGCGCCTTAGCGTGGCGACAAGGCGCGCTTGACCAAAACCGAACTGGATCCGCTCGCGTTTGTCCCGGTGTCCAAAGCTGTCGAGAATACGGCCCGGTCCCATCAGGGCGTACGCCAAACCCATCTGGAATTCCGCCGCGAAGCCGTTCGCGATCAGCTCGGCAGCGAGGGTGTCGCGCCAGGCGGCCGGGTTTTTGAAGCCGAGATTGTACAGAACCTCACCGTTACACATTCTGAGGAGTTTCTGTGAGCGGGATTGTACGTATCCCCTGCCCTTCTTCAGCAGTAGCATGGCCTTTTCTAAATCCGCTAAAGCGTGTTGCGCAATATATGGCTCAAGCTCGTCTTGCATCAGTGTGGCTGCTTCTTCCGCAAGCGGTAAAATCGGACGGTCTTTTCTGAAGAAATCAGACATAAGAGTTTTGCGTCGTTCGGATGTGCTTCCGCAGAAGCGCTTGAATGGTCGCTCGACGGTAGCTACGACTACTGCTCGATGAAGAATGTGCCAAAGGTCGTCGGCGCCTAGAAGCTCACCGTTCATGCTTCGAGGCCGGTCCCATTCTGCTTCCATCCAAGTCCATGCGTCCGAATAAAGGAAGTATAAATTCTCAAGTTCATTGCAATTAAGAAATAGAACATGATTGAGATCCTCATGTTCAAACGCAAGGTGTTGACGGTGTCTCATGTGCCCGTATTCAAAAGCTTGCCGATGTATTATCAGGTCGGTAAATTTGCAGTAGACGTGACGTCCGCCTGCTCGGAGCCGTTCCTCGCCGTCAAGCAGGCAATAAGCATTGTATACGCCGCCTTTGATGTGACCTCCATCCTGAGCCTGCTTGCGAGCTAATCGTGCCATCCTGTTGGCACCCCCACTCCCAGTTTTAACCGGCGCTCCGGTGAGTTGATCGTTCGGTGGGCCCACGAAGCGAATCCACCTCCCCAGGGACGGGCCGAGGAGTTGCGAATAGAGGCGCTGGTCCTCCGCTCCTTCGCAGTAGATGCGTATGATCGGGTCCGGCGGAACTGCACTCCGCGAGCCCCAGTGGTAATCATGGAGATCAATCATCGCTTTAGAACGCCGATGGCAAAGGTACCGCCGGCGGCCAAGCCAGCCCTCTCGGCACTCAGGCAAATCGCCTTGGCGACGGCAAGGGACTGTACGGACGCGACAAACGTCGCTCCAGGCCGTGATCGGACAAGGCGCACTAAGGTTTCCCCGAAAGCATCCCGCTCGTGAGGCCCTACGGAGAGATCGAGGCCGTGCGCGAGCAGGATCGTGTCGCGGGTCGCGCGAAGTGATGTCGCCAGAGCGACGGTCAAGGCCTTTCTCTCGAATTCTTCGAGCCCGGTCGATCCCGGGTGCGCGGCTTCGCCACCGTACCATTCCCAGTATGGATGATCCGGTTCGCGACTGGTGAGCAGGCGGATCTCCCGCCTGACGATCGCGTCGAAGCCTTCGCGAGACGAGGGATGCCAGCCGCTCTCGCGCAAATCGGACAGCATGATGCCCAGATCGGTCGTGAAACGGTGCGCCGGCCGGTACCCGGGGAAATGTCCCGGCCTCCGGGGCTCGAACAAGCAGGCGCCAGGCATTGGGAGCGGACAGCCCGCCACCGAGTGTCGAATCGGACCGAAGCCAACGCGTGGTCCCGTTTCTGTTCCTTCGGCAGCGCGGAAGGCCGTCAGCAGCTTCGCCCCGAGTTCGTCTACTATCTCGTCATGTGCGTTGCCGATCGGGAAGAAGCCGATCCGAGCCCATTCCTTCGCGGCCCAGGCCTTTCCGTCCGAAAGGAGCGGAGCCCAATCCACAGGAGGCTGTCGACTGCCGTACCATAGCGTAAGCATCACCTCTCTGGGCACCCCATCGAGGATGAGATCGACGAGAAGGTCCATTTGGACCGTCGCGTCCGGCGTCACCCATTCTCCGTCGCGGAGCGCGAGTGGGCCGCTGGGTCGAGACGAAAGCAAATCGAATAGCCCGTATATGCTGCCGAGCATGGTCGGAGCGTCCGCCACGCCTGCTCCGAGCAGCAGGTAGATCCGCGGATGGGGCCTGCTCCTGGAGTAGTCGTCCGGTGGTCGCCATTCAGATTTTCCGGGTAGCGAATCCGGTGTGGCGTAGGACGGATTGTCGGTGTGAGCGCCGACGAAATTCACGATAGCCGGACGGGTGCCACGAAAGGGCCCTATGCCCTGGAAGGCGAGTTGCACCGGACGGACGCGGGCGACGCCGATCTTCGTCATGCGTGGTCGACCAAGCTCGAGAGGTGGAATTCTTTCGGCGGCTCGTTGCCGTCGGCGTCGATCCTTCGTGCGGGTGGTCGCCATCCTCCTCCTCTGCTTCGCACGATCTGTTTCCTTGAGAGCGTCCTTTGAGTCCCGACGGGATAACCGACTGCGCGTAAGTGGTCGGTGAAGAACGATGCAAGGCCGACACGCGCCTCGATCGCGGCGAAGCAGCTTTGGTCGCATAGACATGTCTGCGCCTACGGTTGCGGCTTAGACCGCGATGTCTCCGCAGCGCAGATCATTCGGGATCGGGCATTCGGGCTGAGACACGGCCTTCGGTTACCAAGGGAGCGGGTTGCCGCGTAGCTCGACCGGGAAGCCCTCTCCTTTCAGGCGGGGAATTGACACCAGCCGTGTCAGCCTGCTGCGTCGACCAGTGCGGCGATGGTCATGGCGCAAGATTGACCCTTGTGCCGGCTCCGTGGACGGGTAGTCCTTCCCCGACCGCAGGATAGGCCGCCGTTTTGTCCGGAGGGTTTTGGTTGAGCATCAAGCAATACAACCGGGCCCGCCAAGTCGACCTCGGCCGTCGCATCATGGGGCGCCACAAGGTCTATCTCGATGCCTGCTTCTGGATCGTGCTGCGAGACACCGAGCTGGGTGTGCGTACGGGCGCGCCGGAACGCAAACTGCTGCATTTTCTTATGCGTGGCGTACGCGCCGGCAAATTAATCTGCCCGATCAGCGCGAGCATGTTCTTGGAACTCATAAAACAGCCGTTTACGGCGACACGTCGGCGGGCGACTGCCCAGATGATTGACGAACTGAGTCTTGGGGTGACAGTGGTCAATCCGGAGGTTCTTCGGCGAACTGAGATCCACCGCTTCCTGCTTAAGGCCAAGGGAGAGACGAGACTCTTCTCGATGCAGGAACTGATCTGGACCAAAGTTGCCTATGTGCTGGGTGAACATTACCCGGAAATCCCAGGACTCAATCCGGAAGCGCAGCTGGAACTCCAACGGAAGTTGTACGATCATTTGTGGGAGCAGCCGTTGGCCGCTATCGTGGACGCGATAGGAGATACCGGCTCACAGGGCGACGGGTTTCGCCGCTTGAGCTCGGAGACGAATGACCAGAACCAGAAACATCGAGACGAGCTGAAAAGCTTCGAGGGAACCTACGACATCGAACTCCGGGGAGCTATCGAACTGGCGGCCGAAGCCGTGGCGGACGTGCTCGCCGAGATGGCGAGCAAGGAGGCCGGGCGACCACTCCAAGGGACTCCCGAAGATCGCGCGGCCGTGGTCAAGGTCGGACAAAATTTGCTTTACCAAGCGATGAAGAAGCCCGAACATCGAAGCGAGCTTCGCTCCCTGCATGTCGAGGCGGCGATCCATGCCAGCATGCGCTGGGACAAGGAGCGCAAGTTCAAGCCTAACGACTATTTCGACTTCCAGCATGCTGCCGTTGCGTTGAGCTATTGCGATACATTCCTCGCCGAGGTGCCGCTGCACGTACTGGTGACGCGGCCACAAGTAAGCTTAGAGCGGGTCAACGATTGCGAGGTGATCTCGGGGATCGGCAAGGCGGCCGATTATATTCGCAAGTTGGTTTCCTGAAAGAAATGTAGCGCACGCCGTTCGCGACTGGCCAAGTTCCAAGGTCGAGCAAGACTTTGTGCACGAGGGCACTCCGATGTGGCGGCCATGCTCATCGCGCGCGGCCTGCCCATGCCGGCGCCGTTCTTCCGGCGAGCCGCTTCATATCACTTTTCGGTTCAGATTGCCCGGCCTTATGCCCCGGATCCGTGATGATGGCCAATGATCTTAGGGCACAAGATGATGAGCCTCCCTGAGGACCCTTCGCGCACCATTCTTGGTTCCTCGACTTCTGCGCCTGCGAACGCTCTGCTTGAACGATGGTGCGAAGTGCGGGAATGGCTGCCATCTGCAGGTCCGCCCCGACATGAAGAATATCCCAGGGCCTTTGTCGAACCCCGCTTCGATCTCGCACTGACGGGTCTGCCAAGTTCGGGGCTGGAGGCGCCTTGGGCGGTTGGGCGACGGCGATGCCGATCGTGAACCACGACGGTCACCACGCGGGGCGCCGATGTCCTCCATCAGAGGAGAGGACGAGTTTCGTGCGTTCGGTGTCGGTATCGAAGGCATCCTGAATTTTGCTGGTCAAGACCGGAGCCGGATCGCTTCGGTGATTCCGGCGAGCGCGCGGATGAGCTGCGGAATCAACGGCAGCTGAAGGAACGACGAGCGACGATTCTTCGGTGAATCGATAATTTCCACACGGAACTGACCGTTCGTGCCTTCCTGGAAGGAATGAATCAAAGGAATGGCGTTGCCCCGCTCACCCGAATCGGCCCACATGGGTCGTCACGTGGGCAGAATCGGGTGCTTTCCGATGACCGCAGAGGAACGGTTGGCAGAACTCACCGCCGGCGACCGTCGCCGGCAGGCTCGGCGTCGCGATGCTCTTCGGCAAAAGGGCATGGTGCAGCAGAGCGTCTGGCTGTCGGCCCAAACTCGGGATCTCATCGACCAAGCGATCGAGGAGGGACGGTTCAAGAATCGTTCTGAAGCGGTCGATTGGGCGCTCGCCTCTTCCTTCGCGAAGGAGAAAACGATGTCGTAACGGCGAAGCGAAAAGGCCCCGAAGCCGGCAAGCTTCGAGGCCTTTCTGGATCCACATAGCCGTCCGGAGGAAGGCTGCGGAGCGATTCGCACCTCTCTTGTATCCTCCTCCAAATGGCCGGTCAATGACACCCTGACGGGTGAACGATCCTGCTTTGCCTCCTAAAAGGAGGGTCAGGGTGGAGAGTGTTCATACCGGTGGACGGCCGCTTTCGCGCGCCGCTCTCGCCGGCCGAGGTCGTGCGCTCGATGAGGGGCGGACGATCTCCAGGCGCGAACTCGCGGGACACGCTCGTGATGCCGCGAAAGCGTTGCGCATGCGTCCTGCGTTACGTCAGGTCTTGGCGGAACTCGCGGCCGTTTGGGGTGAGCAGCCCTGGTCGCGACTCCTTGTTTGGCCGTCCAACGAACGGCTGTCGGAGCGCACAGGCCTGTCCGAACGAGCTGTGCGCTATGCGTTGCGCGATCTTATTCAGCTCGAAGTCGTAACCCCGAAGGATTCCGCAAACGGCAAACGCTATGCGATCCGCACTCCGGATGGCACGATCGTCGATGCCTTCGGCTTCGATCTTACACCGGTCGTCGCACGTGCCGGTGAATGGACCGAGCTTCTTCGGGCAATGGCAGCCGAAGAGGAAGTTAGGCGACGCTCCTTCGATCATCTCACGGTCTGCCGTCGTGCGGTCGCCGAAGCACTGGCGGGCTTGGCGGCGTCTTATCCTGAGACGTCGGTGCAGGATCTCACCGCTCAAGCAAGCGAATTGGAGACGCTCTCGCCAAAACGCAGATCCGGCCGCGATCTCACCGCACAGCTTCTCGACGCCTGGGGAGAATTACGGCTGCACGCAGAGGAACGGTTTATGATAGCCGCCTGTGCCGGCAAATCCCGCCCGCACTTAGAAACAAACAACGAATTATCCAGCGAGGCTTGTAAACAAGGCTTCCCGAAGGAAGCTGAGGCCGTTCGCCAAACCGAACGAATGGATATGCCTCTCGAAGCCGCGCTGATTGCTGAAGCTTGTCCCGTTGTGCACGATTTCGCACCTGGCCAGCCGCTTACTCCAGAAACGATCATGATTTTAGGTACGGACCTCCGGGCTTCGATCGGCGCCCATTCTTCAGCGTGGTCCGAGGCGTGTTCTGGGCTTGGGCGCCTGCGTGCTGCGGTAATGGTTTTGATCGTCGCTCAGCTTCACGAAGACGATGTCAGAAGTGGTGCGCATCGAATCCAGAATCCTGGAGGTTATTTCCGCAAGCTTGTGCGCTTGGCTATCGAAGGTCGCTATGATCTGTCTGCGGAACTTATGGGGATGCGGCGGCGGAGAATGATGTGATCGTCCTTATACATAAGCCGTTGCTTGCTTCTGGATCCGTAGGGCAAAGCGGGCTGCAGACCCGAGGCGGTGTGAACGGCAGGCGTGCCGCAGAGCAAGGTCAAAATTGCGTTGCGCAAACTCGCCTACCTCCGAACCGAGGATGTGCGCTTCGGCTCGGATCTGGCCGATGCTGGCGGCGCCTGCAGCGCACGTCTCAGGTCAGGCCTCGACGCGCGCGGCCCGGCCTGAGCGGTGGGGATCGCCAAAAACCAGAAGGTCTACGATCCCAAAGTGCCGCTGGTGGAGCCGGGCAGGCGCACAAACCCGTGCCCGATCAGGAGCGCCGCGAGGTCGAATCGGTTCTATTTATCAAGCGACATCCGGAACTGGTTCTTCCGCATGTTCGGTGCTGACGGTAGGAGGTGCTCTGTCTGGTTTGTCGGGCGGGTTCTGGTCCGCCTCATGCGGCGTGTAGGACGCGCTGCCGGAGCAGGTCGAGCCCGGCGCGGCCGTACATGGAGCGCTTGATCAGCTTCAGGCGGTTCACCTGCCCCTCGACCGATCCGTTGCTCCACGGCTCGCCGATGGCCGCGTGGACAGCGGCCTCGTCCTGCCGCAGCCCGGCGACGAAGCCGCCGAGTTCACTGGCGGCGGCCGCCTCTAGCCACGGCTTCAATGCGGCCGGATCGCGAGCGCGCAGGATTGCCCCGAAGCTGCGTACCCGCTCGGCCGCGGCCTGCAGCCTGGGCGCAAGACCACACAGCGCTACGATGAAGCGGCGATCCGCAGGCGGGAGGCTGGCCGGATCGCTTGTCAGGCATCGCGCGATGCGGCGTGTCGACGGGATGCGGGCCGAGGGCGGTCGGGTTGGAAGGCCCCGACGCCGTCGCTTCGCCCAGCGCTGGACGATCTCGTAGCCGCCCTCGAAGCCGGTGGCGCGAAGCTCGCGATACAGGCTCGCCGCGTTGTGCTGACCGTCCTGCCAGCGCGCCTCGACAAAGCGCAGATAAGCATCGAGCCGGCTTGGGGTCGGTGCCCGGCGATAGGGCATGAACGCCCCCACGCGCAGCCAGCGTCGTACGCTGTTGCGGGAGGCGCCGAGCGTGCGCGCGATCGTCTTGATCGCCACGCCCTCACCGTGCAGGCGTAGCGCCGCCTCGCAGCGCTGTCGCCGCCGGCCGCCACCGTGCCCAGTATCCTGCTCCGGAGGCGGGTCAGCAGGAGCGAGCGCGACGATGGCGGCTGGAGCGTCTTGGAACGCTGCCTGGCGGGCGGCCGCCCGGATTTCTGCCTGATGCCGCTCGACGAGTGAACGCAGCGCCTCGGAAGCGTTGACGAGAAGGTGCCAGCGGTCCGCGACCTGGATCGCCTGCGGCGCGCCGAGCCGCGCTGCCTCGGCGTACGGCCCTGCTCGATCTCGGCTGACGACGGCGATGTCGGGATGCGCAGCGAGCCAATCCCGCACGGGCTCGCAGGCGCGGCCGGGCAGGAGATCAAGGACGCGACCCCGTTCCAGATCGCAGACGATTGTGCCGTAGCGCCGGCCCCGCCGCCAAGCCCAGTCGTCGATCCCGACCACACGCGCGGACGCGCACCCTGCGCTCTTGCAACGGCGGATCAGCCGCAGGACGGTGTCGCCGCTGACCGGCATGGCAAGCCGTCGCGACAGGCGGGCGCCGGCCTCGCCGCCGAGCGCCATGCCGATATCGGTCTGCGCCTCGGCCAAGCGATCGCTGCGCTGTGCCCTCGCACGGGCGAGGCCGGGAACAGGCTCGGCAAAGATGCGGCCCGGACAATGGCTGCAGCGGAAGCGGCGCACCTTCACCCGCCACGTGACCGAGCGATCCTGCCAGGGCAGGTCCTGGAGGGTTCGCCAGTACGAGCTATGCACCCGGGCCGACCATCGCCCACACTGCGGGCAGGCTGCGCGGGCTGCGGTCGTCCTGGCCGTGATCGTCAGCGCATCGGCGTCCAGCGCAAGCTCGTCGACCTGCACACCTTCTGGAACCGAGGGCAATAACGGGTTCGAGATCCGCATCGCGCTCTCCCTCCGCCACCCAAGGGATCAACGCTTCACAAGGCGCTCAGCACCGAACATGCGGAAGAACCCCGGAACTGACCCCTTCGCGTCATGAGGATCTGACCCCCATGCTAATTTCCCACGCCTAGACGGGTGTGGGTTGGGGGACCGCAGCCGCCTTTTGCAGGAGGCCGCTGCGACGCTTCTCACGAAGCCGGTAGCTGTCGCCGCGGATGGTGACGACGTGGCTGTGGTGCAGCAGCCGATCGAGGATCGCGGTGGCCACCACCGCATCGCCGAACACGCTTCCCCACTCGCCCACCGCCCGGTTCGAGGTCACCAGCATCGCGCCCCGCTCGTAGCGGCGGCTGACGAGCTGGAAGAACAGATGCGCGGCATCGGGCTCGAACGGCAGATAGCCGAGCTCGTCGATGATCAGCAGTTTCGGCTTGGCGTAGTGCGTCAGCCGCTCCTCCAGCCGACCCTCAGCATGCGCCTTGGCCAGCTGCGCCACGAGCGTCGTGGCCGGGGTGAACAGCACGCCATAGCCGGCCACAATCGCCGCGCGCCCGATCGCCACCGCCAAGTGCGTCTTGCCCACACCGGGCGGCCCGAGGAACAGCACCGCCTCGCCATTGGCGATGAAGCGGCCGGTGGCAAGTTCACGGATCTGCGCCTTGTCCAGCGAGGGTTGGGCGCCGAAGTCGAAGCCGGTCAGGTCCCGCACGAAGGGGAAGCGAGCCAGACCGAAGGCCATGTCGATGCGGCGCTGGTCACGCCGAGCGACCTCGCGCTCGCAGAACAGGGTCAGCGCCTCACGGATCGTCAGTTCGCCCCGGCCGGCCTCGTCGATCAGGCTATCGAGCTGATCGCGCATGGCCGTCAGCTTCAGGCGGTCGAGCAGCAGGGTGAGGTGGTCATGGTCCATCAGAAGCCTCCCCCGGCGACCGCCTCGTACTCGGCCAGCGGCCGCAACAGCGCCGGCGGCATGATGGGCGACGGGTCGAGCCGGTGAGCCGGTCGCTCTCGGCTACCCACAAGCCCGGCCAGATGGGCATCGTCGACGACACGGCCGTGGCGCCCCTTCAACGCGGCGTGCACGGCGACCTCACGTCCGCCGTGGTGGACGCGCACCACCGCTCCGCTCACGGTGACGCGAACCCGCTCGCCGATCAGCCGCCACGGCACCGAGTAGGCGTTGCCGTCGACGCTGACCGCGCAGTCTGCCCCGACCCGGCGCACGAGATCGCGCGCGGCGGAGAACGGCGGCACGCCCGCCAGGGGCTGCAGCGCCCGGGCCTCGTCCCGGGCGAACCGCGCGCCCGGCGCCTCACCGGTCGTGCCGTGCGCGCGCCGGTCGGCCACATCCCGCGTCCAGGCATCGAGATGCGCCTCCAGGGCGGCAAAGCTCGCGAAGCGGTGGCCGGCCACAGCGTTCCTTTTGACGTAGCCGACGCCGCGCTCGTCCTTGCCCTTCGTGCGCGCCCGGTACGGGGCGCAGGCCCGCACTCGGAAGCCCCAATGCCGGGAGAAGGCGTGCAACCGCGGATGCAGGATGACCTCGCGGCTGATCGGGTCATGGTGCAGGACCAGCGCGCGGGCATTGTCGAGCAGCACCTCACGCGGCACACCGCCGAACGCCTGGAAGGCGCTCTCCAATCCGGCGAACCAGTCCTCCTGCCGCTCGTGGCCGAAGGCGCGCACGTGCAGTCGACGCGAGTAACCGAGCGTCGCAACGAACAGCGAGACCCGGGTTGGCACACCGCCGATCTCGATCCGCCGCTCGCCGAAGTCGATCTGCATCTGCTCGCCTGGCCGCGTCTCGAACCGCACGCTCGCCCGCGCGGCGATCACCAGGTCCCGCCGCAACGGCGCCACAGCCCGTTCCACGGTGCGCAGGCTGACGTGGATGTCCTTCTCGTTGGCGAGGTCCTGGCGCACGACGTCGGCGTTGCCGGCATGCTGCCGGAAGCGTTCGGCCAACCAGTCCGTCAAGCCGTCGAGCCGCTTCGATCGTGAAGGCGTTTTAGAGGAACGCCAATCACCCTGACGGAGCCAGTGCTTGACCGTGTTCTTCGAACAGCCGAGCTCGGTCGCGATCCGCTTGGCACCCCAGCCCAGCGCCTTCAGCCGCACCATCGCCGATACGTCGTCCGGCGTCTTCATCTCGGCCCTCCGCGGATCGTCCATCCGCTGAAGAGCCTGATCTTCGTTCCTGATCATCTCGACCTCCTCGCTCATCGAGGGGGTCAGGTCCTCATGGCGTCAGGGGGTCAGTTTGCCGTGTCGCCTGACACCATTGCCATCCGGCCTCCACCTGCTGTTGACCGACCTCTCCATCCCCCGCCACCTTCTCAGACTTTGCGTCGCGGCCGCGGATGCGGCCCTTCCGCATGAGGAGGCCGGGACGGTCGCGGCAACCGGCTAGTGCACTGACTCAGACGGATGGTTCAGGGGCTCGGCTGACGGCTGCGAGGATATCGGTGGCGGGCTTGGTCCAGACGAAAGGCCTGGCGCGCCGGTTGTGCTCGGCGGTGTAGCGTTTGATCGCCGCCTGCAGATCGACGACGCCGGTGAAGGAGCCTCGCCGCAGCCGACGACGGGCCAGCGTTGAGAAGAAGCCCTCGACCGCGTTGAGCCACGAGGCCGAAGTCGAGGTGAAGTGGAACGTCCAGCGCGGGTACGGGGCGAGCCAGGCGCGCACCTTCGGATGTTTGTGGGTGGCGACGTTGTCGAGGATCGCGTGGATCGCCTTGCCGGGCGGAGCGGTGCCCGCCAGTAGGTCGAGGGCGGCAAACAGCGTCGTGGTGTAGTGACGGGTATAGTCGTGTGTCTGGGCGGCGGGATGGCCGAGGGCAAGCGGACGGTCGGGGCGGGTCCGCTCCAGCGTCTGGATCTGGCTCTTCTCGTCGATGGACAGCACCACCGCGTGGGTGGGTCCATGTAGAGGCCGACGACGCGGGCACCCATCGATCAGGTTCGATGGGTGCCCGTCTTCGACCTTGGCGGCGAAGGCCGGGTCGCGCGAGCGCTTGAACGTACGCAGTCGATGCGGTTGGAGGCGGTGAGCCTGTCAGATCCGCTGCACGGCGCGCAACGAGATCCTGACCGCCCGCGCCACGGCCCGGCCGGTCCAGTGGGTGACCTCGCCCGGCGGCTCCGAGCAGGTCAGCACCAGGACCTCGGCCACCGTCTCGGTCGAATGGTGGCGGCATGCCGGGCGGACGCGTCTTGCCGCGCGGCAGACCTTCGACGCTCGCCCGCCGGGCCACATCTTGGACGCTTAGACGCTCGGCTGAGAGCAGGACGATGCGGGCACGTTGGATATGTTTGAGTGGGCGGGAGCTCAACGCAACGGTGGACGCCATCGTCGCTCTGTTCGAGGCAGAGGACTGGCCGCGTCGGAGCGATGGCGTCCTCGGTCGCGCGTCATATCGTTTTCATCGATATCGACTATCGATCTGATCTGTTTGAATGATGGTGCGGTGCGGCGCATCTTCCTTTCACGAACCGGGGTAGCCCCGGAGCACAAGGGAAGATCACGATGACCATTCGCACCCTCATCCTCGCCGCCCTCGCCGCCCTCGCCGTCGTGCCGGCCCTCGGCTCGGCCGTCGCCGACGAGCGGATCGATTTCACGCCGCCACTCTACCGCGAGCAGGCGCGCCCGACGGCTGCTGTACGCCAGGCGTCGGAGATTACGACGACCCCTAGCCTCGTTCGCGCCGCCCCGGAGGCCCCGCGCCGCCTCATTGAGGCAGCGGCTCGCTAAAGCGTGAGCGAACGGACTTTCGCAGCGCACGTTGAGTGCCGAAATCTCAACTTCGAGATACACGATGCGTGCGCCGACGATTGCTTCTGTACTTGCTCTCACGGCCGTCGCCGGCCTTGGACAGGCTGAGGCCAAGGGCTGCCTGAAGGGCGCTGTGGTGGGTGGCCTAGCCGGTCACATGGTGGGCCACGGATTCGCCGGTGCGGCTGCGGGTTGCGCCATCGGTCATCACCGCGCGAACCGCGACACGACCACCACCACGGTGCAGACCTCGACGGGTATGGCCACCACGACCACCACGTCCTCGCGCTCGTACTGATCGCGGCCAGACGGCTCGTTGTCGGGAAGGGGCCTCGGCTAATCGCCGGGGCCCCTTCGTTTGGGCGACCTCGCTGACCTATTGTCAGAACTGTCGGTTGTGTCCGCCCACTCCTCGGTTTTGGGGTACGACGGTCGGGCCAGAGAGGCTTGCTCGATCCTGAGTCTCTGACAATAGGGCCGCTAGGGACAAAGGCCCGGTTGTTGAGCCGCGCCCGCTTAAACCCAACAGCGGCCTATCTCTGTTTGAATCCGACGACCACGTCGTTTTCGACGACGACACGGTTCTTGAAGCGGTTTTTTCCAGTCTGACCGTACTTCCAGGTCTCGGTCGTCCGGGTTTTGTAGACCTCACGGTCACGATCGACCGGTCTTCCCCACGAGTCGGTCAACATCTCTGCGGTCATGCCCTGCCACATCTCGGCTGCCATGATCCGGTCGACGATTGAGGCGTCGCCATACTTCGCCATCAAGCGGTCGTAGCGGCGCTTCCTGGCTCGACGTTTGGCCGCTTCGCGCAATACGAAAACACTGATCACCAGCGCGACGAACCCACCGAGGGCTGACCCTCCCCCTCCTGATTGGTCCGTCGTGGTGGATTTCGGGTCCGACTGAGCGGCTGTCGTACTCATCATCGGTGCAGGTGCAGGCGCGGGTGCCGCGTTCGCTTGGCGGGCCCGTTGCCACATCGCGTCGACTTCGCGCTTCTCGCGCTCTTCAGCCTCACGCTTGGCCTGCTCGGCGCTCTGATCGAAGGGCTTCGGAGCCGGCTGGGCGACCTGGAAGACAGGGTTCGATTGTTGTGCGGCAGCAGCGCGTTCCGCGGCTTCCGAAGCGCGGCGCGCGAGTTCGGGACCGATCCGTTTTTGGATGGCCCGCACGAGGTCCGGGAGATAGGGCCGTTGGAAAAAAGCCTCGCCGTAGCCGGGATAGTAGACTTGGTCATGCGCCGCGATCATCGCGTCGACTTCGTCGGCGCATCGACGCATGGGCTGAGCGAGAGCGGCCCGGAACTGCCCGGGCCTCGTCGCGCCCTCGATGCCGGGCTCGTTCAGGGTCTCACGTGCGATGCAGTCGGTCGCCTCTCGGATTGACGGCAAGACGAGCCGTCTACGCCGTGGATCGTCCTGAACACCTTGTGCGACCGCAGCCTCGAAGCTGCCGAGCAAAACTAGAGTCGTGGCGATCCCGACGCGCATCCCCGTCTCACGACACGGCTGACTGGCGGGCGAGTTCGCTTGCCTTCTCGAACCGAGACCGCGCGGACGCTTCGATGCGTGACAGCCCGAGACGCTGACCGATCATCCTCGCGCGCTCCGCTTCAGAGGCGTTGGATGGCAGGGTCGTCGCGATCCCGACGAGTTCCGGCATGGGCGTGTCGGTGTGACTGCGGACGGTCGCGTCGGCCGGGCGGTATGGATAGCTCGTCCTGGGCTCCTTGCCACGCGGCCACAGAAGGGGACGTCCCTCATCGTCGGTTCGCGCGATGGCCGCATCGATCCGGGCAGCGATAGCCTCTCGCACGAGAGGACCGACGCGCTGGAGGCCATGAGCGCGAGCGATGCGCCGAATAAGCAACTCCTCGTAGATCGGCCCTTCCACGACGAGGACATGGTCGACCATGGCGCTGAGAGTCGGGCGATAGGAGGCATCGTAGAAACGGCCAGGTTCGACCGGCCGTTCCAAGTCCTTCAGATCCGCGATCCTGTAGTCCCGCACGTCGTCATGAGCTTCCGGCCTCGCGGCTGGCTGCGTGGTCGACGTGGCCTGATCCGCATAGCGGCGCTGTGGAAGCGGCTCGTTGATGGGCTCCGGATCATTCGCCGGTTCGCTCGGCGTGTCCGCGACGGGGGAAGCGCTCTCGGGCTCCGGCGTCGGTTCATCGCCTCCGTGCTCGACCGCCTCGGGTTCAACAGCCACGTCGATGGGCGCTACCGGCGCAGCCTTGGCGCGATCGGCTTCGAGGTCCTCGACCAGGCGCTGATCGAGCTTGGCGAGCGCGCCCTCGGCGTCCATCCACCATTCCGTGCTCCAGACCCGGCGGATACGCCAACCGAGGTCGGTCAGCACGTGCTCGCGCAGGCGGTCGCGGTCCCGCGCGGTGGCCGAGCTATGGTAGGTCGCGCCATCGCATTCGACGCCGGCGAGGTAGCGCCCGGGAGCGTCGGGGTGGACGATGCCGAGATCGATCCGGAAACCGGAGACGCCGATCTGCGTGTGGACGGTCCAGCCTCTGGCTTCGAGTCCCGCCATCACTGCTGCTTCGAACGGGGATTCGACATCGCCCCCGGTCGGCGCGAAGGCTTCGGCCAGCGCCCGCGCGCCGCGGTCGGCGAATTCGAGGAAGTGCTTGAAGTCGCGGACACCTCGCGCCCGCGTGCGGCCCAGATCAATCTGCTCAGGCCTCATAGAGGCGAACACGACGAGTTCACGCCGGGCGCGGGTGATGGCGACGTTCAGGCGGCGGTGGCCGCCGTCCTTGTTGAGCGACGACACCGTGCTGACCGGACGCCCGCTCTGATCCGGGCCGACCGCGACCGAGAAGATAATGGCGTCGCGCTCGTCGCCCTGCACGTTCTCGAGGTTCTTCACGAACACCGGCTCGTGCCAGCGGTCTTTGTCGAAAAAGGGCTCCAGGTCGGGATAGGACCGCCGCTGCTCGTCGAGAAGGTTCTCGATCAGGCGTTGCTGCTCGCCGTTGAAAGTGACGATGCCGAGCGAGCGCCGCTCTTCGGCAAAGCTCGGATCGCGCAGGCGACGCACGATGTCCGCGACCACGGCGCGGGCCTCGGGCCGGTTCACGCGGCCCGCCCCACGCTCGTAGACCCCATCCGGCACGAGGGTGAGCCGGACGGCCCGGTCGTCGGTCACGGGCGACGGGAACGTCACGAGCCGCCCCCCGTAGTACCGGTTGTTCGAGAAAGCGATCAGGCTCTCGTGGCGGCTGCGATAGTGCCAGTCGAGGTTCCGTCGCGGGATGTTGGCGGCCAGGCATTCGTCGAGGATCGACTCCTGATCCGTGACATCGCTCCCATCCTCAATGTCGTCGACGCCGCGGTCGCCGACGTTGGTCGGCGGCAGCTGCTCGGGGTCGCCGACGATGACGACCTGCTTCGCCCGGGCGAGCGCGCCGACCGCGTCCCAGGGCGAGATCTGCGAGGCCTCGTCGAAGATGACGACGTCGAACGGCTCCTTGTCGGGCGGCAGGTACTGCGCGATCGAGAGCGGGCTCATCATCACGCAGGGGGTGAGCTTGGTCAGGGCCGTCGGCATCCGACCGAACAGCTTCCGCAA
This sequence comes from Methylobacterium sp. NPDC080182, assembly GCF_050281105.1. Lineage (NCBI taxonomy): Bacteria > Pseudomonadati > Pseudomonadota > Alphaproteobacteria > Hyphomicrobiales > Methylobacteriaceae > Methylobacterium > Methylobacterium sp. NPDC080182. The sequence continues at coordinate 26,324 of NZ_JBNNWO010000036.1, forward strand.
CGGCATGTGCGCCGTCTTCTTGGTTAGCTCGTGCGAGAGCGTGCCCCATTCCGGGTCGGCCCCGAAGGCGGTCGCTCCGGGGATGCTGCCGCCGAGGCGCGAGCGGACGACCTGCTTCGAGAGTTCGGTGACGCGGGCATCGGCGGCGCGGAAGCGCTGAATGGCATCCTGGTGCCGCTCAGGCAGAAAGCGCCGGAGCACAGGATCGTCGCTGACAACGCGGTCGATCCACCAGCGCGCATAGGCGGCCTCGAAAGCAGTCTCGGCGCGGTCAGAGGCGACGCGGCCATCCTCCAGGGCGTCGATCAGCGGTGTAAGACCGGTCTGACGCGCATTCTGGGCGGCGGACTGCCACGCGCACCACCCTTGGGCGCGTCCAAGCCCCGACGACCACCGTCGGACGAGCGCGAGGCTCTGTTCGATCCAGTCGGCGTCGGCGGCCAACGGCTCCTCGGGATCGGCGCGCCCGGCCAGGACGCCGAGCGCCTTCATCGCTTCGTTTGCCCGGGACCGGTCTTGCGCGAAGGCGGCATAGCTCTGCGCGATGCGCCCACCGTCGACCAGTGCACGGCCCTATCAGGAAGTCGCTGTCGGGCTGGATCATAAGCCGGCTCAGTGGCTTAGGCCAGTCTCGCCCTGGTCCCCGACGGTTTCACGCCGGGCCCGATAGGCATCCGGGCAAGGTCGCGAGGAGCCACCGGCCGATCTGATCGAGATATCAACAGCACATCGAGCCGCCGCGGTCCATCCCGGCGTGCCGCCATGCGTCGAAAACTTGTTAACCTAAGATCGGATGCGCACATCCTCCGCGGCCAAGGTGGCCGCAGGAGAGTTCGATGGGCACGAGGAAGACGCCGGGCAGCAGCTCCGGAAACGACGGTGGGATCTACCGCGAGGAAGGTCCGCGCGGCGGCAAGCGCGAGAACTACGCGACGGTCCCGGACAACACCCGGTTCCCGCCGACCACCACGCCGGGCGCCGGATGGGTGCCCGTGAAGCGCACCCCGGACAGCAAGCGGTGAGAACGTCGACGCGCCGCGACGTACGGGAGCGGATGTCGCGGCGCCCCCGAATGAATTGGCGATCGCGATCTTCGCAGGACCCAAGGCCGGCCCGAGGTCGACCTCAGCCACTGGCGACCTTCACCAATCGTCGGAGCGGCCCGGACCGCGCGTTCCACCGACCGGCCCTACGCGGCGCGGGAGTTCACGGGCGAGGGCTGTCCGTCGAAAAGGTGTCATCTTCCGCCACGCCCGGATCTCGGGGACGGTACGGCCGCAGCCGAGACACCAGCCTGTACGCCCGTCCCACTGGCAGACCCCGATGCAGGGGGCGTCCTTCTTCATGGTACGGCTCCTCAAGCCCCACGGCATAGATGCCGCTGGACACATATAGGGTACCCCCCTATATATCCAAACGACGAGGAAGCCTGCGATGGCCCATACGATCAAGGAAAAGACCAAGCTCCTGGCGCGGGTACGCCGGATCAAGGGACAGGCGGAGGCGGTAGAGCGGGCCCTGGAGGCCGAACTCGGCTGCGCCGACGTCCTGATGCTGGTCGCCTCGATGCGCGGGGCCATCAACGGGCTGACCGCCGAACTGATGGAAGACCACATCCGCCATCACGTCGTGAACCCGGACGCCGAGCCGGATGCAGAGCGCGCCCGGGGCGCGGCCGAGCTGATCGAGGTGGTGCGAACCTACCTGAAATGACGGCCGCCGATGACTTCCTTGCCTGACCTGCTCCAGCAGGGGACCGCGCACGCTTGGCTGTTCGTGCCGAGCGCGATCCTGCTCGGCGCGCTGCACGGCCTGGAGCCCGGCCATTCCAAGACGATGATGGCCGCTTTCATCATCGCCGTCCGGGGCACGGTTACGCAGGCGGTCCTGCTCGGCCTAGCGGCAACGCTGTCGCACACGGCGGTCGTGTGGGTCATCGCGCTGGGCGGTCAGTATCTCGGCCAGCAATGGGGCGGCGAGGCCTCCGAGCCTTACTTCCAGCTTGCCTCGGCGATGCTGATCGTCGGCATCGCGCTCTGGATGGCCTGGCGAACCTGGCGGGAGCAGCACCACGACCATCACCATCACGACGAGGCGAAGCACGTCACGACCGGGACCGGCCTCCTGACGCTGGAGGTGTTCGAGGACGGCGTGCCGCCGCGCTGGCGGGTGCGTGCGGAGCGTGGCGACCTGCCGTCAACAGGCGACCTCCTGATCGAGACGGTCCGCCCGGACGGGAGCCGGCAGGCGTTCACCTTCGCCAACGGCGGCGACTTCCTGGAGAGTTTGGAGACGATCCCGGAGCCGCACGCCTTCACGGCGAGGGTTCGCCTGATGGAACCTGCGGGAGACGAGACCTACGAGGTCGCGTTCGAGGATCACGACCATGACCACGAGCACATGAACCTCGGCGACGAGGACGACGCCCATGCCCGCGCCCATGCCGCCGACATCCGCCGCCGCTTCTCGGGCCGGCAGGTGACGACTGGCCAAATCGTGATGTTCGGCCTGACGGGGGGCCTGATCCCGTGCCCGGCGGCGATCACGGTCCTGCTCCTGTGCATTCAACTGAAGCAATTCAGCCTGGGTTTCGCGCTCGTGGTCTGCTTCAGCGTCGGCCTGGCGCTGACGATGGTCTCAGCCGGCGTCATCGCGGCGCTCAGCGTCAGGCACCTGGCCTCGCGCTGGTCCGGGTTCGGTACTTTCGCGCGCCGTGCCCCCTACGCCTCGGCCGCCCTCATCGTCCTGGTCGGCCTCTACACCGGCTGGCTCGGCTGGGAAGGTATCCGGCATGGCAACCAGGACCACGCCACCGCATCGACCCCGGCCTCCCCGACCTGACGGCGTTTCTTCAGCCCTTGACCTTCCCACGATGGGAAGCCCCATCTCATCCGGACGTCATCCGAGGGAGAGCGTCATGGTCCGCTTGAAGGTCGAAAAGATGGGATGCGGCGGGTGCGCCAAGTCGGTGACCCGAGCCGTTCAGGCCATCGAGCCCAACGCCCGGGTCGAGATCAACCTCGGTGCGAAGCTCGTCACGGTATCCGGCGCGACCGCCCCGGCCGAAGGGATTGCCCGGGCCATCACCGCCGCCGGTTTCCCGGCGGAGGCCATGTTCGCGGCGGCCTGTGCCGGCACCCACGCAACCAAAAATCACACGTCGGCATTCATAGTCCCGCCACCCGAACCGGTGTAATCCCGTACCCATGAGCCCGAACCGGCAGATCCTGCGCCTGATGGCGGCGATGATCCTCGCGATCATCGCCTACGTCGCGCCGTCCGCCGTTCAGGCCCACGAGGGCCACACGCACCACGGCCACCACATGGCCGCGGCGCAGCCGAAGGCCGTCGATCCGGTCGTCGCGACCACGACCGTGCCGGCGAGGGCCGCAGCCAGGGCCGAGGCGCCGGCGTGGTTCCCGGCGTGGTCCAAGGTCGTGCTCCCCGCCGTCGAGGCAGCACGCATCGAACCGACCGAGGACGGCTGCTGCCGCCCCGGATGTAATACGCGCTGCTGCGGAACGATGACCTGCTGTACTACCGGCGTCCTCGCGGGTCCGGTCGGCTTGTCCGTGGACCTGTTCGGCGCCGTCACGCTGGTCCCGTCCGATGTCGCCAGCCGCGTTGGCATCGGCCCCGAGGCCCTTCCCGAGCCCCCACGAACCCTCGCGTGAGATGAGGCGCGCCTGAGGCGCGCGACGCCCGGATTGCGCCCGCGTTCGGCGCCTCCCGGACATCCCTCCACGAGGATATCCTTCCCATGTCGACCCGTTTTGCCGCCGCCTTGTGCGCGGTGGCGCTGCTTGCCGCCGTCCTGGCGGGCTCAGCCCTCGCCCACGAGGGGCATGACCACGGCGCCGCCCAGCCGCCCGTCTCGAAGACGATCGCCCCGCGCGGCGAGGCCCTGTCGGACGCCTTCGAACTCGTCGCTATCCCGCGCGACGGAACCCTGACGCTGTTCCTCGACCGGTTCCGGACGAACGAGCCGGTAATCGGTGCGACGGTCGAGGTCGAGACGCCCGAGGGCCCGAAGTCCGCAACCGCCACGTCCGATGGTGGCTACGCGCTGCCGGCACTGTGGTTGTCGAAGCCCGGGCGGCACGAGTTCGCCATTACCGTCACGGCTGGCTCCGACGTCGACGTCCTGCCTGTCGCGGTCACCATGCCCGACCCGAAATCAGTCGCGGCCACCGGACCGTCGAGGCCGGCTCCGGAGCGGGCGGCCCTGACGCGCGTGTCCGAGGCCGCTCATGGTGCAAGGGAGCGGCTTGCCAGCAAGGACCCGACCTTGATGGGCGCGGTGGCCGTCGCCTTCCTGCTCGGCGTACTGGTGACCGCCTTGGCGCGCGGCCGCCGCGGGATGCCCGCCCTGGCTCTCTTCGCCATCGGCATCACGCTCGTCATCGGAACCGCCGCCTTCGCCCACGGCGACGAGGATCACGGCGAGCCGGTCCAGGGCGCGGCCTTGACCGAGCCGCGCGCCCCCGGCTCCTCCGACCTCGCCCAGCGCCTGCCCGACGGGTCCGTGTTCGTGCCCAAGCCGACACAGCGCCTGCTCGTCCTGCGTACGGCCATGACCGAGCAGGGCCGCTTCCACCGCACGGTCGAACTGCCCGGACGCATCATTCCGGACCCCAACGCCAGCGGCGTCGTGCAGTCCTCTGTCGGCGGGCGGTTGGCGCCGCCGGCCTCGGGGCTGTTCCCGCGCCTCGGCACCAAGGTGCGCAAGGGCGACGTGCTCGCCACGGTGACGCCGCCGATCCAGGCGGTCGACGCCTCTGACATGCGTCAGACGCAAGGTGACCTCGACCAGCAGATCTCCATCGTCGAGCGCCGGGTCGACCGCTACAGGCGCCTTGCCACGACCGCGGCCGTGCCTCAGAGCCAGCTTGAGGACGCGGTCGCCGAGCTTAAGGGCCTGCAGGACCGCCGTGCGGCCCTCGATAAATTCCGCCAGCAACCCGAGCCCTTGGTGGCCCCCGTCGACGGCGTCGTCGCGCAGGCCGCGGCCGTGGCCGGCCAGATGGCCAGTCCCGGGCAGATGGTCTTCCAGATCGTCGACCCGAACCGCCTCTGGGTCGAGGCGCTCAGCTTCGACGCCCTGACCCCGGCGCAGGACGCGACCGCGCGGCTCGCCGACGGACGCACCCTGAAGCTCGCCTACCAGGGCTCGGGGCTCGCCGACCGCAACCAAGCCATTCCGGTTCAGTTCGCCGTCCAAGGTGACGCCTCGGGCCTGCGGGTCGGGCAGTTCGTCACCGTGCTGGCCAGGACCGACACCGAGCAGGCCGGCCTGGCGCTGCCGCGCGCGGCGGTCGTGCGGGCCGGCAACGGGCAGGACGTCGTCTACGAGCACACCACCGCCGAGCGCTTCGAGGCGCGGCCGGTCCGCGTCGAGCCCCTCGACGGCGGCCGGGTGCTGGTGGCGGAGGGGATCGGGCCCGGCAAGCGGGTCGTGACGCAGGGCGCCGAACTCCTCGACCAGGTCCGCTGAGGGATCCGCCGATGTTCACCTTCCTCGTCGGACAATCGGTCCGCAATCGCCTGCTCGTCCTCGCGCTCGCGGCGGTGCTGGTACTCTACGGCGCCTTCACCGCGACCAAGCTGCCGGTCGATGTCTTCCCCGACCTCAACAAGCCGACCGTCACCATCATGACGGAGGCCGAGGGGTACGCGCCCCAGGAGGTCGAGCAACTCGTCACCTATCCGATCGAGACCCGGATGAACGGCCTACCCGGGGTAAGCCGGGTGCGCTCGGTTTCCGGGGGGGGCCTGTCCATCACCTACGTCGAGTTCGATTGGGGCACGGACATCTACCGGAACCGGCAGCAGGTCGCGGAGCGCCTCGCCCTGGTGCAGGACCAGCTCCCGCGCGGCGTCACGCCGGTGATGGGCCCGATCTCCTCGATCATGGGCCAGATCCTGCTGGTGGCGGTCACGGGCGACACCGCGAGCCCGATGCAGGTGCGCGAGGTCGCCGACTTCACCATCCGGCCGCGGCTGCTGAACATCCCGGGCGTCGCGCAGGTCATCCCCATCGGCGGCGAGGTGCGCCAGTTCCGCGTCAGCCCGAACCCGGCCGCCATGCGCGCGCTCGCCGTCACGAACGCGCAGCTCGAAACCGCGCTCGCCCAGTTCGGTACCAACGCCGGCGGCGGCTTCACCGACCAGAACGCGCGCGAGTACCTGATCCGGAACATCGGCCGGACCATGAGCCTCGACGACCTGCGCAGCCTGGTGGTCGCGACGGTCAACGACGCGCCCGTCTACCTGAGGCAAGTCGCCGAGGTCTCGTTCGCCGCGAAGGTGAAGCGCGGCGACGCCGGCTACATGGCGCGACCCGCGGTCATCGTCTCGGTCGAGAAGCAGCCGGACGTCGACACGGTGCGGCTCACCCGCAGCATCGAGGCCGCCCTGAAGGAGATGGGACCGAC